>DYKZ01000045.1 GCA_020722345.1 Anaerolinea thermophila | reverse complement strand
TGCATGTATTAAGCACGCCGCCAGCGTTCATCCTGAGCCAGGATCAAACTCTCCGTAAGATTATCGCTCTTGCGAGCGTTAAGTACGGAAAAAGAACGACTAGGCTTGACTTCCTATCACTCTTCAGTTGTTAAGGTCCATTGAACCAAGCGGGCGGTATTCTACCCGCATCGTTCCACACTGTCAAGGCCGTTTAGAGACGAAAGCGCCGATGCAACCATCAACATCGGCTCGTCAGGCATCGTACCTTACTGCGTTGAAACTCTGACGTGAGGTGATTATCTGCTTGTCAATGATCTGTCCACTAGGACGAGATCTGATCGGGGTTAAGTGTGCTTGGCTATTATACGCACAGGCGCAATCTTGTCAAGCAATTTGTAGACAATTCGGGATTTTTTAAGGTTTAAGTTTTGACTCCCCCGGCTTGAATGCGGACACATATTGCTCGATCAATTCCACTGCCCTGCCCACCCCATCCTCCGAGCGGAGCGCCCGACCCGCAGCCTGCGCGCGCCGGGGAGGGGCGCAAAGTGGATGCCGCGCTGCTCGACGAAGCCGGCAAAGCGGAGCGGCGCGGCCAGCGTGGGCGTATGCCCGGCCTTTTGCAGCCCAACCGCCAGCGCCAGGAAGGGCTGCACGTCGCCGCGTGAGCCATAGGTGAGAAGGGTGATTTTCATAAACATTCGGGGCAGGTTCAGCGCCTGCCCCGCCGGGACTCATCCCATATCCTGCCGCCCAGAGAGGGCGCGCAGGAGCGTGTTCTGGTCGGCATACTCCAGGTCGCCGCCGACCGGCAGGCCGCGCGCCAGCCGCGTGACGTGGACGCCGAGCGCCTTCAGCCGCGGATGCAGGTACTGGGCCGTGGCATCGCCTTCCATGGTTGGGTCGGTAGCCAGGATGACCTCGCTCACGCCGCCGCGCTGGATGCGTTCGAGCAGGGGGCGGATCTTCAAGTCTTCCGGGCCGATGCCTTCGATGGGATTGATAACGCCCTGCAAAACGTGGTACTTGCCGCGATACGCCCCCAGGCGTTCGATGGAGAGGATATCGAGCGGTTCTTCCACTACGCAGATGACCGTGCTATCTCGGTTGGGACTCTCGCAAATTTCGCAGCGCTCACGCCCGGAAACGGTGATGTTGAAGCATTCCTGGCAGTAGGCAATCTTCGTCTTCAGATCGGTCAGAGCCTCAGCCAGCGAAGCGGGGATTTCCTCCGGGGCGCGCAGGAGGTAAAAGGCCAGCCGGGAGGCAGTCTTCGGCCCAATGCCGGGAAGGCGCTCGAGGGCAAAAATCAGGTTTTGGATGGGCTCGGGGAGCATAACGTTACCACGTTTGCAAGTCGGCAGGTTGGAACGTCAAAACGGCAGCCCGCCCGCCAGCGGCCCCATGACCTGCTGCTGGAGTTCGCGGGATTTGTCCAGCGCCAGGTTGACGGCCGTCAGCACCAGGTCCTGGAGCATTTCGGCGTCGGCATCCTTGAGCAGTTCGGGGTCAATCTCAACAGATTGACAGTGCTGGTCGCCAGTCATGGTGACCTTGACCGCGCCGCCGCCCGCTGTGGCACTGACCGTTTCCTGGGCGAGTTTCTCCTGCGCTTCAGCCATCTGCTGCTGCAGGCGTTGGAGTTGCTGCATCATGCCGCCCTGACCGCCCATGCCGGGCATTTTGTTGAATCCTTTTGCCATAAATTACTCTCCTGTCCAGAGGAAAATTAGCCTAATCTGCATGTGTTTGTGCTCACCTGTGGTTTACAAAAGTTACCGAATCTCTGATTCCTGTCATTCCTGTGTGTCCACAATCTCGCCGCCGTTTTTGAGCGCCGCGGCGACCATGCCATCGGGCTTTACATCTGTGCGGGCGGTCTGCTTGGCGTTCGAGACCACGAACTTCACAGTCAGGTCCACGCCAAGCACCTCGTGGATGGCTTTACGGATAGCCTCAACTTGTTCAGGCGTGTCCGCCTTGTTGCGCAGGATGTCGCTGGCAAAACCCAGCACGAGCGTGTTGTTCTTCAGTTCAAGCAACTTGGACGAGTTGAGCAGCGCCCCAAGGGACATATTGTTCCTGACCGCCGCGCCGACCTGTTTCCAGGCCTTTGTCACCTGCCCCAGGGTCAGGCCTAATTCAGCGGATTCCCCGGCAGGGAGAGGTGTCTCCGCTTTAGCCGGAGGCGGAGCGGGCTTCTCGACCGGTGCGGCTTTCTTCGCCGGAGCGGACGGCGCGGGGACCGGGGCGGCTGCCGGCGACTCGATGGCCTCCGCCAGCGCCAATTCCAGCGGCAGGGACGGCTGCCAGCCGCTGCGCGGGTCGGAGGCAGCGGTGTTAAATATCTTGATGATGCGCAAGACTTCGGCGGAGGAAAGCCTCGCAGCGTGAGTCTCGGCCCGGGCGCGGACATCCGCCGAAAGGTCCACTTGCGAGGCGTTGCCCATCTGGATCAACAGAAGTGCGCGCAGGTAGTCCACCATCTGGCGCGCCAGCAGGCGCGGGTCGGCGCCGGAGTCGAGGGCGGTGTGAATGGCGTCCATGCCGGCGGCAGGATTACGGTTCAGCAACGCCTCGACCAGCGCCAAGACGGTCTGGCTGGTGGCTGTTCCCAACACTGCCTGGGTCAGGTCAAGCGTGATAGCCTGACCGGCGGAGGCAAGTTGGTCAAGCAGGGAAATGGCGTCCCGCATCCCGCCGGCAGACTGACGGGCGATGAGCGTCAGGGCTTCGGGTTCGGCTTGCAGGTTCTCCTCGCCGACGATCTTCTGGAGTTGAGCCACGATGGCATCCACCGGCAGGCGGCGGAACTCGTGGCGCTGGCAGCGTGAAAGCACTGTGGGCGGGATTTTATGAATCTCGGTAGTGGCGAGGACGAAGATGGCGTGCGGGGGCGGTTCTTCGAGTGTCTTCAGCAGGGCGTTGAAGGCGTTGTTGGAAAACATGTGCACTTCGTCAATGATGTAGATTTTGTACTTGCCCTGGTTGGGGGTGAAGTTGATCTTGTCACGCAGGTCGCGCACATCGTCCACGCCGGTCTGGGAGGCGGCGTCTATCTCGATCAGGTCGAGGAAGCGGCCTTCGTTGGCGGCCACGCAGTAGTCGCACTTGTCGCAGGGGCGGCGGGCGGGGTCGGGGTCGAGGCAGTTGACGGCTTTGGCCAGCAGGCGGGCGACGGTGGTCTTACCCGTGCCGCGCGGACCGGCGAACAGGTAGGCGTGCGCTACGCGTCCGCCGGCAACCGCATTACGCAGAGTCTGGACGATGTGCTGCTGGGCGACAACTTCCTCCCATTGCCGGGGACGCCATTTTCGGTAGAGGGTTTGGGACATAGGCTTCGGGTAAACAGGTGTCAGGTGAACAGAACAGGTGTCAGGGGATGCGGTGGAAGGCGCGGGCGAGGCCCTGGAGGTCGTAGAGGACGACCTGTTCGCCGGATTTCCAGAGCGGTTCGCTGCTGCCCCAGTGGAGGTCGGTGATCGAGTCCTCGCCGGAGGCGGTATGCACGCGCACGGCCCCGCCAGGGTAGAGGGTGAGTTGTGGAAAGGTGAAGACCTCGCCGTCGCTGTCCCGCAGCATCCAGCCGGTAAGCACGATTGGCTGGTCGCCGATGTTGGTCAGGGTGATCGTCTCGGTTTGCAGGTCGCCCAGCCCGACAACGCCGGAGATGAGCACGCCGGTCGCCGCGCCCACCCCGCTGGCGCAATCGGGGCGCACGAAGCGTTCGTACAGGAACAGCACCAGCCCGGTGACTGCGGCCGAGACGAGGACGTTCAACAGCAAGTACAAAACCAAACGGCGGCGGGTCATTGGCCGTATGATAGCATAAAACGCGGCAACGTTGGAACGTTTTAACCTAACGACTGCACATCAGCGCCACCCAGTCCCCCAACTGCCTGCGCCCGGTCAAAACCAGACCGTGAGCCTGCGCGGCCTCGATGACCGTTTGCGCCTGCGCGGCGAGGATGCCCGACAGGACGATCACCCCGCCCGGCTCGATTAGGTCGGCCATGCCGGCCTTAAAGAGGCGGACGAGCACCGGAGCGAGGATGTTGGCCAGCACCAGCGGTGCCTGCCGGACCTGGAACCTGCCCGCCAGCACCTCCGCCACCGAGCCGAGGCCGAGGGCGAAACGCTCCGCCTCCACGCCGTTGGCGTCGGCGTTCTCGCGGCTGGCGCGGACGGAGGCCTCGTCAATGTCCACACCGAGGGCCAACGCCGCGCCCAGTTTCAGGGCAGCAATCGAAAGGATGCCGGAGCCGCAACCTATGTCAATTACCGATTTTCGATTGACGCTTGACGATTGCGGGCTCAGGAATTCTTCGATAAATTCGAGACACAACTGCGTGGTGGGATGCGTCCCCGTGCCGAAGGCCATGCCGGGGTCAATTTTGATGGGGATGCGGGAGGCATCTGGCGAATCGAGCCAGGCCGGGACGATAATCAGTTTCCTGCCAATGGGGATGGGCTGGTAGCGCTCCTTCCAGACTTCCATCCAGTTCTGGTCGGCAATGGGGGTAAAGACCGGCGCGGGCAGGGGCTGGATCATGCCCAGGTAGTAGAGCGACTCTTCCAATTTCTGACGCCTCTCTTCGAGCGTTTCATCGGCGGGCAGGTAGGCGCGCACGGTGATCGGCCCGACCGGCGTGCCTTCGTCCTCCGCATCGTTGTAGCGGACGGCTTGTTCGGTTGTCACGCCGTTGGGGGCAAAGCGCGCCAGCACATCGGCGATGGCTTCCGCCAGTTCGCCGTCCACCGTGAGGGAGATTTCGAGCCAGGAAGTCACGCCAGCCATTCGATGGTAACTTCGCCTTCCAGTTGCTTGAATTCCTTGTCCCCCGTAACCAACGGACAAGCACACGATTTTGCCAGCGCGGCCGCAAAGCAATCTGCGTATGAGATATTTCCCTTCGCCTTGAAAGCAGCGGCCTGTCGGGTCAAGCCCCAATCAGCATCAATGATTCTCACGCCAATCGCCTCCAGTTCCTGCAAATACTGGTCAGCAGTCTCCTGGGAACTCCCTCGCGCAATCCAGTACCATACTTCCCCGGCATTGACAGCAGAAAGGAGCAAGGTGGCTTTCCCTTCGCCAGCAGCCAATATTAACTTGTGAATTGCATGGGCGCCAGGTTCATCATAAAAAAAAGCCATCACAGCATAGGCATCAAGAACCTTTGTGGGCATCATCTTCCCTTTCCCTGTCCTTGCGATGTTCCTCCAACAACGTTTGAAGATTTCCTTTTCCTTTCAAAGACCCGCGTAATTTTGAAATACGTTCCTGCGTGATAGGACGCAAAGCAATGTACTCGCCAGCATCGAAAACAAGAATCTTCGTTCCTTCGGAAATGCCAAATTTCTTGCGCAAAGGAGCAGGAATAACAATCTGGCCTTTTGTAGTTGCATACGTCTCCATTGTTGAGAATCTCCTTTCTTGATACACATCTTACTACCGAAACGAATGTAAGTCAACATAATAAAAGTAACACTTTACCTAGCCAGGTAAAGTGTTACTGTGCAAATCCTACTATTTCTAGGCGCCCCTTACCCTCCCAACGCATCACTCAACCAGTCCAGGAAGCCCTTCTCCTTCGGCTTGACGGCCGTCCCCAGGGTGGCAGCCAGTTTCTCGAACAGTTCGCGCTGTTCCTTGGTCAAGCGGGTGGGGATGTCCACGTTGATGATGACCAATTGGTCGCCGCGGCCCGACTTACGCAGGTAGGGAATGCCGCGTCCTTTGAGCGTGAATATCTTCCCAGGCTGTGTGCCTGGCGGGATGGAAAGTCTCTCCGTTTTCCCCTCCACGGTCGGGACTTCGATCTCCGCGCCAAGTACGGCCTGCGCCACGTTGATATCCAGGTTCAGGATAATATCATTTTCGCGCCGCTTGAAAAACTTATGCGGCTCGACGCTGATGAGGATGTACAGGTTGCCTTGCGGTCCGCCCAGCGTGCCCGGCTCCCCCTCCCCGGCCAGGCGGATCTGCGTCCCGGTATCCACGCCGGCAGGGATGGAGACAACTTTCTTGACCGTTTTGCGCTCCAGCCCGCTGCCGCGGCAAGTAGGACAAGGCGAGGGGATCACCTCTCCGCGCCCGCCGCAGGTCGGGCAGGGACCGGATTGCATCATCGAGCCCAGGATGGTCTGCCGCACCTGGCGCACCTCGCCGCGCCCGCCGCAGGTTGGGCAACGCTGCGGCGTAGTGCCGGGGGCGGCTCCCGACCCGTGGCAGGTGGAGCAAACTTCGTTGCGCGTGATCTCGACGATTTTCTCTGTCCCAAAGACAGCCTCTTCGAACCTCAAGGAGACCGAGGCTTGCAGATCTCGTCCCCGGCGCGGGCGGCGGGAGCGGGGGCCGGAGGAAGTCCCAAAGCCAAAGCCAAAACTGCCGAACAGTTCCTCCACCAGGTCGTTGAAGTCCATGGTGTAATCGTGCATGTTGACGCCGCCCATGTCACCCAGCCCGGCGCGGCCAAACTGGTCGTAGCGGCGGCGTTTCTCCGGATCGGAGAGCACACCATAGGCTTCGTTGATCTCCTTAAACTTCTCCTCGGCGTTGGCTTCTTTGCTCACGTCAGGGTGGTACTGGCGCGCCAGTTTACGGAAGGCAGCCTTGATGTCTTCCGCAGAGGCATTCTTGGGAACGCCGAGGATGTCGTAGTAGTCACGGTTGGTCATACGTTGTCACGTTTCCACATTGGCAGGTTGGCGGTCTTGAACACGCTGGACTGTCAACTGTTAATTGGCCTTGTCATCCGCCTCAGGATTGGCTCCCGGTTCGGGACCGGCGGGGCCGGCCTCGGGTCCGGGCTGCTCCGAGGGCTGCTGGTAGGCCGCCGCCCCGATCTTCTGGACGGACTGGCTGAGCGTTTCGACAGACTTGCGGATGGCATCTGCGTCCTCGCCATCCTTCACTTTCCGGACCTCGTCCACTGCCGCGCGCGCCTCGGCCTTCAACTCGTCCGACACCTTGTCGCCGAACTCGGACAGCACTTTTTCCGCGCTGTAGACGGCGCTGTCGGCAGTGTTGCGCGCCTCGATGAGGTCGCGTCTCTTTTTGTCCTCAGTGGCATGCGCTTCGGCTTCACGGCGCATGTTCTCGATTTCCTCCTTCGAGAGACCGGAGGAGGCCGTGATGGTGATGTTCTGGCTGCGGCCGGAGGCTTTGTCGAGGGCGGTGACTTTGAGAATGCCGTTGACGTCAATGTCGAAGGTCACTTCAATCTGCGGGATGCCGCGCGGGGCGGGCGGGATGCCGTCCAACATGAACTTGCCCAGCGACTTGTTGTCCACAGCCATCGGGCGCTCGCCCTGCAGGACGTGGATCTCGACCTGCGTCTGGTTGTCGCTGGCAGTGGAGAAGATCTGGCTGCGGCGGGTGGGGATGGTGGTGTTGCGCTCGATGAGGGGAGTGGCCACCCCGCCGAGGGTCTCGATGGAGAGGGTCAGGGGCGTCACGTCGAGCAGGAGAATGTCCTTGACCTCGCCTCCCAGCACACCGGCCTGGATGGCCGCGCCGACGGCGACCACCTCGTCGGGATTGACACCCTTGTGGGGTTCTTTGCCAAAGAAACGGCGCACGGCCTCCTGCACGGCAGGCATACGGGTCATGCCGCCAACCATCACCACCTCGTTGACATCCGCCGGGGAGAGACTGGCGTCCGAAAGCGCCTGCCGCACCGGAGCGAGGGTCTTCTCGACCAGGTCGCCGGTCAGTTGTTCCAGTTTGGCGCGCGTGAGAGTCAGGACAAGGTGTTTGGGGCCGGAGGCGTCGGCGGTGAGATAGGGCAGGTTGATCTCGGTCTGCATCATGCTCGAAAGTTCGATTTTGGCCTTCTCGGCGGCCTCGCGCAGACGCTGCATGGCTTGCTTGTCCTGGCGCACGTCAATGTTGTTCTCTTTCTGGAATTCCTGGATCAAGTAGTCCATGAGGCGCAGGTCGAAATCGTCGCCGCCCAGGAAAGTGTCACCGCTGGTGGAGCGCACCTGGAAGACGCCCTCGCCCACGTCGAGGATGGAGATGTCGAACGTCCCGCCGCCTAAATCATAGACAGCGATGACTTCGTTGGCCTTCTTGTCCAGCCCATAGGCCAGGGAGGATGCGGTCGGTTCGTTGATGATGCGCAGCACTTCCAATCCGGCAATCTTGCCGGCGTCCTTGGTGGCATTGCGCTGGGCGTCGTTGAAATAGGCCGGGACGGTGATAACCGCCTGGGTGACCGGTTCGCCCAGGTAGGCCTCGGCGTCGCCCTTGATCTTGGCCAGGATCATGGCCGAGATCTCGGGCGGGGAGTATTCCTTTTCATCCAGCCGGACGCGCACGTCGCCGTTCTCGGCGGGCAGCACGGTGTAGGGGACACGCGGCAGGGTGCGCTGGACTTCGGCGTCTTCGTACTTGCGCCCCATGAAGCGCTTGATGGAAAAGATCGTATGCTGCGAATTGACGATGGCCTGGTTGCGCGCTACGCGTCCCACCAGGCGCTCGTGATTTTTGTTGAAAGCCACCACCGAGGGGACCAGCCGCTCCCCCTCCGAGGAGGGGATGACGACCGGCTCGTTGCCCATCATGACCGCGCAGACGGAGTTGGTGGTGCCGAGATCAATGCCGATGATTTTTGCCATGAGGTCTCCTGATTGAGTGTTCCTGTATCAAATGTTCCGGCGTCACGCAGTATGGACATACGTGACGCGGATGCGCGGCGTCACTGCGCAACTTTTACCATCGCCGGGCGGATGACGCGCTCGCCCAGCATGTAGCCGTGCTGTACGACGCCAATCACCATCCCGCTTTCCACGCCTTCGGCGGCTTCCTGAGCAATCGCTTCGTGGAAGTTCGGATCGAAGGGCTGGCCCTCGGCTTCAATGCGCTTCAGGCCTTCATTCTCCAGAATAGTCTGAAGTTTACGGTAAATGAGTTCGATGCCGTCCGCCCAGGGCAGGTCGGCGGGGCGGTGCGCCAGGGCGCGCTCAAGGTCATCCAGGATGGTCAGGTAGCGTTTGACGATGCTGCCCAGCGCCGCCTGGTAACTCTCGGCCTGTTCGCGTTCCACGCGGCGGCGGTAGTTCTGCAGTTCGGCCACAGCGCGCTGCCAGCCGTCCTTGTATTCGTCTGCCTGGGACTGCACCTCGGCCAATTGCTTTTCCAGGTCGGCAACGCGGGACTGGACTTCGGCCAGTTGCTCCGGCAAACCGGCCTGGGCGGAGGAAGCGTCCGGCGCCGCCTCGGGCGCGGGACCTTCAGCCGGCGCGGCGGTTCCTGGGGACGTCGTCTCCGCTTCGGCGGCAGGAGGGCGCACTTTGTCTTTCTTATTGCTCATTTTCTTCTCCAGCAATGGTTTCTGAAACGAGGCCGCTCAACAGGTCGGCCATGAAGCGGACGGTGGGAATGGTCCGCGAATAAGCCATGCGGGTTGGGCCAAAGACGCCCAACATGCCGGTGGCCTGTCCGGGCATGCCGTAACGGGCCAGGACAACCGAGCATTGTTTGAGTTCCTCCCACTTGCCTTCGCCGCCAATCACGACCTGCACACCGCCCACGCTCGAATCGGGCATGACACGCATGAGCAGGTTCTGGAGCAGGCTGCGCTCTTCAAACAGGCGGATGGCGCGCCGGGCATCGTCGGAGCCGAGGAATTCGGGTTCCGACAGGACATTGGTCAGGCCGTCGAGGTAAATCTCGCCTGAGAGACGCTGCTCGTCGCGGTTCATATCTGCCAGGATGAGGGTGAGGATGTCTTTTTCGAGGGCATCGGCGCGTGGCGGGAGAGCGGCAATTTCCTCGGTGGTCTTGCCGTTACAGGCGAGGTTGAGGGCGGCGGCCGCCTCCGAAAGGCGCTTCTGGGTGACCGGTTCAGCCAGGGTCAGCAATTGCTGGCGTACTTCTCCGCCGGTCAGGACAAGCACCATGAGTACCTGGCGTCCCTGGGTGGAGATCAGTTCCAGGTGCTTGTGGCGCGCCCGCTCGGCGTGAGGCGCAGTGACAAGGGAGGCCGCCCTGGAATGGCGCGCCAGGATGGAGGCCGCCAGCGGCATCCACTGCTCCACGTCCTGCCGCGCCTGGTAGAACTGGTGGCTGATGGTGTGCCGCGCCGCTTCGGGCAGGTCGGCCTGGTAAACGATGTGCGTGACGAAGTAGCGGTACCCCTCTTCGGTGGGGATACGTCCCGCCGAGGTGTGAGGCTGGCGCAGGTAGCCGAAATCGGTCAGGACGGCCATTTCATTACGTATGGTGGCCGGGCTAAGATCAAGGTGATATTTTTCAACCAGGTTGCGCGAACCGACCGGCTGTGCCGTCTCGGTGTACTCGCGCACGATCAGGTTGAGGAGGAAGCGCTGACGTTCGGTCAGGTCGGCCAACATTTGCATCGCAATCCACGAACAGACTTTATTTTAGCACTCTCGCTTCGAGAGTGCTAAAATAGACAGAATAATGATACCATGCAGGAAAATGAGCGTCAATAAGAGGAGCGTTAGAAAGTACAGCGACGGCCGGATGGCCGCCGCGCGGATGAAGGATGCCGCCTCAGCTCCTCCAAAATCGGAACAAAGCGTACCCTTGGAGAACCAAATCGAATGGCAGATGCAGAGCCTCCCCCAGCCAGAAGACTACGTTCCAGAAGGCATTGTTGACGAACGAAACATTCCACAGGATGAGAAAAACGCCGAGGGTGATGTAGGCGCTGGCACGCGCAATTTGCAGGCGCAAATCCATGCTCAGGGATGGCGCCAGCGCGCCGTAGCCGTCAAAGGGCGGCACGGGCAGGAGGTTGAGCACCACTGCCGAGATTTGCAGCAAGGCCAGGAAGCCCAGTCCCGGCCAGATGCCGCCTCCGTTGGCAGGCGCGAACTGCAAGACTGCCGCCAGCAGGATCGCCAGCAGCAGGTTCGAGAGCGGCCCGGCCAGCGAGACGGCGCTCTCCCAGCCTTTGCCGCGCAGACGCCAGGTCTCGATATAGACCGCCCCGCCTGGCAGTCCGATCCCGCCCAGGACGAGAAACAGCAGCGGTACGAGCAGGGAATAGACTGGATGGGTGTATTTCAGCGGGTTGAACGTGAGATAGCCTTTGTCGCGCACTGTCGTATCCCCGCCGAGGTAGGCAACAAGAGCGTGAGAAAACTCGTGCAGGCAGAGCGAGAAAATCCAGCCGACCAGCACAACCACAAACGTAGTCATTTATACCCTTCCGGGTGCGAGGAATGCCACTCCCAGGCCGAGGCGATGATATCGTCCAGGCCGGGGTGCTGAGGTGTCCAGCCCAATTCACGGCGGATTTTTTCGGACGACGCGACGAGGCGCGGCGCGTCGCCGGGGCGGCGCGGGGACTCGACAGCCGGGATCGGGCGTCCGGTCACGCGGCGGGCGGCCTCAATCACTTCGCGGACCGAGTAGCCGTTCCCGTTACCGAGGTTGTAGACGAGCCGGTCGCGTTCTCCCAGCGCTTCCAGCGCCAGCAGGTGGGCCGAGACGAGGTCGGCAATGTGGATGTAGTCGCGGATGCAGGTGCCGTCGGGGGTCGGGTAATCCGTGCCGTAGATGGACACTGCCTCGCGCTGGCCGAGGGCGGTCTTCAGCACCAGCGGGATGAGATGCGACTCGGGCTGGTGGGCCTCGCCGCGTCCCGGCAGCGCGCCGCAGGCGTTGAAGTAGCGCAGGGCGGCATAATGCAGGCCGTGGATGCGGCGGTACCATTCGAGCGCCTGCTCGATGGCAAGTTTGGTAAAGCCATAAGCATTGGCCGGCTCAATGGGCGAGTCTTCGCTGAGGGGCGCGTCACTGGAGGCGTAAACTGCCGCCGTGGACGAAAGCACAAAGCGGCGCACCCCGGCGCGGACGGCGGTCTCAATCAGCGTCAGTGAATTGGCCAGGTTGTTGCGGAAGAATTTGCCGGGGTCTTTCATGCTCTCGCCGGCCTCGATGAAGGCGGCGAAATGCATCACGGCATCGAATTTTTCCGAGGCCAGCGCGTCAGCCAGAGCAGAAGAGTCTGCCAGATCGGCCTGGATGAAACGCGCCGCCCCGGGAACGGCGGCCCGGTAACCGGTCACGAGCGAATCGTACACGGTGACGGAATGCCCCGCTTGCAAGAGCATGTCGGCAGTGGCGGAGCCGATGTAACCGGCCCCGCCGGTCAAGAAGATGTTCATGTTGCTTCTCCAAGAGGGGATTATATCGTAGTCTTCTCCGTCTCTGGTAGAATTACCGGCATGAAACGCATCCCCTGGTCGGCTGCCGTGTTGATCCTGTTCCTGGCCGCCTGCCAGCCGCAAAACTCACGTATAACGATCCTCGACGGCGAGCGGGTGTTCACCCTGACCGGCGCCGCGCAGACCGTCGTGGAGGCGCTCACCGAGGTAGGCGTCACGCTCGGACCCGACGACCGCCTCCTGTATCTCGGCGCACGACTCCCCCTCGACGCCCCCCTGCCGGAGTCGCCCTCCCTCACGCTCACCATCCGCCGCGCCGTCACGCTGACCCTTGTCACGCCCGGCGGCGAGCCTCTCACGCTCCAGACCTCCGCCCTCACCGTCGGCGAAGCGCTGACGGAAGCCGGTTTCGACCTCCACGCCGCCGACCGTCTCGACCCGCCTGCCGAGACTCCTATCAGCGGCGACCTGACCGTCTCCTGGAGGCCATCCCAGGAACTCACGGTTACGGTGGACGGGCTGGAGGCGCGCATCCGCTCGGCCGCAGACACGGTGGGGCAGGCGCTGGCCGAAGCCGGCATCCCGCTCATCGGGCTGGATGCCAGCCTCCCGTCCGAAGACGAGCCGCTGCCCCCGGACGGGCAAATCCGCGTTGTGCGCGTCGTCGAGAGCGTTGCCCTGGCACAGAAATCCATCCCCTACGGGACGCGCATCGAACTCTCTGCCGACCTGGAACTCGACCAGCGGGCGCTCATCCAGGGCGGACAGGCGGGGCTGGCCATTGCCCGTATCCGCACCCGCAGCGAGGATGGCGTGCAGGTCTCCCAGGTCAGCGAGACCGAGGCTGTTGTCCGCCCGCCGGTGGACGAGGTGATGGGAATCGGCACAAAGGTCGTCATCCGCACGGCGGTGGTGGACGGCGTTACCATCGAGTACTGGCGCGCCCTCACGCTTTACGCCACCTACTACAAACCCTGCATCCCCGGCACGACTATCTGCCACTACGGCACGGCCTCCGGGTTGCCCGTCCAGAAAGGGGTGGTGGCAATGGTTTATCCCTGGTACCTGCTTCTGGCCGGCGAGCGCGTCTACGTTCCCGGCTACGGGGCGGCGGTCATCGCCGACAACAACGGCGCCATGACCAGCGCCTACTGGGGTACCTACTGGATTGACCTGGGCTACGCCGAAACGGACGTGATTGACTGGGCCAACAAATACGTGACCGTCTATTTCCTGACGCCCGTCCCCGCCAACATCGCCGACCTGTACACCCTGCCATGAGTCTCCCCTCGCTCCCCCCACTGAACGTTACCTCCATCCTGCACCAGTATGGATTGCGCCCCAGCAAGGGATTGGGACAGAATTTCCTGCACGACAACCAGGCGCTGCAACAGATCGTTTCGGCAGCGGACCTCAGGCCTGCAGACGCGGTGCTGGAGATTGGCCCCGGCCTGGGCAGTCTTACCCGCTATCTGGCGCTGCTGGCCGCTTCGGTAACCGCCGTCGAACTGGACGGGCGCCTGTTCCCCGCCCTGGAAGCGACTCTGGCTCCCTACCGGAACGTCCGGCTGGTGCAGGGGGACATCCTGAAACTCGACCCGGCGGAACTGATGCCGGCAGGCGACTATCTGGTTGTGGCGAATCTCCCCTACTACATCACGTCGGCGGTCATCCGCCATTTGTTGGAAAGCGCTGCCCGCCCTCGGCGGATCGTGCTGACCGTCCAGCAGGAAGTCGCCGGCCGCATCTGCGCTCTGCCGGGGGAGATGAGCCTGCTGGCATTGAGCGTGCAGGTGTATGGCCGCCCGCAGACCAGGGCGCACATCCCGGCTGGGGCGTTCTATCCGCCGCCCAAAGTGGATTCGTCGGTGCTGTGCGTGGACATCTACGCCGAGCCGGTGATTCCATTTGCCTTGCTGGATGCCTTCTTCGCACTCGCAAAGGCGGGCTTTTCCCAGAAGCGGAAGACCCTGCGCAACTCTCTTTCGGCGGGTCTGAAACTCGCCCCTGCCGAGGCAGAAAAAATGCTCGCCGCAGCGGGGATCGAACCGCGGCGGCGGGCAGAAACGCTCAGTTTGGAAGAGTGGAAAGTCTTGAGCGGGGAATATCAGGCCGTGAAGACGAACTAACGGCCTCTGGCAGCCTTCGCCTGGCGGCGCAGGTCGCGGTAGTGCCACAAGACCTGCCAGACGCGGAGCGCCGCCTCCACCTGGATGCGGAAGGACATTTTCGATTTTCCCCAGCGCCGGTCGGCAAAATAGATCGGTGTTTCGACAATTCTGGAACCTAGTAAGTGGGCCAGGCAGGCCATTTCGACCATAAAAACGTAGCCGCTGGATTTGACCCGTTCGAGCGGCATGGCCTGGAGGGTGGACTTTCTCCACAGCCGGTAGCCGCCGGTCACATCCCGGATCGGCAGACTGAGGATGGCGCGGGCATAGAAGTTGCCAAAAGCGGAGAGCGCTTTGCGCCAGGCCGGCCAGTGGATGTCGGTGCTGCCGCCGGGGATGTAGCGCGAACCAATAACCAGGTCGCAAGTCTCGATGCGTTCTGCCATGGTAACCAGCACAGCCGGGTCGTGGGAGAAGTCGCAGTCCATCTGCGCGATGGCATCCACGTCGGCGCGTTCGATTAGTTGATGGAAGGCTTGCAAATAGGCGGAAGACAATCCCAGTTTCCCGCTGCGGTGCATCACTTCGATGCGGCCGGGGTGCGCCGCTGCCAGTTCGTCGGCGAGGCGGCCAGTCCCGTCCGGGCTGTTGTCGTCCACAACGAGGATGTTCAACTGCAAAGGAAGCGCAAATAAAGCGGAGACCAGTTTCGGCAGGTTCTCCGCTTCGTTATAGGTGGGTAGGACGAGGGTAATTCTGGAAGGCATACCTACTTTTTCTTGCGCAGGAGGGCTAGTTTGAGCGTCTCCACCGTGGTGAAAACGCCTTCGGCGGGGGTCAATTCACCCATCTTGATCTTGAGGCGGTTCTTGAGCATGGCCGGCTGCTCCCGGTCCTTGATGGGGTAGAAATAATCCATGGACTGCTCCAGCCGGGAACGGACGCGCTCCTGGATGGCCGCGGCGCGGTCTGCCTTGGTAACGAGAACAAAATCAGTAGTGTCAAGATGGCCGAGAAAATCCTCACGGCCGCCCAGTTCGCGGACTGCATTCTGGATCATCAGACTCACGGCTCTGAGGACATCATCGGAGGCAACAAATCCATAGGTCTCGCGGAAGGAATCAAGGTTTTCCAGCGAGATAATCAGCATCGCCCAGTCGGTGCGACGCAGGCAATCGCCCAGGTGCTCATCCACCAGTGTGCCGTCCGGCAGGCTGGTGACGGGGTTGGTGAGGGTATCCTGGCGGGCGCGCATCATCGCATTGCGCACACGCAAGCGCAGTTCCTGTACGTCGAAGGGCTTGGTGATGTAATCGTCGGCGCCCAGTTCCAGCCCCTGCAGGCGGTCACTGCGCTCGCGCTTCTCGGTCAGGAAGATAATCGGGATGTCGGCGGTGCGGCGGTTGGCGCGCAACTGGCGCGCCACCTCGTAGCCGTCAATGTCCGGCAGGCGAATATCCAGAATGACCAGGTCGGGGCGGGAGGCCTGGCAAGCGCGCAAACCGTCCTCCCCCCAGTTCACGGTAAAGACCTCATAGCCCTGGACGCGGAAATAAGCGTTCAGCATGTCGGCTACATCCAAGTCGTCTTCGACAATGAGAATTTTTTGTTTCGCCTCGCTCATAAGAGGATGCCTCAGGAAATCGGTTCCTTCTGGATTACGAACTCGCACACGCTGTCGCCCATCGCATGGCACTTGGATTCATTCACGCGGAACTCCAGCCCGCCGGAGACCCAGGTCAGCATAGCCTGGAGCAGGCCGGTTGAAATGTAACAGACCGGCTTATCCTCTCCTTGGCGGCCCCAGCAAATCGGACAGCGGTGGATCGTCCAGAGGAAGGCGTCTTCTGTCTCGTCCACTGTCGAGTATTGGTCAGTAACCTGGGAGAAGATCTTCGCCGCCGCCGGAAGCCCGATGCGGATCTTGGCCTGCAGGGGCAGCACTTTGAATGCCAGGTCGCCCACGCCGGCCAGGGCGCCGAAATTCTTCAGGGCATCGTTGAAAGTGGCGCGCCCGGCGCGCAGGGCCAGCCCGCGGCCGCCGCGCGGCCCATACATCTCTTCCAGCGCCACGTGGACGGCAGTGAAATCGGCAAAATCGAACTCACGCTCCAAGTTGTCGGGCGGATAGTTGTCTATCAAATTGCTCAAACCCGCCAGGTTCAGGATGGCATTCAATCCATTTTTACCCATCACCTCTTCATAGGCCTCCAGGGCAATGCGGGCGAATTTGTTGGCGTAATAGTAACCGCTCTTTGGAATTTTCTCCATGGTATCCTACCCTTAAATGAGTTTCGTCAGGTCTTCTGCGGCGCGGCGCATATCCAGGAAGATCAGGCCCAGTTTAGCCTGTTCGCGCGCCAAGGCCGTCAGCACCGCTTCCTCTCCCACCGACATCAGCACAACATAGCCTTTCAAGCCTTTGATGTAAACCTGCTCCAGCGAGCCGCGCCCCAGTTCGGTGGCGATGCGCTCGCCCAGTGAAAGCATGGCAGCCGACATGGCAGAGACGCGGTCTTCCTCCACCCCCTGCGGGAGGGCTGAAGCAATGCTCAGACCATCTACACTCACCACAGCAGACGCTTCGATATCCGGCGAGGATGCCTGCAACTCACGCAGACGGTCCACCATCAATTGCGTACGATTCTTAGTCAAGCCGGCCTCCTTGTCCCAATATCTTAAATTTACAGAATCGGATGCAGCAAATTTAGCACAGGGCAGACAATGTGTCAAGTTACCCATCCCCCAAAAGGATGACTATCGCTTACAAAATAGTAAGATGAAAAATCGTGCTATAATCCCGTCCCTGTACAGGCAATCATGCGCGCACTCAACATCCTGGTTTCCCTGCTGATCCTGGTAAGCGGCTTCTTATCGGGGAAGAGCCTGCCGTTCCGTAGCGAAGCGGACCCGGAGCCTGAATCCGGCTCGGTGGTTTGCGTCCCGGGCGTTTACGAGGCCGCGCCCGACGACTGCCTCCCCCTCGGCCCGTCCGCGGACCTGACGCGGGCCGCCGCGGAAGGCATCCCCTACCCGCGGCTGTCCCTGCCGGCCTATCCCCCCGAGGCGGCATTGAACAGCATCCCATATTCATACTTCAAAGTCACCGAAGCGGGAACTCCACTATTTCTCTCGCTACAAGACGGTATTGACAACCAGCCGTCGAACTACATCGAGCCTGGCTTCATCTACGTTTCCTACCAGGCGCTCGTGGATACCGAGCAGGGCGGCTTCTACCAATTGCGCGACGGGTCGTGGATTCGCGCCGAGGGCGCCCGCGCCGCCCTGCCCATCTTCCAGGGGCTGCTGTTCAGTTCCACCCCGCGCACCTCCTTCGGCTGGGTGCTGGGGCAAGTGCCTTCCTACCAAACCCCCGGCTTCGGCGCGCCCGAGACCGGGAAGACCTACTACCGCTACAATGTCGTCCAAGTCTTCGCCACGCAGGAAGTGGACGGCCATACCTGGCTGCTGGTGGGGCCAGACGAGTGGCTGGACTACCGTCACGTTGCCCGCGTGGACCCGCGCACTGCGCCGCCCGAAGGGGTGCCAACCAGCCGCTGGATCGAGGTCAACCTGGACGAACAGACGCTGGCCGTTTACGAGGATAACCAACTCGTTTTTGCCACCCTCGTCTCGACCGGCGTGGAGCCGTTCTGGACCCAGCCGGGCGTCTTCCAAATTTATGAAATGAAAGCCATCGAGACCATGAGCGGAGCGACCGCTTCGGATCGCTCGGATTACTACTACCTTCAAGATGTGCCCTGGACAATGTACTTCGACCAGAAGCGCGCCCTGCACGGGGAATACTGGCACACCGGCCTGGGATACCCGCGCAGCCACGGCTGCGTGAACCTTTCGGTGGGCGACTCGCGCTGGATCTTCGACTGGGCCAGCGTGGGCGAATACGTGTACGTCTACGACCCTTCCGGGCGCACGCCGACCGATCCATCGCTGTATGGCGCAGGCTCGCCTTGACGCAAAAATTTCCCTGTGGTATAGTTGCGCCCGCTAACGGTCCCGTGGTGTAGTGGCTTAACATGCGGCCCTGTCAAGGCCGAGACCGCGGGTTCGAATCCCGTCGGGACCGCCAAGTTCGAAAGTCCGGAAAAATCCGGGCTTTGTGTTTTAAGGGGTACAATACCCGCATGACCCTCCACGATGAAATTTTCGAACAACCCTTACGCTTAGGCAGTCTGCTCGGACAGCGCCAAAGGGTGGAGGAAATCGCCGCAGCCGTCCGCAGGCGCGAGGTCCGTTACGCGTTCCTGGCGGCGCGCGGAACGTCCGACAATGCCGGGCGCTACGCGAACTACCTCCTCGGCGCGCAGAACAGCCTCCCGGTCGCGTTGGCGACCCCTTCGCTCTTCACCTACTACCAGCAGCCGCCGCGGCTGGACGGGGCGCTTGTGGTGGCGATTTCGCAATCGGGACAGTCGCCGGATATCGTGTCTGTGCTGGAGGAGGGCCGCCGCCAGGGCTGCCTGACGCTGGCCGTTACGAACGCGCCCAACTCGCCGCTCGCACAGGCCGCCGACCTGGTGCTGGATATCCAGGCGGGGGAGGAGAAGGCCGTCGCGGCGACCAAAACCTACACTGCCGAACTGCTGGCGCTGGCCATGCTCTCGGCTGCCTTGAAAAATGACGGGGAGATGTGGAACGATCTCGAGCGCCTGCCAGCATTCGTCGAGGAGGCGATCGCCCAGGACGGGGCGGTTGCGCAGATGTCCCAACGTTACCGCTACATGCAGCAATGTGTGGTGCTGGGGCGCGGCTACAATTATGCCACCGCATTCGAGTGGGCGTTGAAATTGAAGGAACTCACCTATGTGATCGCCGAGCCATACTCCTCCGCCGATTTCCAGCACGGACCGATCGCCATGGTCGGCGGCGGCTTCCCGGTGCTGGCTGTGGCGGTCAACGGGCGAGTGCTGGACTCGATGCTGGAGATGCTGACCCGCTTGCGCCAGGTCCACAACGCCGAATTGCTAGTTATCTCCGATGACGAACGCGCCTTGGAACCGGCCCAGTCTGCCATCCTCCTGCCGGCCGGGATGCCGGAGTGGCTAACGCCGCTGGTCAGTATTGTCCCGGCGCAGTTATTCGCCTGTCACCTGACGCGCGCCAAGGGCTATGACACCGAAGCGCCGCGCGCCATTAAAAAAATAACAGAGACGCACTAGAGAGTGCGTCCCTGCTCGGCCTCCAGGTATGAAGGTCAATCCTTGGGCGTCGTCTCGGCCACCTCGGAGCCGTCCTTCTTGCTATTTTTCTTGGGCGTCTGTCCCGATGGAGAATGGTGGTCGGTCGCATAGAAGCCCGACCCCTTGAAGACGATTCCCACCGGCTGGTACACCTTCTTCAACTTGTGCTTCCCGCACTCCGGACAACGGACAAGCGGAGGATCATTGAAGGATTGCAATTTATCGAACTGCACCCCGCAGTTCGCGCAACGATAGGTATAAATGGGCATCTTTCGTTCCTCTACTGCATACGTAACTTTGTTCTGCTTCCGCAGGCGGGTTATTATAGCGCACTCAAGAAACAGGCGCAAGAGGCCGCGTTCTTTCACAGC
>DYKZ01000209.1 GCA_020722345.1 Anaerolinea thermophila | reverse complement strand
AGCGCCAGCGGCGACAGCTCGCCTTCGGCGTCATCCTTCTTGAGGGCGTTCCACTGCGCGGGGGATAGCCCAAGGGTCCGGCGGATAGCGTGCTCACGGCACCCTTCGGCGGCGAGTTCGCGCACTACGTTCAGCGCGTCAGCGGGCAGGCCCTTCGTGGCGAGGTCGCGGACGATGCCCTTGGTCAGTTGGGTGTTGCGGCTCATGCTTCGGCCTCCTCGGTGGCGAGGGCGGCGGCGGCTTCCAAGTCCTTCCTGATGCGGTAGATCGCGGACTTGCCAGCGTGCGTGATCGTGCGGACACGGTCGGGCTTCACCCCGGCCTTGAGCAGCGCGGCGATCTTGTCCTCAAGGCTCCGGGACATGCGAGGTGCGCCGATCTTCACGCCCTTGGCCCTCGCCTTGCGGTGGCCCCGGCGAAGGGCTTCTACGCGCACAGCCTTGTCGAACGTGACCACGGCGGCGACGGCGCGGAGGATCGCGGCCCCGGCGGGCGTGCGGGTGTCGAGGTCGAGGTCAGCGACGTACAGGCCAGCGCCAGCCACGGACAGCTCGCGTAGCAGCTTTTCGAGGTCGCCCACACTACGGGCCAGCCGGTCGAACGAAACAGCAGCGATGCCATCCGCTGCGCCCCGGAGGGTGTCGAAGATCGCGCGGTCAAGGTACGGGCGGGGATCGCGGGCGGCGCGGGTGTCGATGTTCTCGTCAGCGTACTCAGCGACCACCTCATGCCCAGCAGCGGCGCAGAAGGCGCGGAGCGGGGCGAACTGGTCCTCAGTGGCGGGGTCGGTGTCGAGTGCCCGGCGGGCGTACAGGATGAAGCGGGCCATGATGGTCGGGTCCTATCGTGAATTCAGTTTCGATAGATTCTAGCGACCGGATCACGAGAGATAAAGATTTTTAGGCGGGTGTATAGGCGGGTTTCTCCGCGAAACATGCGGAGATTCCAACGGCTATGGAGGTCTGAGGGGAGGAATCCTCCGCCATAGTCAGCGCGGCCCGATCTTGTATGTGCGCCGGTCGTTGCTGGCCCATGACGCCGGGCGGCGGCGCGGGGGTGAATCAGCCCAAGGGGCGGGAGCCGTTACGGGGTTACGGGTCGATACGCGGCGGGGCATCTTCCACGTAACCACCCCGGACCCCATACGCTTCTGGCTTTCCCGTCTTTCCGTTACGCGGTTACGGGGAAAGTAGGTAAAAGACTTCAGGAGGGGAGGAGAACCGGGACCGGCTCCCGCCCGACCCGTGGGCGTAGGGCGTCGCGCCGTATACGCGGGAAGGTCTATTAGGAATTGCCGCGTTATCCGTAACGCTGACCCAAAAAATACAGCCGGAAGCCCACCCGTTGATGGATTTCCGGCCGTAACGTGGAAAGGGTCCATTTCGGCGTAACTCTGGCACCTCGCCCATCAGAAGGGGGCGAGGCCCGCCGGGTTTCCGTCCCCGGCCCAGACGTAGATGCGGCACACTTCACCGTCGATACGCACAGGGCCGTCCGGTTTCCATTTCAGCGCCGTCATCGCCTCCTTCACCCTCCGGGGTACTCCGCCGTTGCGGTCCTTCTGCGGGATGCCCAGCCGGTTGTAGACCGCTTCCGTTTTGACGATCCATTGGCCCTTCCATTGCTGGATTTCGTCGCGCAGGCCTTCGAGGCACTCCATGTAGCCTTCATCGACCACGCGGCGTTGCGCTTGCGCCTGCTTCGCGCCGGTGGCAGCTTCCCCTTCGAGGGTCAGCGCGTAGTCGCCGGAGCGGTAGCGGGCCAGCGCCTCCGCGATGAGCTGGTCACGCGCGGCGTGCAGGCCTTCGAGGTCTACACGGGACACGGCGACCGGCCAGAAGCGGCGGTTCTCGGTCGGGTCTTGTAGGAAACGCTCCTCATTGGTTGTTCCCGCCAAGACAAAGCGCCGGGGGACCGTGACAGGGCTGCGCGCGTAGGCCGGGCGTCCTGTGTCGGCCTGCCGGGCAATCGTCGCCTTGAGGGCTGAAACGTCCTTCTTGCTCATGCCGTCCAGCTCCGCGCATTCGAGAATCCACACGCCGGAGGACACCTCCAAGACTTCGCGGGCGTCCCGCGCCCCAAGGAAGGCGGCATCAGAGAAGAACCCATCACCCGCGAGGATGCGCAGCGCGGTCGATTTCCCCACGCCTTGGCCTCCCATCAGAACCAGCATGTAATCGAACTTCACGCCCGGCTCGAAGGCGCGAGCGATTGCCGCGGTCAGCCACACGGCCCCGGCGGCGCGCGTGTATGGGCTATCCTCCGCCCCGCAGAAGTCGATCAGCCAGGAATCAAGGCGCGGCTTCCCGTCCCATGCCGGGAGGGCGTGGAGGTGGTCGATCAACGAGTCAAAGCGGTTTTCCGTACACAGCGACAACACCGCCTTGTTCGTGTTCATGTCGCCCGGATCGAAGCCGAAGCGGCGGATGATCTCGTCACGCAAGATGCGCTCCGCGTGGTCGGAGAACTCCCCGGCGAACTCCTGCAACTCATGGGAGCCCACGAGGTGGCGGGCGCGGAACTTGTCATAGCGGCATTCCACGCCCATCAGTAGCAGCGCCGTCCGGGCGTTCCAGTAGCTGGCCAGCGGTTCGCCGTCCTTGTTCACCCGGTCCCAAGTCGGGAGCTGCGCGGCTTCGGCCACCTTCGCGCGGGCCTTCTGAATCTGGTCCGCGGCGTAGGCCTGCCAGCGGGGTTTCTCCCGCACGCTCTCGGCAATCTTGTTGTTCGGGTCCGTGATCGCGGCGAAGATCACCGCATCGTCAGCCCCGGCCCGGACAAGGTCGCAGCAGACAGCAAACAACGCTTCGGAGCGGGAGGGGTACTTGGCCGGGTCCAGCGGGTCCTCGCCGGTGGCGATCCGCGCAAGGGTCGATTCCTTGAGCGTCTTGCCGTTGGCCTTCGCCCACGCTAGCAGCTCCTCCGTGCCCATCCCCATACCCTCGCCCAAGGGCACGGGCGCGGATGCCTTCCCGGTGGCAGCGCGGGGCTTCGTGCTGACGGCGGGGGCGGGCT
>DYKZ01000044.1:17691-19910 GCA_020722345.1 Anaerolinea thermophila | reverse complement strand
TGGCGATATGGCGACCCGATGGAGAACGCGCCAGTTTTGTCCACCAAACTGCCGATGGGTTGACCAGTGTGCAAACATGATCAAGTGAGGGAAGCGATGAAGCGCAAGGTAGTTTTTGCTGCTCTCTTCTTGGGGCTATCTGGAGCGGCCTCTACCATTGTCGCAGCCGGTGACCGCACTTGCCGCCTGCTTTCCGAGAGGTGTGTGGATTCGGGCTGCAAGACCATCAATGGCTTCGAGCAGTGCATGGATTGCTGGGAGTATAAGAAGACCTATGAATGCATCACGCCGGGCGTGGTAGATTACTGCTCGCCATTCGTCTCGATCAGCGGGTGTTACCAGAGCAGCTCGAGGTGTATTGAAACATCCCAGGCTACGGGCGAGTGCCTGAAATACACCCAGACATGGAGATGTGACAATCCAGCCAATCCGCCGCCGTCCAACACAATCCGCCTTGACGACACTTACACGCTGGTGTCCAGCAAGTATGACAGGACACCTTGCAACCCGTTGGATAACAAAAAGTCCTGCCAACTTGCTGAATCGAATTGTGTCAGAACCACGCCGCCGACTCTGCCGCCGGGTATAAAACCTAGTGTGGTGGCGCCGGATGGATGCTATGAGCGCAAAGACTCATATGCTTGCATCGGCGGTGATTTTAAATCGAACTGCGAAGAGTTTGCCAACGATCCGAATTGCAAGCTCGTTGATGTCCGGAATTCGGACGGCTCTGCAAATATCAATGGGGTTCAAACGGCAACCACCAAACGATGGGAGTGCATGACTGCACCGGGGCGGGAACGCACGATTGAAGACTGTTCCGGTCAATCCTTCTGCATGGACGGCAACTGTTTCGACTCTGGTTCCCCGCCGGATGGCGACATGCTGCAAGTGGCAGTCACCATGGAGGCCGCCCGCGAAGCGGGCCGCTACTTTGATCCCAATACATTCACGCTCTTCCGTGGAGAGCCGCGTCATTGCGTGGAAAAACTGCTCGTCAATTGCTGTAACAAAGGTTCCAAATCCACCCAGAGCAATAGGAGCGTCATGGAGGAAATGGGCATGGAGGCCGCAAAATGGCTTGGCAAGCAGGCTTATGATGTTGGCTCAAAGTATGTCTATGACTTCATGTGGGACAGCGGGATATTCAAGGACTTTGCCTACGATGGATTGGCAGATGTTGCCTCCAGCGCCTCCAGCGCCGCAATGGCGGCCAACTTCTCGAAAGTGGGTTCTTTCTATGGCGTGACCGTGTGGACAGGAGCTGCGTCATCCATTCCCGCTGCCGGCGGCTTGGGTACTGTGAATTCTCTGTTCAGCGTAGGTGGTTTTAACTTCGGTTTTGACCCATATTCGCTGGCGATTTCTCTCGCCATCCAGGTCATCATGAAAATGATGTCATGTGATGAGGCTTCCATATATACGTCAACCTACAAGGAAACCGGGTTGTGTCATTATATTGGCGAATACTGTTCAAAGAAATTTCTGGGAGCATGTACTGAGCAAAAACATGGGTTCTGTTGCTTCAACTCGAAGCTGGCCAAGCTGATCAATGAACAAGGTCGAGAACAAATTGGAAAAGGCTGGGGGACGGCAAAAAACCCAGACTGTTCGGGGTTTAGGCCGGAAGAATTTGAAAGGCTCAATTTCGAGAGAATGGACCTCACCGAATTTTATTCCGAGGTGGTGCCCCGTGACATGAAGGGTGCGAGCGGTGACATTACCAACTACATGGGCAGCCGGATTGGGGAGCATGTGAATGGCCAGTAAATCGATGGTGTTTGCGGCGGGACTTGTGCTTGCCATGGCGAGTGTTACACCAGCGCTTGCGGATGTAGCGCAAGGGAAACCCACCAAGGTGTACTTGATGGAGACAGCGACGACCAGCTTGCCATCTGGTGGCCCGCTGGCAGGGGATGAGTTGAGAAACATCCAGGTCAGGACCAAAAGCTCCGAGCCGGTCTTTGTCCGCGTAGAGCGCATCCAGGATGTGATTGGAGCAACCGAGCGGGATCCAACATGCGGGAGGTATCGCGTGTCGTACTCCCAGGCCGGTGTGAAGGATGTCTCCGGCAAGGTAGTCCCAAAGCCATTCACCTTTGGCTACGACATCAATATTTGTGGCGACGGAAGCCCGGCCATTGCGAGGGACTGAAAGGATGAGGCGCGTTTTTCTCATCGCCTTGCTTGCACTATCCCCGCTGTCGTTCATCGAGGCA
>DYKZ01000044.1:14591-17591 GCA_020722345.1 Anaerolinea thermophila | reverse complement strand
TGCTTCGATCAGGCAGCGGCTCGCTACCAGGTGGATCCTGTGTTGCTGCGCGCCATTGCGCGAGTAGAAAGCGGTTTCAACCCGGCGGCCATCGGCAAGAATACCCGCTCTGAGGACATCGGGTTGATGCAGATCAACTCGAGTTGGTTGCCCACGCTCGCGCGTCACGGCATTTCTCGTGAACACCTGTTTGATCCTTGTCTGAACATCCACATCGGTGCCTGGGTGCTGTCGCAGAACATCGCCTCAATGGGGGAAACCTGGAAGGCTGTAGGAGCCTACAACGCGCACTCAGAGGATAAGCAGCAAGTCTATGTCGGTAAAGTCTGGAGGGCCTATCAGAAAGAGGTGGCCCTGGCTGGCCAGTCCGATAAGGCCATGCAGGCATTGAGGGTGTTCTGATGGGGTTATTAAAACCGATTCCATACCTGCTTATCGGCTTGTTTTGGTACGCCTATGCCAGCATGGGCGCGACACCGTGCGAGCGCATAGAACGGGGTACTGCGCCCATTCGAGGCATGATGGACGTGGTGAGCTGGGCCATCAGCCCGTGGGTTGGGCCTGACACGAAGTTCGAGGTGCTGAAACAACAGCTCTGGCTGGAGCGAAAGATCCGCGAACTTGCTGCACGGCAGGTCTACGGGTCTGACCTGGTGACGTTGGGTTGCGTGCCGCCGGGAGAACAGGCGATACACGCCGCGCCCCTCAATGCCCTCGAGAAGATGGGTCAGAACGTCATGGACAATGAGGTTGTTCAGCGCGTGACCGAAACGGTGAAGTCTTATGCGGAGAGCGGAAATCGTGTTCAGCCCGCGCCGGATAGCCCGCGCTCGCAGTTCGCACCTGCTCCAAGCGCCCTTCCGCCGGTTCAGCAACCACAGCCGGTCCAGGAAAATACCATCAAGTTTCGTTGATTAGCGGTCCACATCGGAGATTTACATGAGCCGGGAACCCGATCTTTTCATTGCCTCGCGCGCCAACGAACACGAGCCCGTCCATCGCCTGAACAGCATGTTCTTTGAGCTGCTGGAAGCGGGCATTTCTGATCTGCACATGATCGAGGATGAAGGCGGTTGGAATCTGCGCGTCCGCACCCCGGTTGGGCTGCAGTTGTATCGCCAGATCGGTCGTGAGGAAGGCGTACTCTACGCAGACAAGATCAAGACACGCTGCAACATCTCCGTTACGGAGCGCATTCGACCGGACGATGGCCGTTTCCGCTTGCGTTACCGTTTTGAGGGAGGTGGTGAGAGAAGCCTTGATGTCCGCGTGAACGTCTCCCACTCCATCCGGGGTGATTACATTGTCTGTCGCCTCCTGGATCAGCGCAAAGCGGCGATTCAGATCGACAGCCTGGGCCTGCCGATCCATTACGTCGATGTCATCCGTCAGCTCAACGAAGAGCCGCGCGGCCTGTTCCTGGTCACGGGGCCGACTGGTTCGGGCAAAACCACTACGCTCTACGCCATCTTGAACATGCTCAACGATGGCACCAGGAACATTCTGGCCATCGAGAACCCGGTTGAGTACATGGTCCCGGGTGTCCAGCAGTTCAACGTGGACGGCAAGAACCTCACCTTTGCCGATCAGCTCCGGGCGGCCCTGCGCCAAGATCCCGATGTGATCTTGGTCGGCGAGATTCGCGACCAGGAAACTGCTGATGTAGCTGTGCAAGCGGCGGCCACTGGCCATCTGGTGCTGTCTACCCTGCACACCAATGATGCCCTTCAGAGCGTCTTTCGCCTCATGGATCTCGGCGTGGATCCGAAACGATTGGCGCTGACCCTCAGCGGCGTGGTTGCTCAACGTCTCATCCCCGGCCTGGATCGTGCCCATGGTGAGCCGGAAATGGTGGATTGCTCCGAGGTTGACCAGATTTGGCTTGATTTGCATGGCATCGCATCCAGGAACGTGATGATTCCGTCCCCGAGTCACCCGACCAAGGGGGTGGTTCCTGTGATGGAGCTGTTCATTTTTGATGAGATGGCCCGCCTCGCTGTCGCCAGCGGCAATCTTGAGGAATTGCACAAGATCGCTCTCAAGCAGCCGTGGTACGACACCCTTGCACAGTCTGGGGCGCGTGCCGTCTTCGAGGGGCGTGCTCACCTTGCCCATCTGAAGAAGATCATTTCCTCCACAGGGGAGGGGGAGCATCACAAGCGCATCCTGAGTCGCATGGTGGAAACCGGTGAAATTTCCATGACCGAGGCCCTGACTGTGATCGAAGAACAGTCGCGGATGATTCTGAGCGGTCAGCACAAGCCGGTATCGGCCATCCTGAATTCGATGCGTCAGAATGACGCGGTGGAGACGGTGGAGGTTTCGCAATGAATCGACGCGATTTTCTCATGGGAATGGCTGGGTTCCTTGCGATCCCGATAGCCCGTGCCAATGAAGGCATGATCCCGATGGGGCAGATGGGGCAGGCTGTGATGCCAGCCCCGGCAGGGCAGGAAATCAAGCCGTATCGAGAGGTTGATCTGGTCTATGCCGACCGCAACAGCGTTCTGTTCGGAATTTCCTTCAACTGCCCACATTGCCGCGCCTACGACTCCATGATGGCGTCTTGGGGGGCATCGTTGCCGGTGAATTACCTGGCCTACGACAGGCTTCCTTTGGTGTATGACAAGCCGAGCATGATGGCCGCCGCTGCCTATTACGCTCACAAGCGCGCAGTGAAGGGAGATTTCGGTGCCGTCAATGCCTTCATGGGGCGGGCCTTCGAGTCTATCCAGGACAAAAAGGGGGACATGCTTGATCCTGCCTTGTGGCGCAAGGCATCAGGACGCCCCATCGACATCAAGGCTGTTCAGGAGGAGGCGTTGCAGGCCGCTCGCAGAGTGGTCCAATACGACATCAAGCACTCCCCAAGCCTGATCGTCGGTGGTCGCTATGTTGTCACCCCGAACGACGCGGGTGGTCGAGATGATCTGTTCATACAGCTCGCCAATGGTCTTGCCAGCATGGTACTGATCGACCTGGGGTATCGCGCCTGACCTC
>DYKZ01000044.1:0-14491 GCA_020722345.1 Anaerolinea thermophila | reverse complement strand
TGATGGCAGGGGATACCCAGGGTCGGCATCCGAGTGATGTGGAAAGCCGCCTAGCTGGACAAACGGGCGCAGGCGGAAGAGGCCGGGCGCTTGGGGCTGGCCAAGGACCGCAAGGGGGCAGAGGACACGGAGAGCTTGTGGTGTGGTTCGACTTCGCGGATCCCCGTCCATCTCCTCGTTACAAGTCGAGTGCGGGTGCCCTAGCCGCGCTGCGCTCGTCTAAGTCGGTGCTGGTTGTCGGCCATACAGACGCCATAGGCACTGATGAGGCAAACATGGTGCTCGCGCGCAGACGGGCTGAGAACGTTCAAGATTGGCTTGTGGCGCATGGCGTTCCAGCGGCAAGCATCCGGTTGGTTTCCAAGGGTGAAAGCGCTCCGGTGGCGTCCAACACAACCGCCGAAGGGCGATCCCAGAACAGGAGGGTAGAGGTCTATGCAGGAGATTGAGATTCCGCGCTACGTCGATTCGCAGGCGCAGATCTTCTTCTGGGAGATTGATGAGTTCGTGGTGTCCGTGGGGCTTTTTGGTGTGGGGATCGTCACGGACAGTCTGCTTCTTGCGTTCGTACTGATCTATCTGTCGAGCACTGCCTTGAGGCGAGTCAAGGCTATTTCCCTCGAGGGCGCCTTCCTGCATGTCATGTACTGGCTTGGCGTTTTCAGACTCAACCGCATGCCTTTTGACGGCAGCCGCCGCAAGAAGTGGGTGTAAGCCATGTTGCTCGATAAGTTCAAGCGCAAGGTGCGTGAGGCCACCACGATCAATGGCGTGCTGCTGGCTATCGCGCTGGCGTCCACTGCTTCCACGACCTTTCTGGCCATGAAGCTTTCCAGCGAGCATGAGCGGGTGGTTATTACGCCGCCGCACATTACCGAGCGAATGGAAATCACCTGGGATAGTGCCAACGCGGAGTATTACAAAGCCTTCGGCCTCTATGTCGCCGGCCTTATTGGCAACATCACTCCGAAGAACGCTGATTTCATCGTGGAGACGCTTTCCAGCTTTATCCACTCCTCCATCTATGCCGATGTGCGTACCAAGCTGAAGGCCATGACCGAGGATCCGGTATTCCGTGATTCGGGGGCCTATAGCTACTTCATCCCTGATCAGATTCTCTATGAGCCGGACACCAGAAAGGTGTTCGTCATCGGCAACGTGATGCTTGGAACTGCGGCTCGTCAGCCTCTTCCTGATGCCATTGTTTATGAGTTCCAGATTCGTATCGAGAACGGGCGTCCGGTTGTCTTTGGTCTCCAGAGTTATCCCGGCAATGAGGCGCACACGGTCGAGTGGAAGAAAAACCACCCTGATGCGCAGCAAGTAAAACAAGGATCAGCTCGATGATGAAACGCTCCTTTCTTTCTCTCGTCATCCTTGCCGCCCTGGGTGGCGTCCAGGCGGATGACAACGCTCCGTTCCAGCCTGTGGAGCAAGAGGCGGCTGTTGCCGCGACGGACCCTGAGGCGAAAACCACTTCGCTCGATCCGGCGCCCGTGCCCACAGTGGGCGAGGTCAAGGTAGAACAGTCAGCGACAGCGACCTATGGGCCAGTCAAGACGCTCGTGGCGAGTGCTCCGCGAGCTACGTCCAACAAGGCTCCTACAGTTCCGACCCTGCCGCCTCCGCCTATCCCGGCGAAAGCTCCGGCGCTTCATATGCCCCTCCCGGGTGTGGGCGCCCTGCCGGGGGCCGTGCCCATGAACAACACGATTCGCGTGCGTGAAAACAGCGCCGAGTCGATTTCTGTCGCCCTGCGTTTCGCCAACCGGATTGCAACTCCCTTCGCCAACCCGATGGTGATCGATGCCTCCTCTTGGGAAATCCAGAAGAACGGCAGTTCCGTGTTCGTGAAGCCGACCACTGCTGAACCAGTGGCGATGTACATCACGGGGGATCGTCCTGGCGATCCGACCATTTCTGTGGTTTTGGTGCCGCAGGACATTCCGCCGCAGACTGTGGCCCTCCAACTGGATCAAGGGAAGACCGGAGCCGACTCAGAAGAGGCTGCCCAGTTCATGAAGGCAAGCTCCTACAACGAGCGCATTCAGGCGGTCATGAAGGCCGCGGCCCTGGGCAAGACTTTGCCGGGCTATTCCGAGGGGCCGCTGCCCCGTAGCGTGGGGCGCAGTGCCAATCTGGTCATCGCTCCCGAGAAGCGCTACTCAGGGCGATTCGATGATGTGTACGTCTACTGGATCGAGAACGCCAGCGCGAGTGAGATCGAACTCGACGAGTCGATGTTCTACGAGGATGGCGTTCGAGCCATCGCCTTCTACCCCGAGATTCGTCTGATGCCGGGGCGCGGTACGCGCATGTTCGTCATGTCCGACAACGGCAAAGGGGACGAATGATGGCGGGTCAGAGCTTCAAGTGGTCAGAACTGTCCCAGGGTGTACGCACGGCCATCGTAGGTGGCGGCGTCTTCTTCGGTGTTATCTTGATAGCCCAACTCATCAGTGGTAATCCCCCGGAACAGCAGGGCCAGCAGACTCCGGTGCAGCAAACCAGCCTGGTGATGCCTAATCGGCAGAATATCACCATGGAGGATGTCTCTGCGCAGCTTCGCAACCTCTCCGAGCGCGTCAGCCGCTCCGAGAAGATGTTCGAGGGCGTGGGCGAGATCAAGCAGATGATCTACGAGACACAGCAGCGCCTCCAACAGCGTGAAGAGCAGTGGAAGTCTGAGGAGATCGTGGCCCAGATCGATCTACTCAAGTCCCAGGTCGATCATCTCCAGCGCGAAAAGGCGGCTCTTCAGGCCGCCGTTCCGTCGCAGGGGGCTATGGCTGAGACGCCCGCAGCCGATGGTCTCGCGCCCTCCCTTGAGGAGAGCTTGCCCGCTGTAGCGCCTGTCGCTCCGCCCCCGCCGCTGCGCGTCATTGGCGAGCGGCGCGCGGAAAAACCGGAGGAGAAGAAACCCGTTGATGGGTTCCTCAACGATCTTCTCGCGGGCGGTATGTTCGAGGGCGTTCTGCTGACCGGCATAGATGCGCCGACCAACACCGTGGCGAAGAACAACCCGATCCCCGCCCTGATTCGCGTCAAGACCGACGCAATTCTCCCAAATATGTACCAAGGCCCGGTGCGCGAGTGCTTCGTGGTCTCGTCCGGCTATGGCGTGCTCGCCACCGAACGCGCGGTGCTTCGCACCGAGAAGATCTCCTGTGTCACCGAAGACGGCGAAGGCATCGAGCAAAAGATCGATGGCTACGTGGTGGGGGAAGACGGTAAGGCGGGCCTTCGGGGGCGACTCGTTTCCAAGCAGGGCCAGCTCATCGCCAAGTCGCTGGTCGCCGGCTTGCTCGAGGGGCTTGGCAAGGCACTTCAGCCGACCAACGTGCCCCAACTGCAAACCTCTCCTGGGGCCACCACAGAGTATCAGGATCCCGACCTCGGGGGTGCGGGCAAGCAAGCCCTTTATGGCGGTGTTTCTAACGCGGCCAACAGCGTCGCCAAGTTCTACCTCGACATGGCGAAGGAAATCTTCCCCGTGGTGGAGGTGGATGCCGGTCGTCGAGTGACAGTCGTGCTTCTAAACGGTATTAGGCTTGGCGAGGCTGGCCAGGACGAGACTCGATAAGGGGTGAAGGCATGAAGAACAAACTGATTCTCGCCCTGATGGGCGCAAGCATGGCGGGCCTTTCTGGTTGCGCTGCGTTGAACACGGGGGATAGCTCTGAGTTCGCCTGCCATGTGCAACCGGGCGTGATCTGCAAGACGCCGGTTCAAGTGTACGAAATGACCGGCGGGGCACTGCCGGAGAGCGGCAGCGGAATCCCAACCGTAGAGACCGAAAAGGAAGCGGCCAAGGGTGAGAAAGCAGAATCTTCCGCCCCGGTCGTCATCCGGTCGCAGAAGCATCTCCAGGCGGTGACAGGGGCTCCGTTGCCGGTACGAGAACAGGCGCGCGTCATGCGCATCTGGGTGGCTCCATGGGTTGAGTCCAAGACCGATGCACTGCACTGGCCTAGCTACGTCTATGTCGAGGTTGAGCCTCGCAAGTGGAGCTTCGGCATCAACGATTTTCGTGGCCTCAAGCCGGGCATCCCGCTCGTGCGCAAGAGCCACCCGGCGGATGTACCGCCGCAGGTCCTCCAGGAACCTGCAGCGGACATTGCGGCAACACCATCGGGTGATGCCGCCTACAGCGGCGTAGCCAATCCTGGCGTAGCCATTCCTTCGTTTGACTGATCAAGAGGTGATTTATGACCCAAGTGACCAAAGCAAATGCTGTGCTCGACACCAAAACCATGATCCTGTTCGGGATCACCATGCTGCTGAGTGTCGGAATGGCGACTGCCGGTAGCGATACCACCTTCAACAGCATCGTTAACACCATCCGCAACTGGACCGAGGGTTCCTTGGGCGACATGTTCGCGCTCGGCACGCTGGCTGTAGGCCTGGCGATTGCCATCGTGAAACAGAGCCTGATGCCGGTCGTGGTTGCCGCCGCCATCGCCATCACCGCCAACTGGGGGCCGGGCGTGCTGGTAGGCATCTCCACCGCCGTTCTGTGATCCGTTAAGGATCACCGCCGACCCTGTTTGTATTAAGGATTCATGATGCTCTCGCTGCTTAGCCCGCGTACCAAGAAGATCGAACATCCTGAGGATTGGTCGAAGAACGCCCCCTGGCTTAATCTTGGGATGCGCGTATTCGATCCCACGGAGAAGCTGTTCTATTCCGTGTCGCCGGCGGGCGAAGCATTCCTTTGTGCATTCTGGGAGTCGGCTCCTCTTCTTGGCGCGTCCGACTCGACCATCGAGAAACTTCGGGCCGCCCTCAGCATGACGCTGCCACCTGGATCGTTCATCCAGTTGGGGTCTCTCATGCACAACGATATTGACTCCTTCCTTGGTCTCTACATCGACAGCAAGCTCGGGGGCAGCAATCGCTTGCTGGAAGAGTTGTCAAAGAGTCGTTACCAGATGATGCAGGGAGCCAAATACAAGGCCCTGCTCCCGAACGGTGTGGTGGCGATGACCCGCACCCTTGTGATCACGCTCAAGATTCCGGTGCGGAACATCGATGATGAATCCGACCGCAAGCTGTTCAAGGAAAGCGCGGGGCGCCTGGAAAGCGCTCTCACCACCGTGGGCCTGCATCCTGTCCGCATGGGAGTAGAGCAATATCTCGGCGTGATGAGGAAGCTGCATCACCCGTTTCATGACCGAGAAGAGTGGCATGACGAGAATCGCCCGCTGAACGAGCAGATTTTCATGCCCGGTGACTACATCGAGTACAAGAAGAACCACATTGAGTTCTCCTCGAAGGAGGACGACAAGTGGTACGCCAAGCTCATGTCCGTCAAGTTCCTCCCGAAGCGAGCCTCCATGGCGTTGATGAACTACGTCATTGGTGACCCGGGCGGCATGATCGACCAGATGACCCATCCTCACTGGATGGCTCTAACCCTTCATTACCCCGACCAGGTGAAGAAGTCCGCTGCCGTGGAGCGGCGCTTCGCCATGATCACCCACCAGGCCTTCGGCCCGACCACCCACATGATCCCGCTTCTCGGGCACAAGAAGCATGGTATGGACGTGCTGGTTGGCTCCATGAACAACGGCGGCGGTTCGCTGGTCGAGGTCAACTTCAGCGTTTGGTTGTTCAACCTGGATCTTTCCCGTCTCAAGCAGTGGGCGTCCAGTGTCAGCTCCTATTATTCCACGCTCGGGTTCGACCTTCGTGAGGACGGCATGGTGATGGAGCCGATGTGGGTCGCCTCCTTGCCGGGAGAAGCGTCTACCGAGAGCATTCGTGGCCTGCATCGATTCCACACGATGACCGTGCGGCAGGCCATCCAGTTCGCCCCCCTGATCGGCGAGTGGCAGGGTTCCGGGCCGAGTGGAACGATGCTGTTCACGACCCGCAGGGGTTCCCCGGCGCTATTCGATCTGTACGAGGCGACCTCACAGAACGCGATCATCTTTGCCGAGACAGGCATGGGTAAGTCGGTCATGGCGCAGGCCATTCTGACGGATTACTTGGCGGAGGGCGCGCGGGCGTGGGTTATTGACGTGGGCTACTCCTACTACAAGCTCGCGGAAGCCTTGGGCGGAGAGTTCATGAACTTTGATGAGACCTCGCACGTCTCCCTCAACCCGTTCACCAATGTCGTAGACATCGAGGACGATGTGGAGATGATCAAGGCGATGCTCGCCAAGATGGCGGCGCCGGAAGAGGGCCTGGACGACTTCCGCATGGCTGTCCTTGAGGAGGCGGTCATGGCTACCTGGACGCGCTATGCCCATCAGGGAACGGTGACCGCCGTGGCTGAATGGTGCCTCCAGCAGGAGGATCAGCGCATCAAGGACATTGGCCGACAGCTTTATCCCTTCACCCGCATGGGCTCTTACGGACGTTGGTTCGATGGCCCAAACAATGTCGATCTTTCCAACTACTTTGTGGTCCTGGAGCTGGAGGAGCTGAAGTCGCTTCCAATTCTCCAGAAAGTGGTCCTGATCCAGCTCATGTCTCGCATTGGCTACGAGATGTACCGAACATCCTCGAGTATTCGCAAGCTCATGGTACTGGACGAGGCTTGGTCTCTGCTGGACGACCCCGTGATGGCCAAGGCCATCGAGGGTATGTACCGGAAGGTCAGGAAATATGGCGGATCGGCCATCCTGATCACGCAATCCCTTGCGGATCTCTACAACTCCGCCAACGGCGCGGCGATTTACCAGAACGCCGCGTGGCAATTCATTCTCGGCCAGAAAGCCGAGTCAATCGACGCGGCCCTCGAAACAAAGAAGTTCAGCCTCGACCCCTATGGGGTTCGGATGCTGAAGATGGTGCATACCAACCCCGGTCAATACGCCGAAGTCATGATCCGTCGCTCCGGTGATGAGTGGGGGGTAGTGCGCCTCATCCTGGATCGCTTCGCGCAGATCCTCTTTTCCACCAAGGGCGCTGAACGAGACGTGATCATCGAAGGGGTCCGTCAAGGTCGTGATGTCGTGGAGGTGATCCACGAGTTCATGGAAAACGAGAAGCGCCACCACTAACCCAAGGAGATGAGCATGAGCAACTTCAAAGAGACCTTCGTAACCAATCTGGGCGTCTTCCGCCGAGCCAGCTACTACACCCCGGTGGCGCTGATCTCTTTCGGCATCATCGCTACCGCTTTTCAGGACACGGGCCTGGATGCTGTTTCTTCCTTTATCGGCGCACTGATCGGTGGCGGCTTCATCGGCCTGCTGTATCGCCTGAACTACGACCTGACACCCAAGCGTCGTGGCGCGGCAAGTGCTGATGTTGAGTAAGGAGGAGGGCATGGGGGATGCAAGCCCGAATCCACGGAACTCCGAGCCGGAGACCACCGAAATGAAAGCGCCAGAGGCCCGCAAAACCGGCTTCGGGCCGAGCATGGTCGCCATTGTGGCGGCTAGTGCCGCTGCAGCGGTTGTGGCTCTCGCTTTGATCCAGGACGGTTGGTTCAATCTTCCCTTCGGGAAGAAAGAGGAGCCTGTTCCGGCGGTGGTCATGTTGGATTCGGTGCGCATTATCGAGGGCGCGATCAAGCAGATCACCGAGACTCCGGGTGTGACCGATCATCAGGTCACCGCCGAGGGTGAGAGAGTCAGCAAGGCGCTTGAAAGCGTGCTTTCCGCATACACCGCCAAGGGGGTCACAGTTCTCGCCAAGGGGGCTGTCGTTGCTCTGCCTGCATGGCTGGATGTAACCGAAGCCGTCGCCAAGGAGATCGGGGTCGATGTCTCTGGCATCCCGAGCCGCTGATGTCGGCATCCTTCTTGCTGGACGTGTCCGGCGCATGTTCTCGGATCGGCGCGAGATCAACCGCGCCATCTTCTGGGGGCTGATCGTCTTCTGGGTCGCCATGGGGTTCATGGCGGTCATGCAAGGGCGCATTGCGCTCGATCTTCAGACGCAGCGCTGCTTGCCATGGAAGCTCTACTGGATCAGCCACGGGCTTCCGAAGGAAATCCATCGAGGAGACCTTCTGGTCTTCATTCCTGGCGATCTTATGAGGGTGCCCGGCATCAAGCCCGAGGAGCAGCCTTTCGAGCATTCTCGCGTGTCCAAGATCGTTGCCGCTCTGCCCGGTGACGAAGTGGTGGTTTGGGAGGATGACGTGTTGATCAATGGCCGCTCCATTGGCGAACTGATCCCGGAAACAACCGGCATCCCTGTCAAGCAGCGCTACGTCCACCCCATCACAAGCGCCAAGCTCGGCAAGGAGCCCCAGGACTTCGTGCGGGTCTTCACAGTTCCCGAAGGGGCGGTGTTCATGGTTGCCACAGAGGAACGCAGCTATGACGGACGTTACTGGGGCGTGTTGCCCATGAACCGAATTGTTGGAAAGGCGTATGGCATTTTCTAATGCCTGGGCACCGGCTGCCCTTGCAGTTTCTGTGGTCCTGGCCGGCGGCGCAGTATCCGCATCGGAAGATTCGGGTGTGGGCTTCGGTGCTTACGAGAACAAGGAAGAAGGCTGGTGGTGGAAAAAGGATCCAAGGGAGATCCAGCCGATCAAGCCTGAGCCGAAGCCTGAGCCGAAGCCTGAGCCGAAGGCAGAAGTCGAGGAAGGGCAGAAGATCCCCCCGCCAGGGCCTGCTCCGTTCTCGACCGAGTGGTTGCGCGAGAATCTTCCGAAACTCTTGGACAAGGCCATCGATGAGCCGACCGAGGAGAACCTGGCGGCCTATTTCTATGCCCAGCGTGTGCTCATGGACAAGTCCCAGAACTTTGCCGAGAAGTCTCTTGCGCTGGTGATGAGCGATCCCTTGCTGGATGAGACAAACCGGGTGCCCATGGCGACCTTTGCGCGGATCGCCAACATGAGCGGCTCGCAGGCCGCGCGAGATAAGGCGCTCGGTCGCCTTTCAGAGGTTGGTGGTTTGTGGATGTTCTATCGCTCCGATTGCCGTTACTGCGAACCGATGGCGGATGCGATCATGAGCTTCGAGGCAAAATACAAGTTCCTGACGACCTTCGTTTCCATCGACCATAAGCCTCTGAAAATCCTGAAGGAATGGGTTAATGACGAGGGGCAGTCGAGTACTCTTGGTGTTAAAATTACACCAACAGTATTTTTTGTCGTGCCTCCGAACAACTACTACATCGTCGCTCAGGGCGCGATGTCCATGCCGGAGCTTGGTGATCGGATCCTCTTGGCTGCCGAAACCAACGGCTTGCTGACCGACGAGGAGATTCGGGCGATCTACCCGGAACGCCGGGGCATTCTCAGCGGCGATGACATGAAGGATGGCGCGACAACCGATCCCAAGGAGCTGGTCAAGCGACTGCGCGAGCGGCTCATGAACAGTTATGAACAGGCCGAGCCACAAGGGGGCAAGCAATGATGAAGGCCATGAGAATCAAGCCACTGGTTCTGGGGGTTGCCCTGGGCACCATCCTTATCGTTCCAGTCCATGCGGGACTCAAGGAGGCTCTGGATGGAATGCTCATGTCGAACGTGACGAATCCTGGCGCCTATCATAGCCAGACGCGCGGCGGCTTTGTGATGGGCTCCATCGTCGCGCGCAGCCCGATTCGGCAGGTCAACCTCATCGCCTTTGACCCTCCGCGTATCAACGCCGGTTGCGGGGGGATCGACCTGTTTGGCGGTTCCTTCTCGTTCATCAACTCTGACCAGCTCGTGGCGCTCTTCCGCTCCGTCGCCACCAATGCAGTGGGTGCCCTGTTCTACATGGCGATCCAGAAAATTCAGCCGGATCTGGCCAACCTGATGTCCAAGTTCCAGTCCCTGATCCATGCCTTGAACCTGGGCAACAAGAACACATGCGCCATCGCAAACAGCCTGGTACAGACGATGTTCGACCCGTCGAGCGTTACGACCAAGGCTGCAAATGAGAAGGGAATGCTGGACTCCGCGACTTCGTCTGCCAGAGACTTGTTTAGCGTGGTGGAAGACATCTTCACCAACAAGGGGGAGACGAAGCCAGACGCAACTGAAGCTGGCTCGCCCGTGGAATCTGCAACCTATGGCAACCTGACCTGGAAAGCCCTGGTGCGCGCCCACAACTCAGTCAAGTTCGGGGATATGTTCGGGAATGCCACTGCGGATCGTCTGCGGACCCTCGAAATCATGCAGAGCATTCTTGGTACCCAGATTATTCGGGATGGCGCGAATGCTGACAAGAAAGGCGAGGCCATCATCAAGATGCCCACGATTCCCTCGGTGCGCATGTTCGTAGAGGGCTTGAAGGAAGGGGAGGTGGCAACCCTGATCGGCTGCCCAGACGGCGCGGAGAAAGACGAGCAGAAGTGCAACGACCCTGGAACCAAGACCATCACCAAGTCTGACTGGAAAGGCGTTCGCGGCCTGGTCAACGAAATCATGTTCGGAGACGTGAACGGGAACTCCATTCTGCCGGATTCGTTGGTGTACAAGGCCGTGAACTGCAACTCCTCGGCCATCGGTTCAGCTGCGTGTGGATTCACAGATAAACAAAAAGCCTTCATCGAGCAGATCAAGACCCCGGTTATCTACTACCTGCGTAGGTCACAGGGCAATCCGTCGATGGCGTATTCGATCAGTCAGAGCCTGGCGCCACTGGTGGTGAACGAGCTTGCCATCAATTACCTGGACTCGATGGTGAAAGTGATGATGCAAACCTGGAACCACGCGGGTGAGGTTCAGATGCCTGAGTTGGTTGCGGACAGCATGAAGTCGCTGCGCGAAGAGCTTGCGGCTGTCGTCACCGATCAGCAGGAGAAGATGGTTCGCCTGAAGCAGGCGGATGACATCGTGGGCCTCATGGTCAAGAACAACCCGAACATCATCGCCAACGGCGGTCGGTAATCACCAAAGGCAGATCCATGGCGACCTTCACGGTTTATACCATTGGCGACCTGGCGATGGTTCAGGGCATCCTGAACGGAGTTGCCATGATCTTCGACCCAGGCCAAGGTCTCCTTGGAGGGACGGGCTCCTTGGGTATGGGCATCATCATTGGGCTTGGCCTGCTCATCAGCCTGGTACTGATCATAGCCAAGACGATGATGAACATGCATAAGGGTGGTGGTTTGGATCTGCCCGTCCTTCTGGTGCTCATCGTCGTGCTCTACTCGATGACGGTTCCGAAGGCCAGAGTCCAGCTTGAGGACATCTACACCGGCCAGGTTGCTGCAGTGGACAACGTACCCGTTGGTGTGGCCCTGCCTGCCTCGTTTATCAGTGCGGTGACGCGGCATCTTGCATCGAAGATTGAGACAGCCTTTCAAGGGGTGAACACTGCCTATATCCCGCTCACCGATCAGGTATTCGGCAATCCCCTGAAGATGGTTATGGGGCTTTACAACAATACGTCCAAAGCTTCGCCCTACATCACTGCCAACACGCGCCAGTTCATCATCGATTGCGCGAGCAATACGGTCACGGACAACGCCATCAAGATCTCGACCAATGTCATTAATACAATCACCCTGAACCACAATTCGGGGATCACCACCTACTTCTCATCCGCTTATCCACAAGGGGAGACGACTTCCTGCGAATCGGCAGCCACTCGGCTACGGACTGATGTTGCGGCCTATGCCGACGGGACTTACAAAAGCGAGGGAGGAACGGCGACCGCCCAGACAGACCTGGTAAAAGCCGCAAGCATGGGGGCTGCGCCAAAACCCAATGGCAACCATATCGAAGTCAGTGATGTGAACACGGCAGTTGGCTTGGCCCAGTATATGGCTGGCACCATTGGTTTGGCTCAGGATGCAACCACCAATATTGCCATGTCACGCATCGTATCTTGCGCATCGAGCTGTCTGGGCAAGGCCACGAGCATTGCAGACTACAACACCTGCAATGCCACCTGCTCCGGGGACGCACTCCTTGGCAACGCGATAGATCAAAACGTCATCGATGCATCTGCGAATGCCAGCATGTTCGGGAAGATGGCGATTCCTGCGATGAACCTGCTGCTGGGGCTCTTTTACGCCCTGGCGCCAATCGCGGTGGCCGTTGCCGCCATGAGTGCGAGCAATGGTCCCAACCTGCTGGGCAAATACTTCGTGTTCGGTGTCTGGACGCAATCCTGGTTGCCGTTCGCGGCCCTGACCAATGCCGTGACTCAGCTCAGCATCCAGGATGGAGCGCGGGCGGTAGGGCTGCTCTATGACGGCACAGGATCTCTCTCCTTTGGCGAGGCCGAGGCTCTCTACGAGTACATTCGCACCCGCGCGGCCACTGCTGGCGACCTCCTTGCCTTGACACCATTGATTTCCATGGCGGTGCTTACCGGCTCCTACTACGGCCTGACACAACTCGCCAACCGCATGTCGAACAACGACAAGTTCGATGAGAAGAACGTGGCCCCTACCTTGATGTCAAGTGATTCAATTGTTCGTGGTTCAGCGTTGGCCTCGTCAACGGGCGCGGCCTACGGCTTCTATACGAACGGTGAGAGTCTTCGCCAGTTTGGCATGACCAATACGGGTGGAGGCTACACTGGTGTGCCTACGGTGAGCGGCCAGACCGCAGTTTCTGCTGCGCGCCAGGGTTCCTTGCAAGCCGGGGAGCAGGCAGCCTCAGAAGCCGCCAAGACCATTGGCCGCACGCTGGAAGAGGCGGCGAAACAGGGCAACACCATGCAGAAGGCGCTCGAAATCGGTTCGGGCATCAAGAGTGCGAACCAGGAGGCTTGGGGTATTGCTAATCGAATTGTGGACGATGTGACACAGGGAACCAATCTCTCGTCCAAGGAAACCGAGGCGCTCAAGGCTGCGGTCGCGGCGGATTTAGCCTTGGGTGGGAGTGGCGAAATAATCAAGAATTTTCTCCGCGAGATGCGGAAGGACGGGAAGCTCAAGGGAGCCAATGGGAGAACCAAAAGCGACCTGGGATCTGGCTTCAAAGGTGACGTGGGCTCTACAGGTAGTTACGACGAATCCACGTCGGAGTCGCTTGATAAACGGCTTAGCGCCGCGCTTCAGCGGGAGCATTCGCATCAAACGAGCAACACTTCCGAGGGGTATCGTCGGGCCTCGCAAACCTTCGGGGCGATTGCTGAAGCCGCTGGCATCGACAAAAACTCGGCAGACTTCAAGCGTGCCGAAAAGTCGATAATGACCGCTCAGCGCATGGCCCAGTTCACCGAGGGGCTTCAGGCCAATGTGGGTACGCAGGGAAGCATCAATGCCCTGGATCTGTCCAGGAATCTCGGTGCAATCATGGGCGACGATCTCAATGTGGGCAGCTATCTGCGTAATCAGGCCGCGAAGGCTGGGGTGAACGAGGGCGACATTGCGATGCAGCGTCAGCGCATCCGGGGCAGTGGGGTGGACGCCGATCACGCGGCGATCATCGCCGCAATCGGGGCGAAAGCGGGTTATGACCAGCAAAGTGCCGTCGTGCTGGGCGAATTGCTTGCTGCGGGTCATGCCGGTGTTGCGCCTGTCTCCACGACCATGATCCCTGGCGACGAGGACCTCAACCGTGCGAACTCCATGTTGCACGAAGGTCGCGGTAACGCGAGGGAGGTTGGTAAGATGACCAGTGGATCAGAACAGGCTGCCTTGAACGCAGGCGCCCTCGCCCGTAAGGTCCAGCCACAGGCATCTGCCGCCGGAAATCAGGCATGGACATCCTCGCCGGATATGTACAAGGGTATCCCTTCGCCCAACATGCGTGTGGGTGATGCGCGTAGTCTCGATACGCAAAGGGAATACACCGAAAACTACGGATTACATCAGGAATTGCTCAGCAATCATTATGATGAAAAACGACTCAATATGGAGGCGCGGAACAAGGATTTCGATAGCAAATTGCTGGACCAAGCAGTCAATCTTGCACAGGCTGCTCCAGTCGCCATAACCGCCGCTGCGGCAATGAGTGCCGCTACTGCGGCAGGTCAGGCGCTAGAGTCTATCGCGGATATCTATAGCCATGGTCGCGGGAAAGACCCAACATCAGGCGGGAAAGACCCAACATCAGGCGGGAAAGACCCAACATCAGGCGGGAAAGACCCAACATCAGGCGGGAAAGGACCAGCCAATCCAGGCGGGAAAGGACCAGTCAATCCATCTCGTGCATCCAAAATTGCTGAAGTGGCGAAGGATCTGGCTGCTCGTGCTCCCGATATTGCAAGGATGGGTGGCACGGTGTTGCGGGCAGGTAGCCCCATGGCTCTTGGCGCGATGGCAGTGGGAGCGGCGAACATGAGCGATGAGCAATGGGACGATATTGCAAGGATGGGTGGCACGGTGTTGCGGGCAGGTGGCACGGTGTTGCGGGCAGGTAGCCCCATGGCTCTTGGCGCGATGGCAGTGGGAGCGGCGAACATGAGCGATGAGCAATGGGAACGTGTCTTCGTTGCCTATGACAAGGGCGACTACGCCGGAGCTTTGGCGGCCTTTGCCGAGGAGTCCACTGCTGCCATTGTTGGCAATCAGGCTGCTGCGGCTCCGGTTGCTCAGGCTCCGGTTGCTCCGGTTGAGGCTGCTCCGGCTCAGGCTCCGGTTGCTCCGGTTGAGGCTGCTCCGGCTCAGGCTCCGGTTGCTC
>DYKZ01000208.1 GCA_020722345.1 Anaerolinea thermophila | reverse complement strand
GCGGATGCCTTCCCGGTGGCAGCGCGGGGCTTCGTGCTGACGGCGGGGGCGGGCTTGAACGCGCTCAGGGGATAGGTGGCACCCGTGCGGCTGTACACCTCCGCCTCGCGCGGCTCCCGGCCCTTGTCGCGCTTCTTCTTGTTCGGCCAGTTCATCGTCCCCGGCGTGCGCATGATGCGCGAAACGTCGTGGCACGAGTCAGCACCGAAGGCGAGTTCAAGCGCCCGGTTGTAGCGTTCGGCCTCGTGGGCCTTGTCGGTGTCGCCGTCGATGTTCAGCGGTTCCGCGAGACGCCAGAAGGCCTGAAAGCCTCCGCCGGAGTCGATCACCAGCGAGGGAGCCGGGACGCCCTTGGGCAGTTCGGCAGTCAGCAAGCGAAGGATGCGGGCGCGCTCCTGCTCGAAGTCCTCCCCGGTGCGCGGGTCGATGTCAACGTGCAGGTATTCAACGGCGGCAATGTCCTCCTTCTTCGCCTTCGCGGTCAGCGGTCCCCGCGTGCGATTGACGTGGAAGTAGATGTTCTTGGTTTCGTTCTGGCGAATGGCCCACGCCTCCGCCTCCTTCGAGTCGGTGAAGGTGCGCGTCTCGGTTTTCCCGTCCGGGACGATGGACGTGAGAACGAACGGCCCGCCGGGGCGGTAGTTGTCGAGGAAGTCAGCAATCATTCTGCGACCTCCTGAAACAGGTGGATTCCGCGGCGATACCCGGCCTTGTTGTCGAACCAGCCGTTGTCGGCGGGATCGGCCTTGCCGCTCATTACCTCGTTGCAGTGATCGAGGGTGCGACGGAACCAGACGGCCCGCGGCGAGCGGTCGGAGGAGCGCGCGGCCTGCTCGGTCAGTTCTTCGAGCTGGGCAATCACCGTATCAACAAGGTGTTGATCGGCTTCGGTGTTGCACTCAGGCCCGGCGGGGAACACGCGGAGAGGGGCGAGACGGAGCAGCCAAGCGACGTAGGACGCGCGGCGGGCTTCGGTGGGCGCAGCTATTTGCGCAATGAGGCTCGGTTTCATGGGTCCGTCTCCTCACTGATGCGCTTGAGCATCACGCCACTGTTCAAGTTCGGCGACGATCCAAATGGTGGTGCGTGCGCCGATCTTGCGCGGGCGGGGGAAGTCCGGGCGCTCCTTGAGCCAGCGCCAGAGTGTCGCGTGGCTGATACCCAAGAACTCAGCCGCTTGGGCTGGACGGAGTGATTTTGTTGATTGTGTTTGCATGGCAGCGGTCCCAATACGTCCGCGCTGCCCGCCAAAAACAAGAAGGGGAAGCGCGGAGCCGATAACACAGCTCGAACACTTCCCCTCGGATGACTCGCACCAGAAACGGGTGAAGGGTCGAGCCACCAGTGGCTCAACTCGTTCTCCATTTCTGTACGTCCGCGCCGGGAACCCGGCGGGATATGCGAAAGACTATAAGACTTTCAGGGCGTCTCGTCTAGCCTCGAAGCCGAAAATCTTTTTGTAGATCAACGGCTTACTTTACTTTTTCGGGTGGCAGTACGCGGCCCAATCTTCCATAAGTGCCTGTCTTTTCTGGAAAAGACTGCCGCGCGCATAGGCGGCTTCGGCCTTGTCCTTGAGCTGGTGCGCAAGGGCGTGTTCGATGACCTCGCGGGGGTGGTGCGTTGTCTCGCCTGCCCAATCGCGGAAGGTCGAGCGGAACCCGTGCGGGGTGGCAATCTTCGGGTTGCCGTTCTTGTCGGTCTGCTTCGGGTCGATGAAGCCCTTGCGGCCCGCCTTCGTCTCGCTTTCGTGCATCCGCTTGATGACTGCGGCCAGCGTCATATCCGACAACTCGCCGCCACGGGACGCGGGGAATACAAGATTGTTCTCCTCGAACCGCGGGAGGGCCTTCAACAAGGCCACCGCCTCCTCGGTGAGCGGCACGATGTGTTCCTTGCCCATCTTCATGCGATCCGCCGGGATCGTCCAGACTCCGGCCTCAAGGTCGATTTCGTCCCACTTCGCCCCGCGTACCTCGCCGGAGCGGGCGGCGGTCAGAATGGTGAACTCCAGCGCCCGCGCGCCGGTCCCTTCCATCTTGCGCAGATGCTTCATGAACGCGGGAGCCTCCGCGAAGGGCAGCGCGGCATGGTTGCCGTTCTTCGCCACCTTCGACGGCTTGGGCAACATCGCCTCAAGGTTCCCCCTCCAGCGCGCCGGGTTCGAGCCGTCGCGGTACTTGCGAGCCGTGGCCCAATCCAGAACGGACTCGATGCGCCCGCGGAGCCGTTCGGCTGTCTCGGTTTTCACCTTCCAGATCGGTTCGAGCACTTCCAAGATATGCGGCGTGTCGATGTCGCGCACCTGTAGCTTGGCGAGGGTCGGGAAGGCGTAAGTGGTCAGCGTGTTGGTCCACTGCTGGGCGTGCTTCGCGTTCTTCCACTCGGGGGACTTCGCCTCAATGCACAACCGCGCGGCCTCCTCGAACGTGATCTCAGTCGCCCGGCTCGCCAGCAACGCGGAGCGCGCGGCCTTGCGCTCCGCTATCGGGTCGATGCCTTGGGTGATCTTCTCCCGGACCTCCCGCGCCTTGTCTCGGGCCTGCTGTAGCGTCACCGCCGGATACCCGCCCAAGCCGACCTCGCTGCGGCGCTGCCTGCCGCTCGCGGTCGCCCCGATAGTGACCCGCAGCAGCCAGGTCTTTCCTCCGCCGGGGAGGACTTGAAGATGGAGCCCAGGCACGCCCCCAACGGCGTACATCCCCGGCTCTGAGAGGCGTTTCACCTCCAACGCTGATAGTTCTTTCGCAACTCGTGGCATAATCTCGCACCCGCCTATACACCCGCCTAAGATTACGCGATCTTACGCGATAAGTCGAGACCATCCGAGACGATCGCCGCGGCAGAAGTCTTGTATTTACGCGGGTTTGCTGGCACTATGGCGACGTTACGCGATGACGCGAGACACTACGGTGGGGGACTCTCTCTCCGCCAATTTTGCCAGTTTTACTGGGCTTTCCGCAGGGTTTTGACGGCACACCCGCCTAAAAACCCGCCTTTCCCGAAGTGATGGGATGCGATGGGGTAAGGCCCTGTGAGACGATGA
>DYKZ01000043.1 GCA_020722345.1 Anaerolinea thermophila | reverse complement strand
CGTAATCTTTGTGTCCTTCGTGTTTGAATCTCTTTCGGCTTGTCCGAGTTAGGAATCACTTCGTTGGGGTCGGCCAGCGGGTATCCGTCGGGCGCGGCGTCGGTGAGGGGAACGGTGTCCGGCTCGCGGTCGGGGTGACGCTCGGCAGCGGGGTCGGGGTCAGGGTCGGCGGCGCGCCGCCCACGCGGAATTCTCCCATTACCTTCCATTCCAGTCCTACAAAGATGATGACGTGGTAGGTCCCGGGCAGCCATTCCTGCGGCGGCGGAGACCAGACAGAGTAGGCGTAGCCTCCCGTACCGCCCTGCCAGGTCTCGGTTTCATAATAGACCAGCGTCCCGTCCCGGTACCAGAGCGCCGTCCACTGCACGCCGTCGGTCATGAAGTCGTAGGAAAACGTGGCAAAGATGCGCTCGATGGGGTTCTCGAAGTAGGTCTGCGGGTCAACCGCCAGGAAATCGGCAATCGTGCGCGAGAACAGGATCGGGCTGAACACCGCCGCCGGGTTGGGAGTCACACTGCCGGTGAACTGGAGCGCCACCGCCTCCGGCATGAACGGCGTGGGCGTGACGGTCGGCGTGTCGCTGATGGCCGGCGTGAGCGTGATCGTGGGCGTGAGTGAGATGGTCGGGGTCAGGCTGATAGTGGGCGTCAGGCTGATGGTCGGCGTCCGGCTCGGCGAAGGGCTGGGAGGGAAATAGATATAAGCCACCGGTTCGCCGAAACGGGCCGCCAGGAATGCCAGGCCGAGCAGGAGGAAAGCCCCCAGCAGCATCCGCCAGCCGCCGCTCACCTGCTTCTGGCGCAGGCGGTAATAGGCCACCCTGCGCCCCTTGCGGATGCGCCGGATGCCAAGCCACAGGCTCGCCCCCGCCCCCAGCACGGCCAGGATTGCCGTCATCACCACCGCAGCACGGATATCCAGGTTCATCGCCTCGATTATACCTTCTTGACGCCCCGCCCGGAACGTGCTACATTTTTCCCATGTTCACCTTCCTTAAACTCGGTGGCTCGCTCATCACCGATAAGACCCGCCCCTACACGCCCCGCCCCAAGCGGCTGGATGATTTGGCCGCGCAGATCGCCGCCGCCATGCAGGAACAGCCCGACCTGCGCCTCGTTCTTGGACACGGCTCCGGCTCGTTCGGACACCAAGCCGCCAGCCAGTTCGGCACCCGCCGCGGCGTGGCCGGACCCGAAGCCTGGCGCGGCTTTGCCGAAGTCTGGTACCAGGCCTCGGCGCTGAACCGGCTGGTCGTCGAGGCGCTGCGCCGCGCCGGCCTGCCCGCCGTGACCATCTCCCCGCTCTCCACCGTCACCGCCCATGAGGGCCGCGTGCTCATCTGGGACCTGTATCCGCTCCAGATGGCGCTCGGCCACCGCCTGCTGCCGGTGGTGCATGGCGACGTGGTTTTCGACGAAGCGCGCGGCGGCACGATCCTCTCAACCGAGGACCTGTTCGCCCACCTGGCGCGCGAACTGCGCCCCAACCGCATCCTGCTGGCCGGGCTGGAAGAGGGAGTCTGGGAGGATTTCCCCGCGCGGAAGAAACTCCTCCCTGAGATCACGCCCGAGGGACTGGCGCGGCAGGCATCCCGTCTGGGAGAGGCCGCCGGGGCCGACGTGACCGGCGGGATGCAAGCCAAAGTCCATCAGATGCTGGAACTGGTCGAGGAAATCTCCGGCCTGGAAGTGCTGGTCTTCTCCGGCGAAACCGACGGCAACCTCCGCCGTGCGCTGGCCGGGGAAAATGTCGGTACGCGCCTGCATCGTTGACAAGCCCCGCCGAGTAGATTAAACTTTCCGCCCATTCAAAGGCAGGCAGCATGTACACTCGTCAGCAATTGGAAGAGATCGAAGACCGCAGCCTTGCGCCCTACGCCATGCGCAGCAAGGACAGCAAGGGGCGCGTCTACCTGGATAACGAGCCCGACTACCGCACGGCCTTCCAGCGCGACCGCGACCGCATCCTGCACACCACAGCCTTCCGCCGCTTGGAATACAAGACGCAGGTCTTCATCAACTTCGAGGGCGATTACTTCCGCACCCGCCTGACGCACACCCTGGAGGTGGCGCAGGTCGGGCGGACGATTGCCCGCGCCCTGGGCGCCAACGAGGACCTGGTGGAGGCCATCTGTTTGGCGCACGACCTGGGCCATTCCCCCTTTGGCCATGCCGGGGAATACACCCTGCGCCGCCTGATGACGGACTTCGGCGGCTTTGACCACAACAAACAGTCCCTGCGCATCGTCACCGAACTGGAGCAGCGTTACCCGGAGTTCCCCGGCTTGAACCTCACCTGGGAAGTGCGCGAGGGGATGGTCAAGCACGAGTCGGAATACGATATTTCGGACGCCAGCGAGTACAGCGCCGACCTGCGCGGCAACCTGGAGACGCAGATTTGCAACGTGGCCGACGAATTGGCCTACACCACCCACGACCTGGACGACGGTCTGCGCTCCGGTATGATCACCCCCCACTCGCTGGAGGGGATCACTCTGTGGGAGATCCTGGTCAGCACCTTCAACTGGCGCGGGCCGGTTTTGCAGGATATGGAACGCCACCGCATGATTCGCCACCTGGTGGGGTTGATGGTGACAGACATGGTCACCGCCACGGATGCACGCCTCAAGGAGAGCGGGGCGAAATCGGCTCTGGACCTGCAAAAACTACCCTACAACGTGATCGGTTACAGTGACGAGATGCAGCGCCGCAACCGCGAGTTGAAAGATTTCCTCTACGCCAAACTGTACCGGCACTTCCGCGTGGTGCGCATGCAGGTCAAGGCCGAGCACATCATCGAAGACCTGTTCAACGCCTACCACGCCCAGCCTTCTATTTTGCCGCACCACGTTCAAGAGTGGATTCCCGTTCGAGGGCTGGAGCGGACGATTTGCGATTACATCGCCGGCATGACCGACCGGTACGCCATTGACGAGCACGCCCGCCTGCACGATCCCTACCTGAGACCATGATTGTTTTGAAGTAGGGCGGCTTGTCGTCCAGAGCGACAGGAACGAGTTCCTGCATTCCAAAATTTTCACAACCAGGAGCAAAAATGCCTGAACAACAATTCATTACCGCCGAGGGCGCAAAAAAACTCAAGGCCGAATTGGAGCAGTTGAAAGGTCCCGAACGCGAGGCGCTGGCCAAACGCCTGCGCGACGCCATCCAGATGGGCGACCTTTCGGAGAACGCCGATTACCACAAGGCCAAGGAAGACCAGGCTTTCCTCGAGGGCCGCATCCAGGAACTTGAATACGTCCTGCGCAATGCCACCATCGTGGAAGATACGGGAGGAGTCAAGGATGTGGTCGCCGTGGGGGCGCGCGTGACCGTCCAGGAGGATGATTTCGACCCCGAAGTATTCTTTCTGGTGGGCGCAAAAGAAGCCGACCCGCGCAGCGGGAAGATTTCGAACGAATCCCCCATCGGCCTGGCGCTGATGGATCACCGCGTCGGCGACACGGTCGAAGCCGAAACGCCGGGCGGCAAGATCAGGCTCAAAATACTCAAGATCGAATGACAAACTGACATCGGTGGACGAAAAACCGGGCAGCCCGTGCGCCGCCCGGTTGATTCATCGCGCCAAAGGTTGCTACGAAGGTTCCACCACCTTGGGCCAGATTGCCAACTCCAGAGTCATCCGTTCGAAATGGCTCTTGTCGGGGAGGGAACTCTGGGCATACTCCATCTCTGAGACGACCGCCACCAGTTGCAGGGCTTTCGTCTCCAGTACGATCTGCTTGCCCGGTTCGACCAGCACCGGCTCGCCTTTGGCCTCCAAGCGCTGGTAGGTGGCCGGATCGTTGTAGGCATGGGCCGACATAAGCACCTTGGTCACGGTCTGGATATCGCTCTTATCGAACAGCCAGACCTCGAAGGCAGTTACTTTCTTGGGTTCGCCAATGCCAATGGATTCCGAGATGCCAATGCCGCACTCGCCCAGGAATTCACCCGACGGCGCTTCGATGCTGAACGAATCGTCGAACAGATCATCGCCCGAAACGTAGGTGGTAATGAACTGCGAGATCGGCGGTTCCTCTCCCATGGCCTCGTAGTCTGTCATGGGAGTCTGGCTGGACAACTGCTGGGCGCGCCGGGCAGCCGACCCCTCGCCGGAAGCGAAACCGCGGAAGAGAGGCAGAACGTAGCGGAAGACCAGGAAGCCGATCAACGCCACCACAAACAGCGTACCGACAATAATCAGGATGCTCAACCCAGATACCGGCGTCCCGCCCCCTGCCGCGGGCGTCGGCGTGGGATTCAACGCCGCGCCGCTCTGGACGACATCCCTGAAGTTTAGGATGGCGTTCGTGTCTAGGGAGCCGGGATCGTTGAGCACGGCATCCATCGCGCTGGGGCCCAAAGGTCCAAGCGCCTGGTAGCGGGTGAGCGCCAGGGCGTCATCGCCGTTGACGCGGTGCGAATCAATCGCCATCCGCAAGTAATCGGTGGCGTAATCTGCATTCAAGTAGGAGGGGTCAGCGTCTTTCCACTGCACCGGCCACAGCCCCCAGCCCAACACCACCAGACCGATGAGCAGGCCGGCAAGGAACCCTAGAAGCGCGGCAACAACAGGTTTCTTCAGGTACTCAAGGATCATCATAGTCATTCTCCTTCGTTGCTTCAGCCAACAACTTGATTATACAGCAAGATAGGATTCATTACACAGATTTTTGCAGCAAATACAACCAGCGCTCCGACTCGCGTACCGGGCGGCTTTCCACGATCTTGAAAAATCTGCCGAAGGCCGCTTCGAAGCCCTCACGCGTGTAATTCGGGAAAATATCCGCACGGCTGCGCAGCAACTTCTGTATCTGGGAATCGTTCTTTGGCACGAACTCGATGACCAGCCACTCCCCCCACCCCGCCAGCGACTCGGCGATGCGCTCAAAGGGCAGGTTGTTGGAGATTGCCAGGTGATGGATGAGCGCCAGCGCCAGGATCAAATCCGCTGGGCCGCGCTGACCGAACGACTCGCGCTCGCGGTTGTCCCAGCCGATGGCCGGGCTGGGATTGGTCAGGTCGAGGACGAGGGGCAGGATATTCTGCTCCTTCTCCTGGCGGACCCGACGCCAGTTCTGCTCCACCGCCGCCGGGTCAATGTCCCAGGCCACCGCGTACGTTCCCGGACCCGACGCCTGCCGCGCGAAAACCCCCGTATTCGCGCCCAGGTCCCAAACCAGGCGCGGCTTCACCCGCCCCACCCACTCGGCAACCAGTTCCTTTTTGTGCTCGAAGGCCGCGTCGGTGTAATTGGTGTGGTCATAGTACTCGCCCCACTCCGTCCCGGCGGGATTCCATTCCAGTTTGCGGACCGTGCTTTGCAGGCTCTCAACCAACCCCAGCAGAGCCTCCTGGCTCATCGTCCGGCCGCGACGCGCTTCAGCGAGGGGCGCCTCGGCATATTTCTTCTGGGCGCGGGCATGGAGGTGGATGTGCGCCGACAGGCCCAGGTTCCAGCGCGTACGCCCCGGGAGGAGGCGGCTGACCAGATCGAGCGGGATGCCGTCAATGTAGATGCGCAGCAACTGCCCCAGGCGCACGTCGCGGGTTGCCATCAAAGCCAGAGGGGCCAGGAAGTGCTGGCAAAACTGGCGGTAAGCCACCCACGGCTCCCCCGGCTTGTAGGTCTCGAAGGACAGGGTGTCTATCAGAGCGGCCTTGCCCTTGTAGAACTGGATGTTGTAGGCGCTGGCATCTTTGAGCGACATGCCAAACTTCAGGGCGCGCTTCTGGATGGATAGCGTCGCCAGGGCGGCATCCCTCAACTGCCCGAACGACCACTCGTAGGGGTAGGAGATGAACGGGACGCGCTCCGGGCGCAGGATTTTATACGCTCCCGGCGCGGCAGGCGCGAGGTCAACTTCCTCGTGCGGGATAAGACGCCCGGCCTCGACCAGTTTGGCGTACAGACCGGAGGTCATCAGCCGGTCGTAGTCCGCCGCATAGACCTGGTTCACCTGCCGGTACAGGACGCCGTCGCGGGTGAAGAGGAACCCGCTTGGGTCGCGGAAGGAAGCGCCGTGAGCGCTATTCGTCGTCATCGGTTTCTTCGTCGGACTTCGGTTCTCCCTTTTTCTTGCTGAAAAGGCGTTTGACCTTGGCCCAAGAAGCGCCAATGGCGATGCCGATGCCGGCCAGTCCGGCAATCAACAGTTGGAGGAGGAAACTCCCGGAACCGGGATCGAGATAGAGAAACATGGGCTACTCCTGTGTTGTTTCGGGGATGATATTCTCAAGCATGAACGTTTCTTCACAGCCTGTGCACTGCGCCTCGCGCTTGTTGGCGATGACCAGCAGGCCGCCGCATTTGGGGCATGGCTGGGGCAGCGGGCGTTTCCAGGAGGTGAAATCGCAGTTCGGGTAATTGTTGCAGCCGTAGAAGATGCGTCCCTTGCGGGTCTTGCGTTCGACGATATCGCCGCCGTCCTTCGGACAGGTGACGCCGATCTTCTCCAGCCACGGCTCGGTGTGGCGGCACTCCGGAAAGCCGGAGCAGGCGATGAACTTACCGTAGCGCCCGTAGCGGATGACCAGTTCCTTGCCGCAATCGGGGCAGGCGCGGCCGATCGGCTCCGGCCCGGTCTTGGTGACGGGCATCTCGGCCTGGGCCTTCGCCACAGTGGCCGCAAACGGTGTATAGAACTCGTGCATCACCCGTTCCCATTTGGCCTTGCCTTCGGCAATCTTATCCAGGTCTTCTTCCATGCGGGCGGTGAACTGGTAGTCCACGATTTCGGGGAAGTACTGCACCATCAGGTCGTTGACCAGGATGCCGGTCTCGGTGGGGACGAGGCGGCGGTCGAGGCGCTCCACGTAGCCGCGCTGCTGGATAGTCGAGAGCGTCGGGGCGTAAGTGGATGGGCGTCCGATGCCGTACTCCTCCAGAATTTGCACCAGGCTGGCCTCCGAGTAACGCGGCGGCGGTTGGGTGAAATGCTGCTCCGGGAGAAGCCGAATCAACTCCTGCTTCTGCCCCTCGGCCACCGAGGCCGGGATGCGGACGTTCATTTCGTCCTCTTCCTCGGATTTTTTATCTTCGTTCTTGGCTTCTTCGTAAACGATCAAGTAACCGGGGAATTTGACCGCCGAGCCGGAGGCGCGGAATAGGTATTCGTGCGCGGACCCGCGTCCGGTCACCTCGACCGAGAGCGTGTCGTACACGGCGGCTTCCATCTGGCAGGCCACAAAACGCTGCCAGATGAGTTGGTAGAGTTTGAACATGGCCGGTTCGAGGAACGGCTTGACCTTCTCCGGGTCGCGCAGCGCCGAGGTCGGGCGGATGGCTTCGTGGGCTTCCTGCGCGCCCTTGGCTTTGGTCTTGTATTCGATGGGTTTCTCCGGCAGAAAGTCGCCGCCGTAGCGCTGGCCGATATAGCCGCGCACTTCGTTGACGGCTACTTCGGCGATGTTGGTCGAGTCGGTGCGCATGTAGGTGATGAGGCCGGTGGTGCCGCCCTCGCCCACATCCTGGCCTTCGTAGAGTCCCTGCGCCAGGGCCATCGTGCGCTTGGCGGTGAAGCCGAGTTTGCGGGAAGCCTCCTGCTGGAGGGTGGAGGTGGTAAACGGGGCCGATGGCCTGCGCCGGCGTTCGCCGCGCTTGACTTTGGTCACCACGTAAGGAGCGGCTTCCATATCAACCAGCAACGGCCTGACCACGTCCTCGCTGCCCAGTTCGGGGTCTTTGTCGTCTATCTTCGCCAGTTTGGCAATGAAAGTAGCCTTTTTCTCGGCCTCGGGCTTGAACTCCGCGCCGATGGTCCAGTATTCCTCCGGCACAAAGGCGTCAATCTCGCGCTCACGCTCCACAATGAGCCGCAGCGCTACAGACTGGACGCGCCCGGCCGAAAGCCGCGAGCGCACCTTCTCCCACAGGATCGGGCTGATGCTGTAACCGACCAGCCGGTCGAGGACGCGCCGCGCCTGCTGGGCGTTGACCAGGTCCATGTTGATCTCGCGCGGGTTCGAGAAGGCCTCATGGATGGCGTGTTCGGTGATTTCATGGAAGACGACGCGGCGCGCCAGTTTCGGGTCAATGGCCGCGGCTTCCATCAGGTGCCAGGAGATGGCTTCGCCCTCGCGGTCTGGGTCGGTCGCCAGGTAGATTTCGGCGTGTTCCTTCGCCAGTTGCTTGAGTTCCTTCACCACTTCCTTCTTCTCGTTTGGCACGCGGTACTTGGGCTTGAAATTGTTCTCCACGTCCACCGAGAGTTGCGAACGCAACAGGTCGCGGACGTGCCCCACCGACGCCCGCACGGTGTAGCCCTTGCCGAGGAAGCGTCCCACCGTCCTGGCTTTCGCCGGGGATTCGACAATCACCAGTTTGCCGGAGCGGTGGGCGTATTTGTCCGGCTGGACCATGCCCTCGTGGGCTTCGGTCTTGCCGATGCGGAACAGGTTGGTCCCGCACACGCCGCACGTGCCGCGCGTGACGGGCGAGCCTGCCTTGTTGAATGCCGCCTCGGGATTCTTGATTTCTCGTTTTGTCCTGCACTTCATGCAATAGGCTTCCATAAAAAATCCTCCTAAAGATAACTCTCTTTATTTGACTTCTTCAAATTTTCGATTGCCTGCCGCACCTGCTGCGCCCGGTCGCGGTGACAGACCAGCAACGCGTCGCCGGCATCCACCACGATTAAATCGTCCACGCCAATGGTCACAATGAGTTTTTTTTCGGCGGAATACACCAGCGAGTTATGGGTATCAAGCGGCATGTGGTCGCTGTTGACAAATACATTCCCGTCGCCGTCGGGGAGGAGAACGTCGAACAGCGAATCCCAAGAGCCAACGTCACTCCACTCCAGGCCGCCCGCCGGGAGGACGGCCACATTCTCGGCGTGTTCCATTACCCCGTAGTCAATCGTCTGCGGCTCAATGCGCGGCCACTCGGACCCGAGGACTGCCTCCCGCGTCGGGGAGTCCCACGCCGCCCCGATCTTTGCCAGCGCAGCCGACAGGTCCGGCATGAGGCGGGACATCTCGGTTAGGATGCGGTCGGCGCGCCAGATGAACATCCCAGAATTCCAGTAGTGGCCTCCATTGGCGATCATCTGGCGGGCTTTCGGCTCATCGGGCTTCTCGAGGAAGCGCAGGACGCGGTAGACCGAGTAATCGAACGCTTCGGGCAGGGGGACATCGCGCTGAATGTAGCCATAGCCGGTGGAGGGGAAAGTCGGGGTGATGCCCAGGGTGACCAGGTAATCCTTGCGCGCCACTTGCACCGCGGCGCGCATGACGAGGCGGAAAACGTCCTCGTTGCGGATGTAATGGTCGGAGGGCAGGACGATCATGACCGCCTGCGGGTCGCGCCTGGCCAGCACGGCCGCCGCCAGCCCGACCACCGCCGCCGTGCCGCGCGGCTGCGGCTCGATGAGGAAGTTCTCCGCCGGGATCTCCGGCGCCTGCGACTTCAGCGCCGCCTGCTGGTCGGCAGTGGTGACGACCAGGATGTGGTCGCGTGCGACCAAGCCATCCAGGCGGGTGACGGTGGTGCAAAACAACGTGTCCTCGCCCAGCAGGGGCAGGAGATGCTTGGGCTGTTTCCGGCGGGAAACGGGCCACAGGCGCGTCCCGCCGCCCCCGGCCATGATGACGGCATACGTATGTTCCATGACTTCTATTCCTTCTCCGCCTCGCCTGCCAGGTACGCCGCCTGCTCCTCGCGCACGGCGACGAAATTCATGCCGCCCACCTGCCGCACCAGGCCCTTGAGTTCCATCATCGTCAAGGTGGCCGAGACGCGCTCGATGGGCAGGCCGGTCTGGTTGCGGATCTCGTCCACATGCAGCGGCTCGTGGGTGAGCACGTTGAGCAGGCTGGCCTCGATCTCGTCGGCAGGCAGGACTTTGCGCACCTGGCGCTGCTGGGTGACGCGCGTCAGGTTCAGAATATCCAGCAAGTCGCGACCCGAGAGCATGGGGCGCGCCCCCTGGGCGATCAGACGGTTGGTGCCTTTGGATTGCGGCGCCAGGATGTTGCCCGGCACGGCGAAGACCTCGCGTCCCTGGTCAACGGCAAACTGGGCCGTGATGAGCGCGCCGCTCGTCTCCCCGGCCTCGACCACCACCGTGGCCATCGAAAGCCCGGAGATGATGCGGTTGCGCGGCGGGAAATTCGAGGCGTCCGGCGGCGTGCCAGGGGCGTAATCGGAGAGCAGCGCGCCGCTGGACATCATCTTCTCGGCTAGTTGGAGATGCTCCGGCGGGTACACCCGATCCACCCCCGACCCAAGGACGGCCAGCGTGCGCCCCCCACCTTTGAGCGCCGACTGGTGGGCGATGGCGTCCACCCCGCGCGCCAGCCCGGAGACGACGGTCACGCCGTTGGAGGCGAGAAAGGATGCCAGTTCCTCGGTCACCTGGCGGCCGTAGGCGGTGACGCGCCGCGTCCCGACGATGGCGACCGCCCAGAAGTCTTCGGTGGTCAACTCGCCGCGCGCATACAGCACAGGCGGCGGTTGTTCGATCTCTTTCAGGCGAGGGGGGTAGAGGGCGTCCTCCCAAGTCAGGATGTGGATACCCTGGGCGGCAACCTGCGCCAGGTATTTGTCGAGGTCAACGCTGGCGCGCACCTGCGCTACACGCTCGGCCAGTTTCGGGCTGAGACCGGCAGCCTGGAGCGCGTCCTGGGGCGCCTGCCAGGCAATTTCCAAGTCCCCGAAATGATCCTTCAAGGCCTGTAGGCGCACCGCGCCGATGCCTTTGACGAGATTGAAGCCGACCCAGTAACGTTTGTCCATTTCGGTTCAGGGTTGATTGACGATCTGTTTTACCCGCCGCTCTCTTCAATCAAGCCGGGCAGGAGACGGACGGTCATGCGGCGTTCACCCAAATCCACAGCCAGGACCACCTCCGGGATGGCCGGGAGCAGGATCTCGGTCCCGGAAGAAGCGGTGACGACATACACATCATTGGCGCCGGTCTTGATTATCTCGGTCAGTTCGCCCAGCAGGCTGCCTGCCTCGTCGAGAACGGTCAGGCCAAGCAGGTCGTGGAAGTAATATAGCCACTCGGGCAGTTGGGGGCTATCGGAGGCGAGGACAAAGAGAGTCTGGTTGCGGAAACGACCCACCGCTTCGGGCGTGTCGTAGGTCTCGAAACCAAGAAGCAGGCCATCGTTGTGCAACCTGCGGCTACGGATGACGAGTCGTTCGCGGTTCTCGCCCACAAACAACACCTTCTTGGGCTTCAGCCGTTCGGGAAAATCGGTGTGGAGTTCCACCAGAACATCGCCGCGCACGCCATGCGGGCGTCGGATTTTGCCGACTGCTATGAAGGCAGGCTCGCCGGACTTCAGCGAGCCTGCCGGTCGTTCCTGTTTTTGTGACATTCGGTCAGGGGTCAACCACATCCAAGGTCACCTGGCAGCCTTCCCGTTCGGAGGCGACGCGCAGGAGAGTGCGAATGGCGTTGGCCACGCGCCCGCCGCGCCCGATGACGCGGCCCATATCCTCTTTGGCAACGTGCAGTTCCAGGATGGCGCGCTCCCCGTGGCGGGTCTCCTCAACGACGACCTCTTCGGGGTGATCCACCAGCGACCTGGCAATGTGTTCGATGAGTGCTTTCATCGCGCCTCAATAGGCCGGTATGGCTTGATTCTTGCAGCCATCCTGGCGGGTCATTTTCTGGTCTTGGGGTTGACAATGCGCGCGGCGCGGGCCTGTTCGGCCTCGGCCAGCAGGGTTTCGACGGCCTCGCCCTTCTTCAGGCGCTCGAAGCGCTCCGCAGTGCCGGTCATCTTGAACAGTTGCGCCACCGAATCAGATGGCTGGGCGCCTTTACCCATCCATTCGAAGACGCGCTCTTCTTTGATATCCAGGGTCGGCGGCTCAGTGCGCGGGTTATAGAAGCCAACGATTTCCAGGAAGCGGCCGTCGCGCGGGCTTTCCTTGTCTGCGACCACAAGGCGGTAAGAAGGCTGGCCTTTCAAGCCAATACGGCGAAGACGAATACGAACCATCAGAATGTTACTCCTTCATGTTTTTTACAAATTTGGCCTCAGCGAGTCTCCCGGCGGGAGGGGGCAGAAAGGAATGCGCGCCAGGGCGCTGTCAGCCATACGGAAGCGGGATTTGAAAAATCCGCGGCTTTTCTTGTAAGATGTAAAGCAAAGTTCAATTATATCCTACCCAAATATCCTCGACAATCCACGACCGCCGGTTTTTTGCAGGCTCCTCATTAACTTCTGCATCTCCCGGAATTGCTTGATCAGCCGGTTCACGTCCTGGACCTCGAGCCCGCAGCCGCGGGCAATGCGCCTCCGGCGGCTGGCGTTCAGGATGTCGGGGTCGCGGCGCTCGCCGGGAGTCATCGAGTTGATAATCGCCTCGGTGCGTTTCAGCGAGCGCTCCACCTCCTGCGGGTCCACGCTGCGGGCGGCTCGCCCCATCTCGCCGGGGAGCATGTCCATCATCTGGCTGATAGAGCCCATCTTTTTGGTGGACTTCATTATCTCGGCCCAGTCTTCGAGCGTAAATTGGCCCTTCGACAGGCGTTCGGCTTGTTTACGCGCCTGCTGCTCATCGTAGGCCGCCTCGGCCTTCTCAATCAGGCCAAGCACATCGCCCATGCCCAGGATGCGGGAAGCCAGGCGTTCCGGCTGGAAGGCCTCCAACGCGTCGAGTTTCTCGCCGGTAGCGATGAACTTGATCGGGACGCCGGTCACAGAGCGGATGGAGATGGCCGCGCCGCCGCGCGAGTCGCCGTCCATCTTGGTCATGATAAGACCGGTCAGCGGCACCGCGTTCCTGAAGCCTTCAGCCACGTGCAGGGCTTCCTGACCGATCATCGCGTCAACTACCAGCAAAGTCTCGGTCGGCGGGACTTTGCGGACGATGGCCTGCAGTTCGTCCATCAAGGACTCGTCCAACTGGGAGCGGCCGGCTGTATCTACGATGACGACCGTATAGCCGCCATTGCGGGCTTTTTCAAAAGCCCGCCTCGCCAGATCGGGCGGCTTGACGTCAGCCTCGAAAAAGACCGGGACATCCAACTGCCGGCCCAGGGTCCGCAATTGCTCGGCCGCAGCGGGACGGTACGGGTCGCCTGCCACCAGGAAGACGCGTTCGCCACGCGAGCGCAGGTAGTTCGCCAATTTCCCAGCAGCGGTTGTCTTGCCCGAGCCTTGCAGGCCGACCAGCATCAACGTGCGCGGCTTCTCGCCGATCAGGTTGAGCGGGGCCGCTTGGCCCAGGGTGGCAATCAGTTCCTCGTTGACAATCTTGATTACCTGCTGGCCGGGGTCGAGCGCCTTCGAGACTTCCGCCCCCACCGCGCGAGAACGGACGCGGGCGATGAAATCCTTGACTACGCTGTAGTGAACATCCGCTTCGAGCAGCGCCAGACGAACTTCGCGCATGGCGGCATCCACGTCGGCCTCGGTGAGTTTACCGCGCCGCCGCAATTGGGTGAAGAGTTGGTTGAGCCGTCCGGTGAGAGTCTCGAACACGAGGTCACTTCATTAACAATGAATACAAAGCCGCCAGATTTTAGTCGAGAACGAGGGGTTGGTCAAGTGCGGCGCCGAAATTGAATCTCTGACCGCAGATTTCACGGCAGAGATGGCGCAACGAATCCTTACAAAGGGGTTTTAAATCTGGAAGTTTATATGAATCTGCCAATGGAGGAACCATGTCTAAAGTAGCAATTGTCACCGATAGTACCGCCTATCTTCCCGACGACCTTGTGAAGGCCCACAATCTCACCATCACTCCCCAGATTCTCATCTGGGGGGAAGAGACCTTTCAGGATGGGGTGAACATCCAGCCAGACGAGTTTTATCACAAACTCGAACACGCCCAAGTCCTGCCAACCACTGCGCAGGTTGCCATCGTGGATATGAAAGCCACCTTTGAGAGACTACTGGAGGCCGGGTATGATGTGCTGGGAATCTTCATCTCCTCGAAACTGTCCGGCACGATCCAGTCAGCCGTCCAGGCTAGGGAAATGCTGCCCTCAGCAGCCAGCAAGATCGCCATCGTGGATTCGCTCTCCACATCCATGGCGATGGGCTTCCACGTGCTGACCGCGGCCCGCGCTGCGGAGGCCGGAGCCAGCCTAGCCGAATGCCAGAAACTGGCCGAGGAGAGCCGCAAGCATGCCGGCGTCTTCTTCGTTGTGGATACGCTCGAGTTCCTGCACCGCGGCGGACGCATCGGTGGGGCGCAGGCCCTGCTCGGTTCGGCATTGAACATCAAGCCGGTGCTGACCCTGGCAGAGGGAAAGATCGAAAGCGCCGATAAGGTACGCACCAAGGGCAAGGCCATTGCCCGGATGATGGATCTGGTCGTCGAAAGCGTGGCAGGCCGGAGCCCCGTCCGGCTGGCGGCTCTCCACGCCAACGCCGAAGCCGAGGCGCGCGAGGCGCTCGAAGCGGCCGCGGCGCGGCTCAACCCGGTCGAAAAGTTGATCGCCAGCGTCAGCCCCGTCATCGGCACGCATATCGGTCCGGGGACAGTCGGCCTAGCCTTCATGGCCGGAATGTAATAGTACGCCAAGTCGCTTGCAGGGTTCAGCCTCTGGCTGGACCCTGTTTTTGTCTGACAACCCGGTTTTCGTTGGCGCAATCCTGCGAAATAAGGTATAATCCGCCTTCGGCTAAATTTCAGACTAACGGAGATTTTGTATGGAAACCACACCCGCGGCGTCGGAAAGCGCGCTGCAACCTAAAGCACGTCTGACAGGCAAAGTCGTTAAAACCACAATTGCGGGGGCAGTCCTCGATATCGGCCAAAAAATTCCCGGTGTCGTCCATATCTCACAACTCAGCAAGGAAGCGGTCAACCGCGTGGAAGATGTCCTCAAGATTGGGCAGACGGTGGATGTCTGGGTGCGGCGCGTCCAGGACGATCGGGTAGAACTGACCATGATTGAGCCACTGGCGTTGGAGTGGAAAGAAATCGAACCCGGCATGATCGTGAAGGGCAAGGTGGCCCGCCTCGAAACATACGGCGCATTCGTCGAGATCGGCGCCGAGCGCCCCGGCCTGGTGCACGTCAGTGAGATCTCGCACGATTATGTCAAGAACCCCGCCGAGGTGATGAAAGAGGGCGATGAAGTGGAAGCCAAGGTGCTGGATGTTGACCGCCGCAAGCGCCAGATTCGCTTGAGCATCAAGGCCGCTCTGCCCAAGCCGGAGGAAGCACTGGCCGAGGCCAACAAGAGCGAGACGCGCGGGGAACGCAGCAAGGGCGGGAAGCGCGGCAAAAGCAAGAAGCAAGAAGAGTTCGTCGAGGAGCAGGAAGCCCGCGAGCCCGAACTAACCGCCTTCCAGATCGCCTTCCAAAAGGCGCAGGAACGCTCCGGCAAGAGCATCGTGGTCAAAAGCAAAAAGCCCCGCTCTGGTGCCTCTAAGGAACACGAAGCAATTTTCGACCGCACGCTGAAGAACCTGGCGGAGAAATAGGCTCTTTTTGTAACACAAAGGATCACGAAGGAAGACCTGAAAATGTGGCCGCCCCCGCTTTCTGAGCGAGGGCGGTTTATTTGGCTCGTTTGCAGCGACGTGCCCTATGGATTCCAGGCGACGTCTCTACTTTGGGTTAACACCGCCCGCCGTCCCAAACACCCAATCCCACAAGAGGGAACTGACGCCAAAACGCGTGTTCGGATCTCTGTAATAATGCGCCATATGGTAGCGCTTGATATACTTGGCATATCCGCTGCGCATGGGGAAATGGTGCGTAGCGTAGTGCGTCAGGTCATAAGTGAAATACCCCTATTCTAGCAGTAATCGAAGCGCAAACTGTACAACCGCCTCCCGCACTTGCGGGAAGACTTGCGTTTCGGCAAACACCAGTTCGTGCGCCGCGCGGACCTCGAGCCTGCGCACCGGACCCCGAATCCGTCGCGCCAGCCGACGCGTATCCTCCGGCCAAACGGTGGCATCCTCCGCCCCCTGAATGATGAGCGTTTGACAGGTAACCTGTGCAGCAGCCCGATAGCCTGCCGCCCCAACCCGACGCAACTCATCGAACATCCCCACCGGCACTTCAAACTCACGGATAGCGGCCATCGTCTGCGGGTCGTCCAAATCCACCTCGGGCAGAAAATCCCGGATGACGGTCCGCATTTTGGGGTCATCCACTTCGGTTTTCATCACCCGGAAAGGCTTGACGCGCGGGAAGAGATGTTTCAGCACAGGCAAAGCGGCCCACAGCAAACCGTGATTGTGCCAGAAAGGGGCCAGCAGTACCAGCCCATCCACCGGGGAGCGCGCCGCAGCCGTCAGGGCGACCGCCCCGCCCATCGAGTGACCGACCAACAGCAGGGGCGCGTGTTCCCGCCGCAAGGTTGACAAGGCCTCGATCACGGCCTCCCGCCACTCGGTCCAGCGCCGATACGGCAGGGTCTCGATTTGAGCGCCAAAGCCGGGGAGCAGAATCCCGCGGCAGGTCCAGCCAGCAGCGTTGAGCGCCTCGGCCAGCGGGCGCATTTCAAGCGGTGTGCCGGGGTAGCCATGTACCAACAGTGCGGCAGGCTTCCCACCTGTGAGCGTGAAATCCCGGTGTTCGGGAGCGGTGAAAAGGGTGAAGGGTAACATAAAAAAGTAGGGGCACGATATATCGTGCCCCTACCGGGTGGAATTTATTTATCTTCGGCAATCTGCTTGCCGCTGTATTTCAGCGCCACGTGCGCCGCGGCCAGGCGGGCGATGGGGACGCGGAAGGGCGAGCAGGAGACGTAGTTGTTGCCGATGATGTGGCACCACTCGATGGAATCGGGATCGCCGCCGTGTTCGCCGCAGATACCTACTTCCAGGCTGGGACGGGTCTGGCGGCCTTCGTTGACGGCCATCTGCATCAAGCGGCCGACGCCCTCCCGGTCGAGGGTCTGGAAGGGGTTCTTCGGCAGGATGCCCTCGGCCACGTACTGAACGAGGAAGTTGCGCTCGGCGTCATCGCGCGAGTAGCCGAAGGTCATCTGGGTCAGGTCGTTGGTGCCAAAGGAGAAGAATTCGGCCAGTTTGGCGATCTCGCCGGCGGTAACGGCGGCGCGCGGGATTTCGATCATCGTGCCGAACTTGTACTCGAACTTGACGCCCTTCTCTTCCATCACTGTCGAGGCGATGCGCTCCAGACGCGGCTGAATCCACTCAAGTTCCTTAACCGTGCCGGTGAGCGGGATCATCACTTCGGGCTTGACCACGATGCCGCGCTTGGTGCAATCGGCAGCAGCCTCGAAGATGGCGCGCACCTGCATCTCGACGATTTCGGGCATGTAAATGCTCAGGCGGACACCGCGCAGGCCCATCATCGGGTTGGATTCGTGCAGACCCCTGATGGCAGCCAGGAGTTTCTCTTTGGCCGCCAATTCGGCCTTATCGCCGCCGGTCACGCGCAGGGTGATGACCTCCTCGAGCAATTTCTCCTCATCAGGCATGAACTCATGCAGCGGCGGGTCAATCAGGCGGATGATGACCGGATAGCCGTTCATCGCCTCGAACAGGCCGTCGAAGTCAGAGCGCTGGCTAGGCAGGAGTTCGTCGAGGGCCTTCTTGCGCTCTTCGGAAGTCTCAGCCAGGATCATGCGCTGGACGATGGGCAGGCGCTCCGGTTCAAAGAACATGTGCTCGGTGCGGCACAGACCGATGCCAACTGCGCCGTAGGAGCGGGCGCGGCGGGCATCCTTGGGATAATCGGCATTGGCCCACACCATCAAGCCGCGGCTCTCCTCGCCGGTCGGCAAGGTGCGGATGTCGGGGCGGGCAGCAATCTCATCGGCCCATTGGAGCAGAGTCGTCAATTCGGTCTGCTCTTCGATGGAAGGGGCGCTGGTCGGGATCTTACCCGCATAGACCTTGCCGGTGGTGCCGTCCACGGAGATCCATTCGCCTTCCTTGATAATTTTGTCGCCAATGTTCATGACACGCTTTTCGAGATCAATCTTGATCATGTTCGCGCCAACCACGCACGGGATACCAAACTGGCGGGCTACGACTGCTGCATGGGAGGTGGCGCCGCCTTCGCTAGTCAGCACTCCCTTTGAGGCAATCATGCCGTGCACATCGTCTGGCTTGGTGAACGGGCGCACCATGATGGTGTTCTGCTTGTGCTCCTTGGCCATCTTCTCGGCGGTGTCGGCATCGAAATACGCCTGCCCGACGGCTGCGCCAGGCGAGGCGTTGACGCCCTTGGCGAGGTATGCGCCGGTCTTCTCGGCATCTTTCAGAGCCTTGTCATCGAATTGCGGGTGCAGGAGGGTGTCCACATTCTCGGTGGTCACACGCAAGACAGCCTCATCTTTGCTGATCAAGCCTTCGTTGGCCATGTCCACTGCAATCTTGATGGCGCTTTTGGCGGTGCGTTTGCCAGTGCGGGTCTGGAGCATCCACAGTTTGCCGCGCTCGATGGTGAACTCGACATCCTGCATATCCTTGTAGTGCTTCTCCAGTTTGGCGGTGATGTCCATGAACTGGTTGTAGGCTTCAGGCATGTGCTTGGCCAGGTTCTCGATTGGGTCGGCATTGCGAATGCCGGCTACCACATCTTCGCCCTGGGCATTGAGCAGGTACTCGCCCATCATCTTCTTCTCGCCCGTGGATGGGTTGCGGGTGAAGGCCACCCCTGTGCCCGAGTCATCGCCCATATTGCCAAAGACCATCGTCACGATGTTGACGGCCGTTCCAAGGTCGTCGGAGATGTTGGTCGCCTTGCGATAGTCAATGGCCTTCTTCCCCATCCAGGACTCGAATACGGCTTTCGTCGCCAGTTCCAATTGCTTATACACATCCTGCGGGAAATCGTCGCCGATATGCCTCTTGTATTCTTCCTTGAAGATGGCGACCAGGGCTTTCCAATCCTCGGCGGTCATTTCGGTATCGAGTGTGTAGCCCTTGCTGGCCTTGTACTCGGCCATCGGGTGCTCAAATACCTCATCATCCAGTCCAAAAACAGTGGTGCCGAACATTTCAATCAGGCGGCGGTACGAGTCCCAGGCAAAGCGGGGGTTGCCGGTCAACTGTGCCATGCCTTCGACTACATCATCGTTCAGACCGATATTGAGGATGGTGTTCATCATGCCCGGCATGGAGAATTTGGCCCCGGAACGGCACGATACCAGCAGTGGGTTGGATGGATCGCCGAACTTCTTGCCGGTCGCCTTTTCGATGGCTTTCAGCGCATCAAGTTGTTGTTCCCACTGACCTTCGGGAAAACTGCCTGTCTTACGGAACTCGTTGCACGCTTCAGTCGTGACCGTGAAGCCGGGCGGCACCGGGACTCCGGCGCGGGTCATGTCGGCCAGGCCGGAGCCTTTCCCGCCCAGCAAGCCGCGCACGCCTTCCCAGTTCCCAGCATACTTCTCGGCTTCTGCGACTTCATGAAAAATGTAAACCCATTTCTTTGCCATGATTGGCCTCCTAAAAAGAGTTGATTGCATGAGTAGATAAGTCCCGGCAAAAAATACCAAGCGGATAGTTTACCACAATCAAGTTAGTTTGGAGATTCAATCTGTAAACTACCTGATAAGTCAGTGAGCAGAAACATAGAGGATAATAAAAAAACATTGGAGACAAGATAATGACCATTCGCGTTCTGGCTGTTGATGATGATCAGGCAATGACCGATCTGCTCAACCTCTTGCTAAGATCATACGGCTTCGAAGTGATAACGGAAAATTCCGGCGAAAACGCCGTTGAATTGATTCGCTCCACCCCGCCAGATGTTGTCCTGCTGGATCTGATGATGCCGGGCATGAACGGCTGGGAAGTCTGCGCTGCCGTGCGCAAGTTCAGTAAGATTCCCATCATCATTCTCTCCGCACTCGACAAGCCCGCGGACGTTGCCAGCGCCCTGGATGCAGGCGCGGATGACTACCTGGTCAAGCCCGTCTCCAGCAACGTGCTGGTGGCGCACATTAACAATTTAGCGCGGCGCACCACGATGAACGGCAGCGGGCATACCGCCGAACTGTCCCCCAATGTCGAGTCGTCCACATAGTAAAAGCAGGCTGCAAAACCGGCGCGGGCATAGGCCCGCGCTTTCATTTTGGATGAGGTGAGTCCACTGCAAAAACCTTTTTAAACACGAAGGACACAAAGGCAACGAAGGAAA
>DYKZ01000042.1 GCA_020722345.1 Anaerolinea thermophila | reverse complement strand
CTTCGTTGCCTTTGTGTCCTTCGTGTTTAAAAAGGTTTTTGCAGTGGACTCAAATCTGTAATCTGTGGCTAAAAATACAGACCACGTTTAAGCGCGGGGCCACCTCATCTCGAATGTGTGTTAAAAGAGTTGCAAACAAGGGGACACTTTCACAGTTTTTTGACAATTGTGCTATGATTCAGTTGATATATGGACACTACACCTAGTCGTATCCTGTTGGTGGCAAATAATCCAGACATCCATGATCTGATTGGACGTCAGGTTTTGCAGCCTCTGCGGTACGAGGTGCAACTTGCGCCGGATGTCAATTCGGCCATTCTGGAGACGGCCCGCTTCTCCCCGGACCTGGTCATTGCGGACCTCGACCTGCCCGGCCTCAATGCAAAAGACCTGCTGGTAGCCTTCAATTCGCAGGGCTTGAATGTACCTTTGATTGTCATCGCCAAGAAGGGGGAGGAGCAGAAGGTGATCCAGGCTTTCCGGCTGGGCGCCAGCGATTACCTGATCTGGCCGGCGCGGGAGGCGGAAGTGGTGGCTGCCGCCGAACGCGTCCTTAAACAGGGACAGGAGCAGCGCGTCCGCCAGCAACTGGACAGCCAGTTGAAACAAACCACCCAAGAACTCCAGCGCCGGGTGCGCGAACTTTCCACCATCTTTGCCGTTGGCAAGGCAGTCATCTCCATCACAGACCAGCAGGCGTTGTTCGACAAGATCGTCGAGGGGATGGTGTACGTGGCGGAAGCGGATTATGGCTGGCTGCTGGTGCGTAGCGATCAGTCCCAGACCTTCGAACTGTTATCGCACCGCAACCTGCCCGACACCTGGGCGAAGAAGATGGGCCAGCCCCTGGAAGATGGTCTCAGCCCGCTGGTGGCGCTTTCGGGCGAGACGCTTTCCATCCATGGCGAGCCGCTAAAACGCTTCAAGGTTGCCTCCCTGGGGCGTTCGGCGATGGTGGTGCCGCTCAAGATCCGCAAGGAAGTGGTGGGACTGCTGATCGTCCTGCGCAAGTCGGAAAAGCCGTTCGATAAGAACGTGCAATCCCTGCTGGAGGCGGTGGCGGATTATGCGGCCATTTCGCTGGTGAACGCCCGTCTCTTCCGGGCGCTGCAAGAGGCAGTCGAAACGGCGCAATCGGGCGAACAGTACAAGCGCGAGCAATTGCGCGAATTGCGCAAGGCTATCTATTCTTTGTTGCAGCCGGTGACCTATCCTCTGGATTTGCTTCTGGCGGGCAAGATTGGGAAATTGTCGTCTGATCAGGTCAAGGCGTTGAAGACTGTGCGGGAGGCCGTTCAGCAGTCCATTGCCCTGGTGGCTAATGAAAGGCCCACCAAACCCGGCGTGAAGACCGGGAAAAATTAGCGCTTATTATGCCAAAATCTGATTTAATCCTTGTTGCTCTGAGCGATGATCAACTTCAGCGCCTGTTCGAACGGGCGCTTGTCTCTGCTTCCTACAAAGTTGCGCTGGCGAGCGAGCGCGTTACACTTGACCGCATCCTGCACGAATCTATACCGGACTTGGTGATTATCGGCGAGGATTTCGACGGCGCCGACGGGATGGTTCTGGTGGAGGAGATCCTTGAACGCTTCCCGACCATGCCGATCCTTTTCTATGCCATGCAGGCCACTCCTGAGCAGTTGAAACGGGCGCTGCACATCGGGGTCAGCGACCTACTGAGCGCCCCGCTGAAGATTGAGGATATCATGAAAGCGGTCGAGAACAGCATCCGCCGCGCCAACCGCCTCGGAGACTGGACCCGGCGCGAGGTCCGGCGCACGACCGCCTCGCTTCAGCAGCGCGTCAATGAGTTGCAGAAGTTCGATACCATCTTGAACAACATCGAGGACGGCGTCATCATTCTGGATGAGCAGTTTAAGATTCTGCTCATCAATCCTGCGGCTCGGCGGGCGTTTGGCATCTGGAAGGATGAGGAGATTTCAAACAAGCCGATTGCAGAGGTGATTCCCCGCCCTGACCTGCGCGCCCTGGCCGACAGCGGGGGCGCCAACCCGTTCCCGCACAATGAGATCACGTTTGAAGATGGCCGCGTTCTGTCTGCGCAGTTTGTGGTGATCCCCCAAGTCGGGTCGGCCATTACTCTGCAGGATATTACGTATTTGAAGCAGGTTGACCGCCTGAAGAGCGAATTCATCCACATGGTTTCGCACGACCTGCGCTCTCCGCTGACGGCCATCCTGGGTTACGTGGACCTTGTCGAACGCGTGGGCCCAGTGACCGACCAGCAGCGCGATTTCATCGAACGCGTACAGCAGAGCGTTCAAAGTATCACCTTGCTTCTCAATGACCTGATGGAGTTAGGGCGCATTGAAGCCGGGCTGGACAGTCAGAAAGAAGTTGTATCGCTTGAGGATATTATTCGTTTTACGCTAGAGAGTACCGAATTACAGGTCAAGAACAAGCAGCAGGTAGTGGACCTGGAACTGCCAGAGAATATTCCTCCGCTGCGCGGCAATGCCATCCGCCTGCGACAGATGCTGGACAACCTGATGGGCAATGCCATCAAGTACACGCCGGATGGAGGGCATATCACCCTCAAAGTGGAAGTCCAGAATAACCAGGCCATTTTGCGGCTTCACGACACGGGGCCTGGCATTCCGCCCGCAGATCAACCGCACATCTTTGAAAAATTCTATCGCGGCAGTAACGTGCCGCGAGGCATTGGAGGAACCGGGCTGGGGCTGGCCATCGTCAAGTCCATTGTGGACAATCACGGCGGGCGGATCTGGGTTGATTCTGTCCTGGGGAGAGGAACCACTTTTACTGTTGTCTTGCCGCTGGCGTTGCCAGAGTTGATTGGCGCGTGAGCAGGCGCCATTCTTTCTATGATTGCTTATGAGAAACCGCCCTTCCCGGAACCCTGTTTCGGATTACTTGATTGATGAGAAATATTCCATCGAAGATCTTTTGGACCTTGAACGTCTGAGTTTGATATTCAAGGATTTCTCCAAACTGACGGGGTTGACAATAAGGTTTGTTTCCTTCCCTGACTTGAAATTTCTTGTACCAACTGCCTGGCAGGATATCTGCGTCAAGTTTCATCGTGCTTTCCCTGTGTCGGAGGTAGTATGCCGGCAGAGCAACCAGGAACTGCTCCGCAACTGGTCCGCGCCGGAGGAGGTCAGGGTCATTACATGCGGGCATGGCCTGGTGGATATGGCCACTCCGATCGTTATTGAGGGGAAGATTCTAGCCGCCCTGCTTGTCGGCCAGATTTTCTTCGAAGAGCCTGACGAGTCCCTTTTCAAAAAGCAGGCCGAGAAGTATGGGTATGATGTGGGGGAATATCTGAAGGCGCTTCGCAAAGTTCCGGTTCTCGCGCAAGAGCAGGTTGAATCTGCTTTGATCTATTTGAGAAATGTGACCGTCACGTTCATTGAGGAGAACCTGAAACATTTGCGGGTCGAATCTTACGGCAATGAACTCAAGAAGGAGGTCAATCAAAGAAGGGAAGCGGAGGCCAGGCTCCGGCAGAGCGAGGCCAGTTACCGTGGCCTATTCGACAGTGTATCAGAAGCCATCTACGTCCAGGCTCGTGACGGCAGTTTCTTGGACGTTAATCGCGGGGCGGTCGAGATGTATGGCTTTCCGCGCGAGTATTTCATCGGCAAAATGCCTGCTGATGTCGGCGCGCCGGGGAAGAATGACCTCAAAAAAGTTGAGTTGTGTTTTAGGAAAGCCCTCAAAGGCGAGCCGCAGCAATTCGAATTCTGGGGTTTGCGCAGCAATGGTGAAATATTCTTGAAGGATGTACGCCTGTACAAGGGAACGTATTTTGGGGATGACGTTGTCATTGCGCTTGCGCAGGATATTACTCAACGGAGACAAGCCGAGGATACGCTTAAACAGCATTTGAAGGAATTGTTGGTTCTGCACAGCATTTCCCAGGTCGGAACGAAAGCGCTGGGCATTGATGATCTAATCAAAGAAGTGACAGAGATTGTCGCGGGAACGTTCAAATTGGACATTTTTGGAATCTTGCTTTACGACGCAAAGACAGGTATGTTGGTAACCCATCCCTCCTATGTTGGTGAGTTCGATGAGAACAACCCGGTAATAATTCCCATTGGGCAAGGCATCACCGGACACGTTGCGGCTTCAGGGAAACCTTGTCTGGTTCGCGATACTTTGGAAGATAGTCGGTACATAGAGGTCAATCCCGGTATGCGTTCTGAGCTGTGCGTCCCCATAAAGTCCGAGGATGAACTGATTGGCGTCATCAATGCTGAGAGCAGGCAAGTCGGTTTTTTTGATAAAGACGACCTCCGCCTTTTTGTGACAATCGGCAGCGCCCTGGCTACTTCAATCGAACGCCTCCGCTTCTTCGAGGCCGAGCAGACGCGGCGCAAGGAAGCGGAGATACTGCGCGATGTAACCGCCGCATTGACGAGTACGCTCGAAATGCAGCCGCTCCTGAAGATCGTTCTGGATTCTGCGGCTAAAATCGTTCCGTATGACAGCGCCTCTGTAATATTGAGACGCGGGCGTGAACTGGAGATCGTTGCCGGAAGCGGATTGCCGCAAAATATTCGCGTTCCTGGCAGCAAATTCAAATTGGACAAAAAGTGGAAAAGGCTGATTTCGGAAAAGAAGCCGCTGGTCCTGAAGGACGCACAGGCGGAGCCATCTTTTGAGAAAAGTCCCGACTCGGATTACATCCGCGGCTGGATGGGCGTGCCATTGCTGGCGCGTGGCGAAGTCATTGGGGCCTTGTGTCTCGACAGCCGACAGATCAACGCTTATACCGATGCGCATGCCGCCATGCTTCAAACTTTCGCCAACCAGGTCGCGGTTGTGATCGAAAATGTGCGCCTGTTCGAATCTGAACATCGGCGCTGGCAGGAGGCAGAGACTCTCCGCCAGGCAACCTCGGCTGTCGCCTCCACGCTCGATCGTGACGAGGCCATCCGCATGATCCTCGAGCAATTAGCCGGCGTGGTGCCTTACGACAGCGCCTCTGTGCAGGAATTGAAAGGCGATCACTTGGAAATTGTCGGCGGGCGGGGCTGGCCCGACTCGAAAATGGTTTTGGGCATGCGCTTCCCGGTGCCTGGCAACAACCCGAATACGATAGTGGTTCAAACACTGAAGCCTTTCATTCTAGGGAACGCGCCGGCTATGTACGAAGAATTTCGCAAAGGCGTACACAGCCATATTATCTCCTGGCTGGGTGTACCGCTGATCGTGCATGAGCAGTTGATCGGGATATTGGCCATAGACAGCCGCGAGCCAGATTACTTTACCAGCGAGAAGGCTGCACTTGTAACCGCCTTTGCAAATCAGGCCGCCGTTGCGATGGAAAATGCCCGCCTGTATAAGGAAACCCGCCAGCGTCTCGCCGAACTGGAAACTGTCAACCGCATTTCCACCGTCTTGCGCGAAGCGCAGACTTTGACCGACATGCTGACCCGCCTTATGGATGAGACGCTGGGCGCCCTGCAATTCAAGGCCGGGGCCATTTGGCTCTATGACCCGGCCAGGGAGGCGCTTGTGGAGGCACTGTCGCGCGGCTGGTTCACGAACATACAGGACGGCCCGGTCATGGCGGGAGAAGGGATTGTGGGAATTGTGTTCGAAAGTGGGCAAGCGCTGGTCTCGCGCGACCTCAGCGGCGACTCCCTCGCCCCTCGAAGTTGGCGCCAAGTGGCCGCAGGCTGGGGCGGAGTCTGCGTTCCCATCCGCACCCTGCAGGAGGTCATCGGTGTAATCTTCTTCGCGGTTGAACTGCCTCGCCAGGTCCTTCCTGAGGATATCCATCTGCTTTCCACTATTAGCGAGATGGCGGGGAATGCCATCCGGCGTTCCCAACTCCACGAACAGACGCAGAATCAACTGCAAAGGCTGGCCTCGCTGCGCGTCATTGACATGGCTATCAATACCATCCTCGACCTGCGCGTTACGCTGGGTATCTTGACCGAGCACATCCTCTCCCAACTCAAAGTGGATGCTGCCAGCGTTCTCCTGCTCAACCCCAGGACCCAGATGCTCCAACACGCAGCCAGCGCAGGGTTCAGGACGGAAGCCGTCACTTCGTGGCAGGTCTATATTGCCAACGACATTGCCAGCAAGGCAATCCGCTCGCGCTCCACGATCTTCATCGAAAACCTGCGCGAGATCACGCAGCGTGGAAGGTTGACGACGCTGGCCAAAGACCAGTTCATCTCTTATTTCTGCGTCCCACTTATCGCCAAAGGACAGGTGAAAGGCGTCCTGGAGATCTATCACCGTTCCCGCCTGGAACCGGACGCCGATTGGAAAAATTTCCTCGAAACGATGGCCGAGCAGACCGCAATCGCAGTGGATAACGCCGTCCTGTTCGAGGAACTGCAGAAGATGAATGTGGACCTGGTACTTGCCTACGACGCCGCCATCGAGGGTTGGTCCAAGTCCCTAGATCTGCGCGGCCACGAAGATGAAGGTCATTCCCGGCGGCTGGCTGATCTGACCCTCAAACTAGCCACCGCCATGGGCGTCGCCGAGAATGAACTGGTACACATCCGCCGCGGGGCGCTGCTCCACGATATTGGCACCATGGGAGTGCCGGACAGCATTTTGTCCAAGGCCGGACCCCTGACCGAGAGCGAATGGGAACTCATGCGCCGCCACCCGCTATTTGCCTACGAGATGCTCAATTCGATTCCCTACCTGCGCCCCACCCTGGACATCCCTTACTGCCACCACGAACGCTGGGATGGCTCCGGCTACCCGCGCGGCCTGGCCGGCAAGGAAATACCGCTTGCCGCCCGCATTTTTGCCGTGACAGACGTTTGGAACGCGCTGATCTCCGACCGCCCCTATCGCCAGGCCTGGGAGCGGGAGACCGCGCTTGGTTTCATGCAGAAGAACAGCGGGATACTCTTCGACCCCCGTGTGGTGGAAGCATTTCTCAACGTTGTGCCGCCGGAGTAGGCGGACCTAAAACCTGCGGTTCACCGTGTAGCGCGCCAGTTCTTCCAGGGCGCTGCGCTCTTCCCCCTCCGGCGTGGCAGCCAGTTTTTCGAGCGCCAGGCGGACATGTTCCCGCGCTTCTTCCATCGCTTTCTCGATGCTGTCGCTCGCCGCGATTCGTTCGATCAAGACTTCCATTGCCTCTTTTTCGAACAGGTAGCGCCCTTCCAGCAGGGCGCGCACACCCACGTCGCTGGGATGCGTTTCGATGTAGTACAGCGTCGGGAGCGTGATCAGGCCCTGGAGCAGGTCGCTCCCCACCGGCTTGCCGACCTCGTCCTGCGCGCCGGTAAAATCCAGCACGTCATCCACAATCTGGAAGGCCATGCCCAGGTGGTAACCGAACATTCGCATGGCTTCCACCACATCCTCCCCGGCCGGGCTAATCATGGCCGCCGCACAGGTGGTCATCTCCAGCAGCGAGGCGGTCTTGGCATAGATGCGCCGGTAATAATTTTCCCGGCTTGCCAGCCCGCGGGCAGCAAACAACTGCGTCAGTTCCCCGTTGACGATGATGGCCAGCGTCTCGGCAAACAATTTCATCAGAGGCAGGTGGTCGGTATCGGCGGCCAGTTTGGCGGCCCGGGCAAAGATGAAATCGCCGGTCAGCACGGTTGCCGGGGGCGACCACTGGGCATTCAGCGTGGCGCTGCCGCGCCGCAAAAGCGAACCGTCAATCAGATCGTCGTGGACGAGCGTGGCAGTGTGGAGGAGTTCCACCGCCGCCCCGAGTGTAATGAGACGCTGGCGGGGCGCGGCCAGCATCCTACCGATAAGCAGGCACAAGGTCGGACGGATGCGCTTCCCGCCGGCGGCCAGCAAATGTTCGAGTGCAGCCTGCAGGTCGGGGTGAGCGCCGTCCGCTTGGCGGCGCATCAAGGCCTCCACTTCGGCGATTTCATCTTGAATCAGTAAAATAGAGGGGTGGGTGCTCAAGTCAATTCATCCAACAAAAAAGCCGCTGTGCATTGGCAGTGGTGATTGCCGCGGCTTGTTCCTGGCGACAGGCGTGAAGCAAGGCTATTTTATCAGCAATCAGGGCAACAAAGGCAGGTTCGTTGCGCCTGCCCCGGTGGGGAGCGGGAGACAGGAAAGGCGCGTCGGTCTCGATGAACAGCCGTTCCAGAGGCAGGGCGGCGATCAGTTCCTGGCGATCCTTGCGGTATGTGACCGGACCGGTGACGCCGATGCAGAAACCGAGCCTGATTGCCCGCCGCGCCGTTTCCAGCGACCCGGAGAAGGAGTGCAGCACGCCGGGGCGCTCCGCCAGCGCTTCGCCGCGCGACCGGAGGCCTGCCACCCATTCCTCCAGGATCTTCAGCAGGTCTGACGCGCACGCCCCGTCGGGCGCATCGCCTTTCTCGCGCATGTGGATCACCACCGGCAGGCCGAGTTCCGCTGCCAGGCCGAGTTGTTCTCGCAGGACGCCCTGCTGGAGGTCGTGGGGCGCCGCGTCCCAGTAGTAATCCAGGCCGATCTCGCCGATGGCGACCACTTTGGGGCTGTCGGCCAGTTGGCGCAAACCGGCCAACGTGTCAGTCTGGAACGTGCCAACGTCTGTCGGGTGGACGCCGACAGCGGCGAACAGCATGGGGTGGCTCCCGGCCAGTTTGACGGCGGCCCGGCTCGAGGTCAGGGTGAGACCGGGCATGAGAATGCGTTCGACCCCGGCCCGGACGGCGCGTTCCAGCACGGCGTCGCGGTCGGGGTCGAATTTGTGGGAGTCCAGGTGGCAGTGGGTGTCGGTGAGTGTCATGGGTTCCAGCGCTCCCGTGCCGCGTGTTCCGGTATCACGTGATGCCGGGTACGTGACACTGGAACACGCCGTTATTTCAGTCCTGCAACCTTCAGCCCGTCCTGCAAAATGGCCTGCACTTTGTCCTTGTGGCGGGTCTCGCAGTAGACGCGCATGATCGGTTCGGTGCCGCTGAAACGGATGAGCATCCAGCCGCCGTCTTCCAGCGCAAACTGGAAGCCGTCTATCGAGAGCAGCCCGGTGACTTTCAGCCCGCCCAGGGTTTTGGGGTTGGCGTCGAGGATCATCTTTTCGCGGGCGGAGCGGTCGCCGCTGAAGGCGCTGTCTATCCGGTCGTAGAAGTATTCGCCGCCGAGTTTGTCGAAGAGCATGGCAAGCAGTTGGGTAGGTTTCTTGCCGGTGCGCACCATGAAGTCGAGCATGTAGAGGCCGGCCAGGATGCCATCGCGCTCCGGGACGTTGCCGCGGAAGGCGTAGCCGCCGCTCTCCTCGCCGCCGATGAGGGCGTTCGTCTCGGTCATTTTGGGGGCTACGTACTTGAAGCCGACTCCGGTCTCGTGGACGGGGACGCCGTAGAGTTCGCCCAGGCGGTTGAGCATCTTGGTGGTGGAGAGCGTCTTGACGATGTCGCCGCGTTCGCCGCGCACTTCGAGCAGGTAGTAAGCCAGCAGGGCGTAGACGCGCAACTGGTTGATGAACTCGCCGTTCTCGTCGCCGATGCCGCAGCGGTCGGCGTCGCCGTCGGTGATGAGCAGGATGTCGGCCTTGTGTTCCAGGGTGGCTTTCAGGCCAGCGTCAATGTTCGGGCGGATGGGTTCGGGGCGTTTCATCTCCGGGAAGAGCGGGTTGCGGGTGTTGTGGATTTCGATGATGCGCGTCTTCCCGCCGCCGAGGAGACGGGTGAAGTAACCGGCGCCGTTGCCCCACATCACGTCCACCAGCACGGTCAGCCCGGCGTCCTTGATCGGCTGCAGGTCAATAAGTTTCTGGATGTGGGCAATGTAAGGCTCGGCCGCGTCGAATTTGACAATCGTGCCGCCGGCAAGCCCGGCCTCCAGCGTTTGACGTTTGACGTTCGATACGTCATCTGGGATGAGCGCTTCGATACGCTTCAGCCCATCGGGGTCTATTGCCCCGCCCGTCTCGTCCCGGACCTTGAAGCCGTTATCGGTAGGCGGGTTGTGGCTGGCGGTGATATTGACCGCCCCGCAGGCCTGCTTGTTCACGACCGCGAAAGCAATGACCGGCGTGGGCGTGGCCTCCTGCGTCAGGTGGACCTTGAAGCCGTTGCCGGCCAGCACTTCGGCCACTGCGGCGGCAAAGTGTTCGCTGGCAAAACGTTTGTCATGGCCAACAACGACCCACTTGCCGGCGTTGCCTTTTTCGAGCATGTAGGAGGCATAGCCCTGGGCTGCCCGGCGGACGTTGTCAAAGGTGTAGTCTTCGGCAATGACCCCGCGCCAGCCGTCGGTGCCGAAAGCGATTTTATGAGCCATAAGAATTTCTCCCGTAAAAATGATTTGACTGGCGGGATTATATCAGACAGCAACGTCCAGCGAGGCCGCTCACGTCTCCCCAATGAGCCTTTTGGCCGTTTCAATGAGCGTCTCACGGACAGAATACCCGTCCAGCCCGGCGGCCTGCATGCCGAGTACAACCGGGCCAACCGCCGGCGGACCGTCGAGCCGCACGAGGCGCGCCTGCGGAGCGTGCCTGAGGACGACCTCCCGCAGCGGTTCGACGATCAATTCACCGCCCTCGAACACGCCGCCCGACAGGATGACTTCAACAGCCTCGTTTTCCATCCCGATCTGGCGGATGACGGATACTGCCAGCCAACCGAGTTCTTCTCCTGCCCAGCGGAGGACTTCTTGCGCGGCGGCGTCGCCAGCGCGGGCGGCTTCGAATATCTTGACGGCGATGAATGGGAAGAGGTGATAGCGGTCGTAGGAAAGCCCTTCCATCAGGTCGAGTTCATCCGCCGCGCCGGTGGCCTCGAGGTAGATGGGAGTCAGGGCGGTGGGCGGGTTGCGCCTGATCCAGGCGTAGTTGACCATGTGCAGTCCTTTCCAGACGATCTCATACCCGCCGCCAAACTCGCCGAAAGGAATCCCATTGCCGACGGTACGGCCCTCGCGGCCGTCCGGCCCCCGCCCGCGGCAGTTGACGCTCGATCCGGCGGTCACGTTGACGCCTATGCCATGCGAAGCGCCTGCCAGCAGGCCATTGAGGCCGTCATTGACGATTTCGAGGGGGCAGTCCAGCCCAAGTGTGCCGATAGCCTCCATGTGCGGCGGATGATCGCAGGGAAAATCGTAGCCGGAAATGCCAAAGCCTGCACCGGCGACCTGACCGGCGCTGACGTTCGCCATGGCGCTTGCCTGCTGGAAGGAGCGCTGGAGCGCTTCCGCCAAGCCGTCGTAGCCCACGCTCTGCTGGTTCCCGCCCGGCGCTTTGCCAAAGCCCACGCAGCGGCCTTGTTCATCTGCAATCAGGGCATGAGTCTTCGATGCGCCTACGTCACAGCCGAGGAAATAGCGCATTGTTTATCCTCCATCACTGTAGATCGAGATATTATTTCGACCTACACCTTACTTGCGATAAACATCGCGAATTGGGCGGTAGCCGATGACGTGGATGCCGGCATTCTTGAGAAAATCTTTGATCTCCCGGCTCATGAAAGCACGGTAGTTCGCCACCCGGCTGGGCCAGTCGGGGGTGATGGCGCGCAGTTCGGGCGTGTCGGCTGCGGGGTGCATCAGGAAGTGGGTGATGCCGGCGGGGAGAGCGCTCAATTTCTGTTTGGCCAGTTCGATGTGGCCTTCGGGGTTGTCGAGCGGCATGAAGTCCACCGCGTCCAGGGTGGGGGTCCCGCCTGCTTCCAACTGTTGGATCAACCCCTCGAACATTTTGGCCGAGTCTTCGTCCAGCCCCAGTTTCATCAGCCCGGCGGCATCGAGGCGCGGCACCAGCCCCGGCAGGCGCGCCTGGCCGAGGGTTTGCAGGTACCCGGCGATGAAGCGCGGGTGGGTGATGGTGCCCATGTGGGTGTCGAGATGCGTCACGTCGAGACCGGCGGCCAGCGCCCGGTTCAACTGCGCCTCGACTTCCACGCGCACCGCTTCCGGGTCCGCGCCGGACTGGACGGCTGGTTCGCGCTTGTGGAAGTAGCCCTCCTCGTCGAGCAGACCGGTGGCCGGGTCGCAGGTCGAGATCGGCTTCCAGCGGTAGCCGTCCCATTCAGAATTGACCGTACCATGCACGCCAAGGTCCACGTCGGGGTGCTGGCGCGCCCAGGCAACGGTGGCGCGAAACCAGGGACAGGGCACCATCACCGCGCCGGACGAGATGGTGCCGAACTCCCACAGGTCACCGAAGGCTTGCAGGGAGGCCTGGCACATGCCCACGTCGTCCACGTGGACGATGACAAGGCGGTCGGTGTTTGAGTAGCCGAGTTTTTTGAGCAGGGGGTTGGGGTTCATAGGAAATCCTCTGGATGTTGAAAGTTGAATATCAAAGGTCAAAAGTCTGGAGGCTTTTGACCCCAAAATTGGGGCAGGTAAGCCTTGTGCGTCTCCAGCATGTCATCGAGTACTTCCTGCACTTTATCCGCCCTTGGGCCGAGCGGGTGGGTAAGCAGGGCCTGGTAGGCGGCTTGCCGGTCGCCATGGACGGCGGCTTCGACGGTCAGCAGTTCGTAGGCTTTGACGTGAGCAATCAGCCCGAAGCAGGCAGGTGGCAGCGGCGCAGCGGGCAGCGGGTGGATTCCCTGCCGATCTATCCTGCACGGCATCTCCAGCACCCAGTCGGCGGGCCATTCCCCGACCGCGCCGTTGTTGCGCACGTTGACTACCTCCACGAAGTTCAGGTCATTATAATGCGCATTGATGACGCGGGTGGCGAGGGTGGAGTAATACGCGCCGCCGCGTTTCATCAGGTCGGCAGGCGGCGCGCTCAAGGCCGGGTCGGCGTACTGGCGCAGCAGATCTTTTTCGATTTCAATGACTTCCTCACCGCGGCTGGGCGGCCATTTCTGCTGGAGAGCCAACTTGTGATCGGTGTAGTAGAAATATTGCAGGTAATAGTTGGGCATCATGCCCAGCGATTCAAGCGTGCGCAGGTCCCATTCGGGATTCTCTTGCCGGCGGATCCGTTCGAGATAGGCCGGGAACAACTGCGGCCACAGGTCTACACCGTCCAGGGTGAAGCCGCGGTGCCAGGTGAGATGGTTCAGGCCGAGCGTCTGCAGGGCGGCGCGTTCGGGTTCGATGCGCTGTCCGGTCAGTTGCTCGACCTCCTCCAGGATGCCCATCTTGGTGGTGATGCCCACGTTACAGACGCCCGCAGCGGGGACATCTGGCGCGTAGCGTGTCAGCGCCTCGGTCACCAGGCCGGAGGGATTGGTGAAGTTGAGCAGCCATGCGCCGGGGGCGGTGGCGCGCATGTCACGGGCGATGTCCAGGATGACGGGGATGGTGCGCAGCGCTTTGGCCATGCCGCCGATGCCGGTCGTTTCCTGACCGATGAGCCCGTGCCGCCGTCCGAGGTATTCGTCGGCCACCCGGGCGGCCATCTGCCCGACCCGCAACTGGGTGATGACGTAGGAGGCGCCGCTGACGGCTTCGCGCCGGTTCGTGGACAACACGACTTGGAACGGATTGCCTTTGGCCGCCGCCATGCGCTGCGCGAACCCGCCGACGATTTCCAGGCGTTCGGGGTCAATGTCCATCAGCCAGAGTTCGGTGAGCGGCAGCCGGGAGGCGCGCTCCAGAAACCCGTTCACGAGTTCTGGGGTATAGGTGGATCCGCCGCCGATGACAGTGACTTTTAGCATAAGGTTGCGTGCTTTCATAAGAGACGATGGACAACGGACGATAGACCATGGTCTATCGTCCACTGTCTGCGGTCTATCTCCAGAACTGCGGCAGGTATTCCCGGTATTCGGTCAGGTAGGCATCCAGCACTTGTTTCGCCGTCTCGATGTCGGTGAGCACTGGGTCGAGCAGGAGACATTGCAGGGCTTTCTCGCGTGAGCCTTCCACGGCCGCGTCCACGCAGAGTTGGGCGGCGGTTGTTTCGCGGCGCAGGAGTTCGGCCACCGGCAAAGGCATCTCGCCGACGTGAACAGGGTGGATGCCCGCTCCGTCCACCACCACCGGCGTCTCCACGGTTGCGCCGAGGGGCAAATTGGCGATTTGCCCGACATTGGGCAGGTTGGCGGCGAGATGGTAGTGCGTCCCGGCCCCGGCTATGTTTTCGATCATTTCCAGCGCGCCCTCCGAGTCGGTCTCCTCCAGCCCCTCGATGGTCATCTCGCCGTCAGCCATGCGCCGCAGGCGGTCGTGGCCGAACTCGCGGATGGCCGCGTTCAGGTCCCAGTCGTAGAGGCGGAGGTTGTACTTCTCCCAGGGTTTGGTCACCGGGTCGGTGACCCAGGGCAGGTATTCGCACAGGTGTGTGTCGCCGGGGACGGGGAACAGGCCAAAGGTCTCGAAGACGCGGCGGGTGAGCGGCTCGAAAGCGGGGTCTAGGTCGAAGAAGCGTTCCCGGAAGAGCGGGTAGAGTTCCTCGCCCGTCTGCCGGTCGCGGATGGAGAGAATCCAGGAGAAGTGATTCAGCCCGGCGGCGCGGATGTCGAGGCGCGGAACGGCTTGGCGTTTGACCTGCTCGTGCAGGGCGTACTGCGAGGGGTGGGCGTGCATGCCCTCGATGCCTGCGGGAATGTCGAAGCCGAGGTCGCGGCCAAGCGCCATCCCGACCATCACGTAGCCGATATAAATCTGGTGGCACAAGCCAACAGCCTTTATCTTCGTGTGGCGATTGACCGTGTCGCAGATGCGGATCATCGGGTTGGTGTAGTTGACAAACCAGGCGTCTGGGCAGGCCTGCTCCATGTCGCGGGCGATTTCAAGCACCGGACCGACGTTGCGGGCGGCGTGGGCGAACCCGCCGGGGCCGCCGTTCTCTGCATACGGCTGCCGGACCCCGAAGCGGAGCGGAATTTCGTAATCTTTTCTCCACAATTCCTCGCGCGCCCCGACCTCGATGGCCGAGACGACGAACTGCGTCTGGCTGTCGAGGGCCTCGCGATGATGGGTGTGGGCGGTGATGGTGATGCCGGCGTCCCATTCGCGGTTCAGGCGTTCGGCCAGGCGTTTGACGATATCGAGCGTTTCCGGGCTGCGGTCCACCAGGGCGAGGGTTGAGCCGCGCAGTTTCTTCGAGCGCATCAGTGCCGCCAGGGTGTTTTCCCCGAACGAGGCGCTGCCTGCGCCGATGACAACGATTTTGGTAGGAAGGGTCATAGGGTTTTCACATGATGGCTTGGGATTTGTGGTAATTGCCGTTATTATAACCGCTTGTCTTGCCTCCAGAGGGGACGCCATCCCAGCAGCGTGTTCACAGCAATACACAGAGAAACCTGTCAATGTGCCTGTTCGTGCAATAAACAGATAATAAACTAGAAAATTATCATAAATATTGACAATTCACTCCCGCTTTGCTATAATCCCGCTGCGCTGCGAATAAGGAGTTGTTATGTCTGAATTGGTCATCAAAAATCTGCACGTCAGTATCGAAGACAAGGAAATCCTCAAGGGTCTCGACCTTACCGTCAGGCAGGGAGAGATCCATGCTATTATGGGCCCCAATGGGACGGGTAAATCCACACTGGCCTACACGCTGATGGGACACCCCTCCTACACAGTGACGGAGGGAGAGGTGTGGTTCAAGGGGCAAAACGTCCTCGAAATGGAACCAGACGAACGGTCCCGCCTGGGGCTGTTTCTGGCGTTCCAGTACCCGGTGGCGATCCCCGGCGTGACGGTCGCCAATTTCCTGCGCACCGCCCTCAATGCCCGGCGGCGGGCTGTCAATCCTGAAGATAAGGGGATTCCCATCCCGGAGTTTCGCAAGGCTCTGAAGGAGCGGATGGAACTGCTCAAAATGGAATCCAGTTTCGCGGGGCGCTACCTGAACGACGGTTTCTCCGGCGGCGAGAAGAAGCGCGCCGAGATCCTGCAAATGGCCACCCTCAAACCGGAAATTGCCATTCTGGATGAAACCGACTCGGGTCTCGACATTGACGCGTTGCGCATTGTCTCTGAAGGCGTCAACGCCCTTTCTGGCCCCGGACTCGGCGTGCTGGTCATCACGCATTATCAGCGGCTGCTGAATTACATCAAGCCGCATTTTGTCCACATCATGCTCGATGGGCGCATCGTTGAATCCGGCGGCCCCGACCTGGCGCTGCATCTCGAGGAGCATGGCTACGATTGGGTGCGCGAGAAATACGAGAACGGGGTCTCGGCCTGATTGATTGGTACCTCTGAGGTAAAAATGAGCGAAGAGGCGAAGATTCTCGAAGATATTGGGCAGTATAAATACGGTTTCCACGACCCGGAGAACTATGTTTTCAAGTCGCAGAAAGGCTTGAGCCGGGAAGTGGTGGAAAATATCTCGCGCATGAAAGGCGAGCCGCAATGGATGCTCGACTTTCGCTTGAAGGGGTTGGAGCATTTCCTTTCACGCCCCATGCCGAAGTGGGGCGCCGACATCTCCGGCCTTGACCTGGACGACATCTACTACTACGTCAAGCCGACCGAGAAGCAGCAGAAGTCCTGGGACGATGTGCCGGATACGATTAAGAACACTTTCGACAAACTGGGCGTCCCCGAAGCGGAGCGCAAGTTCCTGGCCGGGCTTGGCGCGCAGTATGAATGTCTGAGTGGCAATGCGAAGGTGTACACTTCGCGCGGTCTTGTACCCATGCGTGACATTGTTCCCGGGGATGTGGTCTTCTCTCTGGACGAACAAAGTAACCGCATCATTCCCGCGCCTGTCAAGAATGTTATGCCCAAGGGGTCGCGCCCGGTTTATGAGATGAAAGTTGGCGTGCGGACGCTCAAGGCTACCGAAAACCATCCTTTTCTTGTCTTGGAACTGCATCTCAAGGAAGGCAAACAACGCGGACGGTATATCCGCTCTTGGAAATACCTGCGCGACATCAAAGTCGGGGACCTGGTGGCGGTGGCGAAATCATTGCCCGATGTCGGGAAGGACTACCGTTTGGAACATCCTGAAATAGAGACCAACTGGCGGCATACCCCGGTCCATTTGCCGGAGCAAACCTCGAAAGACCTGATGTGGTGGCTCGGTCTGTATATGGGCGATGGATTTCTCCACCGTGAGGATAAAAAAGCGCGCGTGGAGGTCGCTATCCCTGCCACTGACTCGTCCCTGCGCGGCGAATTCAAGCAGGTTACTTCATCTCTCTTCGACATTTCTGCCCAGAACGGTGACCCCTACCGGTTGACGGTCGGTTCAACCGTTTTGGCCCGGTTTTTGGAAGTTAATGGTTTCTCCGGCGGCGCGTTGGAGAAGAGAGTCCCTCAATGGATTTCCACGCTGCCGCAGGAACAAATCCTTGCCTTTATCGGCGGCTATGTGGACTCAGACGGCTATGTCCGGGATCATGCCAAGAATAAGGATGTGGTATTGACCAGCGCCAATCCGGAATTGTTGCAGGATATTCGCAATCTCGCCGTCATGTGCGGGGTTGGAACGTCGAATATTCACCGCTTCGAAGGCAAGCATCCTCATGACAAAGACCGGGTGATGTTCGGCTATCGCATGATGTTGAGCGGCGATTTCGAACGGCTCGGTTGTCGCTCGGAACAGCGGCTTGAACGCATGAACAAGCGGAAATTTCATCATACCTATTCCATGGCGGAGGGGACAAGTTTCCGAAATCACGTCAATGAATATTTCGGCTATGCCCGCGTGGAATCCATCCAGCCCGCCGGTGTGGAAATGGTCTATGACATCGAAGTGGATGGACCGCACAACTTTGTGGCGGAAGGCTTGATTGTTCACAATTCCGAGATGGTCTATCACTCCATCCAGGAGCACCTCGAAAAACAGGGCGTCATCTTCCTCTCCATCGAGGATGGACTGCGCCAGTACCCGGACCTGTTCCGCGAGTATTTTGGCACGGTCATCCCTATCGAAGATAACAAGTTCGCTGCGCTGAACAGCGCCGTCTGGTCGGGCGGATCGTTCGTGTATGTCCCCAAAGGCGTCAAGGTGGACCTGCCCCTGCAGGCTTACTTCCGCCTGAACACGGCCAATGTCGGCCAGTTCGAGCGCTCGCTCATCATCGTGGACGAGGGCGCGCAGGTGCATTATGTCGAGGGCTGCACCGCGCCTCAATACACCACCGACTCCTTCCACTCCGGCGTGATCGAGATCATCGTCAAGCGCGGCGCCCGCTCGCGCTACTCGACCATCCAGAACTGGTCAACGAATGTGTACAACCTCGTCACCCAGCGCGCCAAGGTCTTTGCCGACGCCACCCATGAGTGGGTGGACGCCAATCTCGGCTCCAAAGTGACGATGAAATACCCCTCCTGCTACCTGATGGAACCCGGCGCGCACGGCGAGATGCTCTCGATGGCCTTTGCCGGCCCCGGCCAGCACCAGGACGCCGGTTCCAAAATGGTGCACTTTGCGCCGCACACCTCCAGCAAGGTGATCTCCAAATCCATCTCCAAAGGCGGCGGACGCTCCTCCTACCGCGGCCTGCTCAAGGTCTACAAGGGCGCCACCGGCGTCAAATCCAATGTCGTCTGCGACGCGCTGCTGCTCGACCCGCAGTCGCGCACCGATACCTACCCCTACATCGAGATTGACGAGGACGATGTCACCATCGGCCACGAAGCCTCGGTCTCGAAGGTTGGCGAAGAACAACTCTTTTACCTGATGAGCCGCGGCCTCTCGGAAGAAGAAGCCACCACCATGGTCGTCTCCGGTTTCATCGAGCCGCTGGTCAAAGAACTGCCGATGGAGTATGCTGTGGAAATGAACCGCCTCATCCAGTTGCAGATGGAAGGCTCGATAGGTTAGTAAGTCCTCCAACGTGCCAACATGCTAACGTGCTAACGGATAAACCATGCAGGAAAAACCAAAAATAACCATTTCGAGAACCAGGCAAGTTGTCTCCGCCGCCCGGGATTTTGCACTCACGGCGGATATGCTCCCCTCGGGCGGCGCGCTGGACGGCTTTCGCCGCCGCGCCTGGGAGACGTATTCCCGTCTGCCGATGCCCGTCCCGACCGACGAAGCCTGGCGGCGCACCGATCTGCGCGGCCTGCCCGCCGCGGACTTCCGCCTGCCGGCCCCCGAAGCCTATCGGGACCTGGCGCCTGTCCCGGCGGAACTGCTCAAGCCCCTCACCGCCGACCAGCACGGCGGGCAGACCATCCTGCTCCCCGGCGGCGCGCGGCTGGACCTCGATCCTGCCCTTGCCGAACAGGGCGTGCTCTTCACCGACCTGCAGACTGCCGAACGCCAGCACCCGGAACTAGTCAGCCGCCTGGCGGGGCAGATCGTCCGCCCGGAGCAGGGCAAGTTTGCCGCCCTGGCCTCTGCTTTTTCGCAGAACGGTATCCTCCTGTATGTTCCCAAAGGCGTGACCGTGGAGCAGCCCCTCCACAGCGTCCTGTGGGGCCCGGGCGGGGGGCTGGCGCACGTCAGCCACATCCTCGTCTGGGTGGATGACGGCGCTTCGGCCACCTATGTCCACGAGACGGCCTCGCCGAACGAGGAAAACGCGTCCATGCACGCCGGCAGCCTCGAGGTCCGCGTGGGGAGCGGCGCGGCGCTCAAATTCGTCGAGTTGCAGTTCTGGGGGCGGCACGTCTGGAATTTCACCCACACCCGCGTCCAGGTAGAACGCGACGGGAACCTGGACTGGATCTACGGCGCGGTCGGCTCGAAATTGACCAAAGCGTTTGCCGAACTGGAACTGGCCGGCGAAGGCTCGTCGGGACGCATGTCCGGCTTCTATTTCGCCGATGGCTCGCAGCACCTCGACCTGGATACCCAGCAGGACCACCTCGCCCCGCACACCACCTCCGACTTCCTCTACAAGGGCGCGCTGAAAGGCAGCAGCCGCACGGTCTGGCAGGGGATGATCTATGTGGCCCCCGGCGCGCAGAAGACGGATGGCTACCAGGCCAACCGCAACCTGATCCTCAGCCAGGCGGCGCGTGCCGACAGCATCCCCGGCCTGGAGATCCTGGCCGATGACGTGCGCTGCACGCACGGCGCCACGGTCAGCAAACTGGAGGACGAGCCGTTGTTTTATCTCAAGTCGCGCGGCATCCCGCAGGCGGAAGCCGAGAAACTGGTGGTGGAAGGATTTTTCGACCCCATCATGCAGCGTATCCCGTTCGAGGGCGTACGCGAGCGCTTCCAGCAGGTTATTCTGGAGAAGATGAAGGCTGTGTAAAAATTCATAGCCCTTTTTCCTTGCATTTTCGGCCATTCGGCGCGAGAATAGGCCGCCTCATGAATTTCTACACAATTTAGGAACTTAGAAGTGAAATGCTTGTTTTTTGTGCAAGAATTTTTAAACGCAAAGGGCACGAAGTATACAAAGGGGGTTTAAAGTTTTCCTTCGTAATCTTTGTG
>DYKZ01000041.1 GCA_020722345.1 Anaerolinea thermophila | reverse complement strand
TATGCCTGACTTTCCTCTCGTCACCATCGTCACCCCTTCCTACAACCAGGGGCGCTTTCTCGAAGCCACCCTCCGCTCGGTGCTGGAACAGGATTACCCCAACATCGAATACATCGTCGTGGACGGCGCCTCGACCGACAACAGCGTGGAGATCATCCGGCGCTACGCGGACCGTCTGGCCTGGTGGGTGTCGGAGAAGGATTCGGGTCAGTCTGAGGCGATCAACAAAGGCCTCCAGCGGGCGCGCGGCGAATTCGTCGGCTGGCTGAACTCCGACGACGTGTACCAGCCCGGGGCGGTGTCGGCCGCGGTGACAGCCTTCCGGTCCCGGCCCGAGGCGGGGGTGGTTTACGGCGACGCGCTTTCCATTGACGCCGACGGAAAACCGTTCAACATCATGCGCGCTCGTCAATATTCCCTGGCCGACCTGATAGCCTTCAACATTATCTGCCAGCCGGCGGCCTTCATGCGCCATTCGGTGCTGAAACAGGTGGATTATCTCGACCCGCGCTACCACTTGTTGATGGACAACCTGCTGTGGATGAAGATGGCGCGCCTCGCCCCGCTGATCTACGTGCCGCAGGTGTGGGCGGCGGCGCGCTACCACGAGGCGGCCAAGAACCGCACCCGCGGCGCGGCCTACGGACGGGAAGCGAAGATGCTCATCGAGGACTTGAAGGCGCAGCCTGAGTTTGCAGAGATCATTGCCGCGCACGAGAAGCGCATCTGGGCGGGTGTCCACCGTTTCGACGCTTTCTACCTGACCGATGCCGGCCAGCCGCGCGACGCCCTACGCGCCTACGGCAGGTCCTTCCGTCTGCACCCGCGCACGGCCCTTGGCGATTGGAAACACATCCTGCTGGCATTCTTGTCGTTGCTTGGTTTGACGAAACTGCGCGACTGGTACGACCGCGTCCGCACGCGCCGCCTGCGCCTGGACCGATAAGATGCGTCGCCGTTTCTCCTGGCTTCTGGCTGTCCTCTTCTGCCTGCTCGGCCTGACCCTGCTGGCGCCGGCCTTCCTGCCCTTCGACTCGCTCAATCACCTGACCGATAGCGTGATGCCGGACGGCGAGTTCGAAAGCCTCACCCCTGATAATCTCGTCGTTTTCAAGGCGCTATTTGCCGCCGGTGGGCTGGCCTTGTTTGCCCTTGCCGCGCTCACCTTCCTGCGCCGCTGGGGACAGGTGGGATTGTTTTTCCGCCGCATGTGGGCGGACATGCTCGCCTCCCTGCGCGGCCTGCGCATCCCCAAAGCCGAAATGCCTTTCCTGGCGCTCTTGCTCCTTATCACCGCTGCCGGCGTGGTGTACCGCTTCGAGTACCTTTACTCCTCCCTCCACCATGACGAAGCCTACACCTACATGGCCTTTGCCCATTCCCTGCGCGTCGCCGTCACCGACTACCACCTGCCCAACAACCACGTTTTCCACTCTATCCTCGTCTATTTTTCCACCCAACTTTTCGGCAATGCCCCCTGGGCGGTGCGGCTGCCTGCCTTTACAGCGGGCGTTTTGCTCATCCCGGCGCTCTATGCCCTCGGCAAACGCCACTACGACCGCTGGGTCGGCCTGGGCGCGACGCTCCTGATAGCGGTCTCACCTGCCGCCGTCAACTACTCCACCAACGCCCGCGGCTATACCCTTGTGGCGCTTTTCGGCCTCGTGCTGCTCCTGCTCGCCCATGCCGTCCGCCAGGGCAAAAACCGCTTTGTCTGGGCGCTCCTTGTCCTCGTTTCGGCGCTGGGCATGTACACCGTGCCGGTTTTCCTGCTCCCTTTTGGGATCGCCTTTCTCTGGATGTTCTGGGAGAACTGGCGCGCCGCCCTCCCCGGCTACGCCTCCCGCCGCGACTTTCTGACCTGGTGGCTGGTCTCCGGTCTGGCCGCGGCAACGCTGACCCTGCTCCTGTACCTGCCCATTCTCATCTACACCGGCGCGGAGAAATTCTTTGCCAACGGCTTCGTTGCCCCCGTTCCCTGGTCAGATTACCCGGAGACTCTGGCGCATCGCCTGGCCGAGACCTGGACTGAATGGACCTCCCGCGTGCCGCCGGCGATTCGCCTCCTGCTCGCGGCGGGGCTGACCCTGAGCCTGCTCCTGCACAAAAAGATTTCGCCTACCCGCGTCCCTTTGCAAGCCGCGTCTGCCGTCTGGGTTGTTCTCCTTCTGGTCATCCAGCGCCCGAATGCCTGGGGCAAAGTCTGGTTTGGGCTGCTGCCGCTGGTCATTCTCTGGGCGGCGGCAGGGTTGTGGGGAGGGGCAAGCAGGCTGCGGGTCCGCGCCGCGCCGCCGGCGGCAGTTGCTACAATTCTCCTGCTTGTTCCTGTCTTAACGCGCTCGGCAGTCATCCTGCGCGAATTACCTCGCCTGTGGGCGCTTCAGGGCGACGAGGAACAGGCCGTCCTGTTCGTCGGGGCGCAGGCCGCCGGTCGGGATACGCTCGTAGTCGCCCCGCCGGATGACGCCTCGGTGTGGTATTATGCCGAATTGCACGGTCTCTACGACCGGCTCTACGCCGGCGAATCAAATTTCGACCGGCTGTTCGTCCTGGTGAACCCGGCTGAGGGTCAAACCCCCGCTTCGGTAATCGAGGAGCGCGGGCCGGCCCTGAGCGAGTCCCCTGCCTGCGCTCTGCTCGAGACAATTGTCAAAATACAGATTTTCGAATGTATGGTGAGCCGATGAAATCCCTGACAGACTTCCTTCTCCGCCCGCGCCGCTGGGCCTGGACTCTTGTTCTTGTCCTGGCTCTTCTGGCCGGGTTTGCCCTGCGTCTCTATGACCTGACCGACCTGCCGCTCGATTTTGCGCCCACGCGGCAGTTGTTCTCGGCGCTCAAGGCGCGCGCCATGTATTATCAATTTTTGCCCGAGGCGACTGCCTGGCAGCGAGATGTGGCCGCCAAAGGCAACCTGGGTAACCTTGAGCCGCCTATCATGGAGACTCTCGTCTCGCAAACCTGGCGAGTGACCGGCGAGTATTTGTGGGTGGCGCGCATTTACTCTTCGCTTTTCTGGGTGCTGGGCGGGCTGGCGCTTTTCCTGCTCATCCGTGAGTTGACCTCCCACTGGCCGGCGCTGATCGGCCTGCTGCTGTATCTCTTTGCGCCCTTTGGTGTGATTGCCAGCCGCTCCTTCCAACCCGACCCGCTGATGACGGCTCTGTTCGTCTTCGCCATCTGGGCGCTTGTCCGTTGGCAGAACACCCGCGCCTGGAAGTGGGCTATCCTGCTGGGACTTTTCGGCGGAGCGGCGCTGCTGGTGAAGAACGTTATCGTGTTTATGCTCGGCGGCGCGGTGGCCGGTGTGGCGCTGGGCAGCCTGGGACTGAAGCGTGCTGTGCGCGACGCCCAGGTGTGGGTCATCGGCGGTCTGTTCCTGCTTCCGACTCTGGTCTATGCCCTCAATGGGTCGCTTTCCGGTTCGCTGCAAGGCTATTTCACCTTGCAATTCTTCCCGGAATTATGGATTGACCCCGCCTTCTACTTCCGCTGGGAGTATGTTATCAATTACGTGACCGGCTTCGGCGTCAGCCTGCTGGCAGCGATGGGCATCTTCCTCGCCGACCGAAAGCAGGAACGCTCTCTGTTAGCCGGGCTGTGGGTTGGCTACCTGCTCTACGGTCTGGTTTTTGCCTACGCGTTTTACACGCATTACTACTACCAACTTCCGCTCATCCCGCTGGTGGCGATTTCCCTCTCGATCAGCCTGCAACTGTTCTTCGAGCGTTTCTTCGAGCGCAGCCCCGGGCTTTTCCCTCGCCTGGTGCTCATTGGCTTGCTGTTGGGCGGTGTTGCCTGGCAAGCCTGGGTCGGCCGTGACCGGATGTTGGACGATTACCGTCACGAAGCCGCCTTCTGGGCCGAAATCGGCGACCAACTCGGCCACAACGCCTCGGTCGCCTGCCTGACGCACGATTATGGCTACCGCCTGGCCTATTGGGGCTGGCAGTTCTGCACTCCTTGGTACACCGCTGCCGACATCGAAGTCCGCTACCAGGCCGGGCTGGATATTGATTACATCAAGCAATTTCAGGAAGACACGGCCGGCAAGCAGTATTTCCTGGTGACGTTGATGGGAGAATTCGAGAACCAACCGCTCATCAAGAATTTACTGTATGAGAATTATCCGGTTTACATTGAGACCGATGAGTATCTCATCTTTGACCTCGGACATCCGTTGCAACAGCCGTAGCGGGAGGAGACGTTGATGAAACAGCAAATGAACTGGCAGAAAACCTGGCAATTGTTGCTGGTCATTTTTCTCTTTGCCGCTGGGCTGGGAATTCGCCTCTACGACCTGACCGATCTGCCCAACGATTTCTACATGGTGCGGCAGTACCGCGCCCTGTTGATCGCCCGCGGGATGTATTACGCCGGATTGGAGAATGTCGAGTCATGGAAACAGGCCATTGCAGTGGAGCAATGGCAACAGCAGGCCTTGATTGAACCTCCGCTTCTGGAAATGCTTGCGGCCCTGACGTATCGCCTAACCGGCGAGAACATCTGGGTGGGACGGGCATATTCCTCGCTATTCTGGCTGGCAGGCGGCATTGCGCTCTGGCTGCTGGGGCGCAGCCTGTCGCTGCGGGATGGCAGTGTGATTGCCTTGGCTTATTTCCTTTTCTTGCAATTCGGGGTCATTGCCAGCCGTACTTTCATGCCTGACCCGCTGATGGTGGCGATGATGGCCTGGGCGCTCTGGGCGCTGTACCGCTGGGAGACATGCCGCACGCGCGGCGCGGCCGTGCTGGCCGGTCTCCTGCTCGGGCTGGCGATCCTGATCAAATCGGTGGCGGTCTTTCCCCTGGCAGGGGCGGCAATCGGGTTGGTCTTAAGCCGCAAATCTTTTCGGAAGATCATCCTGGACGGTCAAACGTGGCTGGTGGCCGGATTGACTGCCTTGCCGACCATTCTGTATTACATCTACGGCATCTTTTTTGAAGGCAGTCTGGGTGGACAATTTTCGCTGCGCTTCTTCCCAGCCCTGCTAACCGATCGGTCATTCTACGTCCGCTGGCTGTTCCAGACAGCCGGTTTCGGCGGTTTCTTGCCCTTCCTGCTGGCGTTGCTGGGAACATTCCTCTTCCCGGCGCGGCAGTTCCGTTGGCTGTGGATTGGCCTTGGCATCGGTTATGTCACCTATGGCATGGTATTTCCCTATCATCTCCTGACCCACGATTATTACCACCTGCCGATCGTGCTGATCATCGCCATCGGGATAATGCCTGCCGCAGATGCATTCCTGCTCTGGCTTAGAAGCCTAGAGTCCCGCTGGGTCTGGCCGGCAGTGACAGCCTTGCTTCTCCTTGCAGTGAGCATGAAGATGTGGGATGTTCGCAACATCTTTGCTGCTGCCGATTACCGCCACGAGGTCGCCTATTGGCAGGAACTGGGCGATCTCATCGGCCATGATAAAGCGGTCATTCAACTCTCCGGGGATTATGGTTGCCGCCTGGCTTATTTCGGCTGGGTCAGCGGTTCTCAGTGGCTGACCGTCGCCGACTGGAACATGCGCCTGCTGGCCGGCCAGCAGCAGCCTGAGTTTGGATCCACTTTTGCAGAGCAGACTGCGGGCATGGACCTGTTCGTTGTCACCTCCCTGCCCGAACTGGAGAACCAGCCCGAACTGGCGCAGTATCTTTCCGCCCAATTTCCTCTCCTGTCCCAGGGAGATGGATATCTAATCTACGACTTGAGGCCGTAACTTGAATACCCAACTCCCGCTCGTCTCGATCATTACCCCGTCCTACAATCAAGCCCGCTTTCTCGAAGCCTGCATTTGCTCGGTGCTGGAGCAGGATTACCCGAACATCGAATACATCATCGTGGATGGCGGCTCGAAAGACGGCTCGGTCGAAATCATCGAGAAATACGCCGACCGGCTGGCCTGGTGGGTCTCCGAAAAAGACAAGGGTCATGCGGACGCGCTCAACAAAGGGTTTGCGCGCGCTAAAGGGGAGATTCTAGCCTGGCTGAATTCGGACGATACCTATTACCCCGGCGCGGTCTCCGATGCTGTGCAGACCCTGCTGGCCAACCCCGACGTGGGCATGGTCTATGGCGACGCGGATATAACGGATGCAGACGGCAAGGTTATCGGCCGCTTTGCCTCCCGTCAGACAGATTACCGGAAATTGCTGCGCGGCTCGGTCCACATCCCGCAGGCCACGACATTCTTCCGCGCCGGCCTCTACCGGCAGGTCGGTCCGCTGAGCCTCGATTTCTTCTTCGCTTTTGACTACGATCTGTGGGTCAAACTGGCGAAAATATCCCGCCTGCTCTACGTGCCGCACCGCTGGGCCACCTTCCGCCTGCACGAGGCCGGCAAATCGGTCAAGGATGATTCGGTCTGTTATCCCGACATGCTCAAGATCTACGCCCGCGAACGCGGCGGCGGACTCTCATGGCTCTGGCTGCGCGCCCAGGTGCGAAAACTCGTCTATGCCTGGCTGCCGCTTAGGTTCCGACTGTTCCTGCGGAGAACGTTTTGATATTTGTCGCGGTGCGAAATTGACAATTCCATTACAGTTTATTACAGGCAATAGGCGTCTGGATTAAAAATCAGGTATCATGTAAGCGGTATGCGTTCTCACGATTCTCCCTACCTTGCTGACTGGTTTGCGGTGTCCCTGCGATGGCTGTCCATCGTTGGGGCGGTGATTTCCCTTTCCCTGTGGGGGGACCTGGCTGCCTGGCCGAATATCATTCTCCTTGTTTTCTTGTCATGGAATCTGGCGCTCACGCTGCTGACCGGCCTGAACATCCGCCTGCCATACCACCGTTATGTTTGCCTGGGCCTGGACCTGCTGACAGTTGGTTTGTATTTCTTCCTCTCCGGTGGTTTTGCCAGCCCCCTCTGGTGGCTGGGGACATTACCCATCATGATTGCCGCCCTTTATTTCGAGTGGCGCGGTATGTTGGTAACTGTCTTCCTGGTCAGCCTAATACAAATGATAGTCACGGCAATCCAGTCAACGCATCCCTATGCCTTATTCTTCCCGGCAGGCGCGGCCGTCTTGCTTCTGCTGGGCGGCCTGATATTTTCTTTTGTCGGCACGCGTCTCTACCGGATTTTGCGTCATGATTACCAGGCGCGCATCGAGGCCCAAATGCAGAAACGGCGCATCGAGCACGACCGCATCCGTGCCATTTATCGGCTCACCTCCACCCTTGCCAGCACACTGAACTACCAGCGCGTGCTCGATTCCGTCCTCGACCTCAGCCTGACCGCTGTCAACACCGACCCAGATGTGACCGCCGACGAACGACTCATTAGCGTGGTTATGCTCTTTTCCAAAAGCGGCACACTGGAAATTGCCTCGGCGCGCCGCCTCACTCCGGCCGACAAACGCGCCGTCTTGCCCGGACAAAAAGGCGCCATTGGCCAGGCCCTCGAGAAGGACCAGCCGGTGTTGCTCAAGGAGGTCAAAAAAGACACCGAATTGGGACACCTAGTAACCTTCCGCACCTGCGAGGAAGTTTACTGCTTCCCTCTGCGCAGCGGTTTCGATGCGTATGGAATCTTGCTCTTCGGTCATCCCCAGGCAGGATATTTTACCGCCGACCGGTGCGAGACCCTCGATATTCTGGGCCGCCAGGCGGTATTCGCCATCCAGAATGCCCGTCTCTACCAGGAACTGCTCGACGAACGCGACCGCATGATCGAGGTCCAGGAAGAAGCGCGCAAGAAACTGGCGCGCGACCTGCATGACGGCCCCACCCAGTCCGTATCGGCGATTGCCATGCGCATCAACCTCGTACAGCGTATGATTACCCGCGACCCGCGCGGCGCCCGCGAAGAACTCAACCGCATCGAAGACCTCGCCCGGCGCACGACCAAAGAGATCCGCCACATGCTCTTTACCCTCCGGCCGCTTGTGCTGGAAAGCCAGGGGCTGACCGCCGCTTTGAAGTCCATGGCAGAGAAGATCAAGGAAACCTACTCGCAGGACGTTCAGGTTCAGGTGGATGAAAGCCTGCTGGAAAACGTGGAAATGGGCAAGCAGAGCGTCATCTTCTACCTTGCCGAAGAAGCGGTCAATAATGCCCGCAAGCACGCCAAGGCTCCCCACATCTGGGTGCGCCTGCTGCCGTCTGGCAAGGATATTATTCGTTTGGAAGTGCAGGATGACGGCAGGGGGTTCGACGTGGAGGCCGTCACCCGCGCCTACGACCAGCGCGGCAGCCTCGGCCTGGTCAACCTGCACGAGCGCACCGAACTGGTCAACGGCGTGCTCAATATCCAGTCTGCGCCCGGCAAAGGGACCCTCATCCAGGTGTACATCCCCCTTTCGGAAGAAGCCGCCGATCAACTCCACCACTCCGCCAAAAAGTAAACCCTGCAATGCCGCTTGCTTTGGGATTGTATTATTTTTCTCATGAGGGGGGCAGCGTAAAGAGACCGCCCATGGTGCTCCTGCACGGTGTGGGCGGCGATTGCTTATCCTGGCCGCCCCAGATCCGCCGCCTTGCCGATACCCGCGTTTTTGCCCCCGACCTGCCCGGCCACGGCAAATCAAGCGGCCCGGCGCGCCAATCGGTAGACGATCATGCCCGCGCTGTGGTAGACCTGATGAACGCCATCGGCATCTGGCGGGCGGTATTCGTCGGCCATTCCCTGGGCGGCGCCATCGCCCTTACGCTGGCGCTTGATTACCCGGACCGGACGGCCGGTTTGGGGTTGGTATCCACAGGGGCGCGCTTGCCGGTGCCTGCCTCCATCCTCGAAGGTGCGGCCAGCCCTTCGACGGCTGCTTTTGCCATGCAGGACTTTCACAACCTCGTCTGCGGCCCCCAGACTTCCGCCAGCCTGGCGGAACAGAACCTGAAACAACTGACGACTGTCCGCCCGACCCTGCTTTACGCCGACCTGCTGGCCTGCGACCGTTTCGACGTTACCTCGCGCCTCGATTCCATTCGGACCCCGGTGCTGGTCGTCTGCGGAACGGAGGATAAACTCACCCCGCCGCGCTACTCCTCCGCGCTGGCGGCCTCCATCCCCGGCGCGGCGCTCCAGACCATTGACGGCGCCGGCCACCTGGTTATGCTCGAACAACCCAGGCGGCTGGCAAAGTTGCTGTCTGTGTTCCTGACAACCATTCCCTACACCCCCGGGGCTTAAGCGCGGGGTAGGGATTCCCCCCTAATCATCCAAAATTTCTTTCAAGATCGGAATGGCATTTTGCAGCGCCCGGGCGCGGTGGCTCAGGCGGTTTTTGTCTTTTGCATCGAGTTCTGCCATAGTCTTCCCCAAATCAGGCAGCAGGAAGAGCGGATCGTAGCCGAAGCCGCCCGTCCCGCGTTCGACGGGGATGATCTCCCCCTCGCACTCCCCGGACGCAAATCTTACTTCCACGCCCGGGAGCGCGACAGCAATCGTGGCGCGGAAGCGCGCTGTCCAGGGACGCGGTTTGCCCTGCAACTGCTCCAGCAGGTAGCGGCGTCGGCCGGCCTCGGTGGATGGCTGCGGGCCAAAACGGTTGGAGTGCAAGCCGGGCCGCCCGTCCAGCGCATCCACCTCCAGGCCAGAATCGTCTGCCAGCGAGGGCAGGCCGCTGGCGGCGGCAAATGCGGCGGCTTTCCTGGCAGCGTTTTCGGCGTAGGTGTGGCCGTCTTCAGGGACTTCAAGGCTCAGGCCGAGGTCGGCAGGGGTGAGCAGGGTCAATCCCAGATCGGCTAGGATATCCTTAATCTCAAGAACTTTGCCTTTGTTATTGGTGGCGATGAGAAGTCTGCTCATGGTTATGTGTGATTTATACCAGAATTGATTTGCTCCAGCGCCCAGCGGGCATGTTCGGCCAGCAGGGCGTCCTCTCCATCGGCCACGCGTTCCAGCGCCGGGACAGCGGCAGCCTCTCCGCTGTTACCGATAGCAACCAGCACATTGCGCAGGTAGCCGCGCCGCCGGGCGCGCTGCACGGGGCTTTCGCTGAACTTTCGGTTGAACTGCTGCGGCGTGAGCGACAACTCGGCGGTCAGGTCGGGGGCCGGGACGCCCGCTCGGGGCGCAAAAGCAGGCTGCGGGTCCGGTTTGGGGCGTTGGTTCCAGGGGCAGACGGCCTGGCAGATGTCGCATCCAAAAACCCAATTTCCTATCAAGGGGCGCAGTTCGGACGGGATGCTGCCTTTGTTTTCGATGGTCAGGTACGAGATGCAGCGGTGGGCATCCAGGGTGCGGTCGGGGAGGATGCAGCCGGTGGGGCAGGCTTCGATACAGCGAGTGCAGGTGCCGCAATGGTCAAAGGAAAAGGGCGGGTCGGGTTCGAGTTCAATGCCGAGCAGGAGTTCGGCCAGGAAAAAGTAGGAGCCCAGTTCGGGGTGGATGAGGCAGGTGTTTTTGCCAATCCAGCCCAAACCGGCGCGCTGGGCTAGATCGCGTTCGAGCAGGGGGCCGGTGTCGGTGTAGATTCGGTAGGGGACCGGCGCACCGGTCTCCTGCTGGATGAAGCCGACTAGGGATTTGAGTTTTTCGGGCAGAACGAGGTGGTAATCGCGTCCCCAGGCGTAGGAGGCGACGCGTCCGGCTCCCGCCCTGCCCTCCCCCATTTCTGTAGTACGAAATGGGGGAGGGTTGGGGAGGGGGTCGGGGGCGGGATAGCGGGCCGCCAGCACGAGGATAGATTTGCAGTCGGGCATCACGAGCCGCGGATCGGCGCGGCGCGGGTCTTCCAGGTACTTCATGGAAGCATGCCGCCCCATGGACAGCCAGTCTTGGAAGACCGGCCAATGGGGCGGCGGTTCGGGTGTGGTAATGCCGGCGAGGTCAAACCCGAGGCGGATGGCCTGCGCTTTGACGGCCTGGGCCAATGTCATGGAGGCGGAACTTATCTGACGACGAAGATGAGCCAGAACTCGGGACCGAAGTTGTATCCCTTGTCGTTTTGCAGGCGGAACACAACCCCGTAGCCTTCCGGCTTGGTGGGGGCGGTGATGGTGACCGACAGGTCCACCTCTTCGCCGGGGAGGACGGTCTCCGGGAAGTTGACCGGCCCCGGGGGGGTGAAGACGCCGTTCTTGCCGGTGTCGGTAACGTAACTGAAGACCACCCGGTAGGAGGTCGTCCAGGTGCAGGGGCCGAGGTTCTTGAAACGCCATGTTTTGACAAAGGTGGAGCCGGCGGGAACTTCGGAGTAGTCTGGGATGGTGATGTCGTCAACGAACAGGGCGTTATCGCAGGATGCGCTCTGGGTTGCCGCAGGGGTGTTAATGGGCAGGGGCGTATTGGTGGCGGCGCCCGGGGTAAAGGTGTTGGTGATCAGCGGGGTGTTGCTCGGCTCAGGGATGGGCGTGTCGAACGGCGTGGGCGAAGATTCCGGCGTGGGGGAGGCGGCCAGGGAGGTCTCGGTGCGGGCGGCGATGAGAGTCTCGGCAGCCTGTGTGTAGAAGACATTTGGGTCAGGTGTTGAGCCACCGAGGTTGCAAGAGGTGAGCACGAGCAGGAAGAGAGCAGGGAGTACCCAGGCGATTTTGAACAAACGGGACATTCATTCCTCCTTTGATTTACTCAAAGCGCAAATTTGGCCATGCTTTGCGCAATCTGTGATTTCATTATAACAGAATCGATTTCCCGGAAAACGACGCCGGATGATTGCCAGGGCTTGCAAGACCATCCCCCAAAAGTCACACATGGGGCATGGCGGTTTCGATCAGGGCGCCAACATACGCAGGATCTCGGCGGTTTGTTCGGCGGTAGCCGGCTGAGGCAGTCCATCCACGATGACCACCGGGAACCAGTCATAGGAAACCAGTCCGTTCTGATCCAGGATGAGGCGCAGGATGGCAGAACGGTTCTCGGGCATGTCGAAATCATCGAAAACGAAATTGCCCAGGCTGTAGGCGATCAGCGCGCCGTGGTATTCTTCCACGTGCTGCAGCAGGTGCGGGTGGGACCCGATAACTGCCGCCGCCCCGGCGTCTATGGCTGCGACGGCGGCATCGCGCTGGAAGCGCACGGGCAGTTCGTTGCCCTCGTAGCCAAAGTGGATGAAGACGATGACGACATCGGCCTGCTGCCTGGCGGCGCTGACACCAGCCTGGATGTTATCCACGTCCGCCCAGGCGATGCCGGGTGTAGTGTCGGTGGCGATCCAGTCGCGGGTGTCGAAGCCCAAGTATTCGCGCGGTACGTCCACGTAGGAGAGGAAGGCAATGCGCAGGCCGTTCTTCTCGATCACCAGCGGACCTGCAGCCTGCCCCGCGATCCCGAAGCCGACGGTGGCCACCCCCTGCTCCGACAGCAGTTGCTGCGTCTGGGCGATGCCCGCCTGGCCGTAATCCAGGGCGTGGTTGTTGCCCAGGATGGCAATGTCGAACCCAGCCAGGCCGAGCGCCTGCGCGCTGATGGGCGGCGCGGCAAAGGTGTAGGATTTGGCTTCAGGCTCGCCGCGGTCGGTTATAGCGCATTCGATGTTGCCTGCCAGGATGTCGGCGGTGGAGAGGAGAGTCTGTACATCGGCAAAGACGATCTGCGGGCCTTCTTCCAGAATCTGCTCGCCGACGGTGCGCCCCAGCATAATGTCGCCGACCGCCATGAGGGTGACCGGCGATGGCGCGGGAGTGGCGGTGGATGTTTCAGTGGGCGCAGGGGAGGGCGTTTGCGTGGGGGTGGGGGGGACGGTGGCGGTGCTCGTCGGGGAGGCGGTTTCGGTCTGCGTGGGGTGGATGCCGCCGAGGGAGGGCGACGATGCCGCCATGCTGGAACAGGCTGCCAGCAGGGAAAGGGAAACAAGAACCAGCAAGCGGCGAAACAGGCTCATAGAGCGGCTGTTATAACACAAGAACGATGATTTTGCTATGGGGAGGAGAATGCCAATCAGCCGGGGCAGGCTCCGGGTCCGGAGAAGGGGGCGGTGCATGGAAGAAAAATACCGGGGCGCAGGCGGCCGCGTCCCGGCGTTTTGTCAATCGGACAGGCTCATTCTTCGGGATGCGCGCCGGCCATCCACAAGCCGAGTTGTTCGCGCGTGACTTTGTTGGCGTCCACCGTGACAACGATTTGTCCGCGGTACATGACGGCAATGCGGTCGGAGAGGGCCATGATCTCGTCCAGTTCCGCCGAGACAAGCAGGACGCCGAGGCCGCGGTCGCGCATGGCCACGATTTCCTGGTGGATGTATTCGATGGAGCCGACGTCCAGGCCGCGGGTGGGCTGGTTGGCAATGAGCAGGTTGATCTCGTGACTGAGTTCGCGCGCCACAATGACCTTTTGCTGGTTGCCGCCGGAGAGTTTGCCAACGTTCACATAAGGGGAGGGAGTGCGGATGTCAAAGTCCTGGATCAGTTTGCGGGCGTTGGCGTCAATTGCGGCAGGCTGCATAATGCCGCGCACGCCAAAAGGCTGTTTGTAGTAGGTGTTGAGCACCAGGTTATCTGCGACGGGGTAGGAAAGCACCAGGCCGTGCCGCTGGCGGTCTTCGGGAATGTGCGCCATGCCGGTTTCGGTGAGCAGGCGGGGGGATTTGCCGGTCATGTCCTGGCCGCTGAACCGGATTTTGCCTCCTGCGCTGGGACGCAGGCCGGTGAGAGTTTCGACCAGTTCGGTCTGGCCGTTGCCCTGCACGCCGGCGATGCCGAGGATTTCCCCGGCGCGCACCTGGAAGGTGACGCCGCGCACGGTCTCCAGGCCGCGCCAGTCATGAACGCTCAGTCCTTCGACCTCGAGAACTTGCTTGCCAGGCTGGGCGGGTTTTTTCTCGACCTTCAGGATGACCTCGCGCCCGACCATCATGGCGGCGAGTTTTTGCTCGTTCGTGTCTTTCGGGTCCACCGTACCCACCACGCGCCCGGCGCGCATGACGGTGATGCGGTCGGCGATGGCGAGCACTTCCTTGAGTTTGTGAGTGATAAAGATGATGGACACGCCTCGTCTTGTCAGTTCACGCATGATGACAAACAGGTCATCTGCTTCTTGTGGGGTGAGGACTGCGGTAGGCTCATCCAGGATCAAGATTTGCGCGTTGCGATATAGGGCCTTGATGATTTCCACCCGTTGCTGCACGCCGACCGGCAGTTGGCCAACAATGGCGTTCGGGTCTATTTCCAGGCTGTATTGTTTGGAGAGTTCTTTCACCCGCCGGACGACCGCCTTCTGGTCGAGAACGCCGTAGCGGGTGGTTTCGTCGCCAAGCATAATGTTCTCGGCCACCGTGAACACCGGGACGAGCATGAAGTGTTGGTGAACCATACCGATGCCGGCCTCGATCGAATCCTTGGGGGAATGGATGACGACCGGCTGGCCATTGACTTTGATCTCGCCGCTGTCGGGCTTGTATAACCCGTAGAGGATATTCATCAGGGTGGTCTTGCCGGCGCCGTTCTCGCCGAGCAGGGCGTGGATCTCGCCTTTGCGCAGGTCGAAATCCACCTGGTCGTTGGCCAGCACACCGGGGAAATTTTTTGTAATGCCTTTGGCTTCGAGGACGATGGGTTGTTCGGTCATGGCGGCCTCTTATTTCTCGTATGGCTGGCCATCGGCTGCCGGCGGGATGGTCTTGCCGATGATCCCGGTCAGGATGATCATGGTGAGGATATAAGGGGTCAGACCCACAACGTAAGAGTTCTGCAGGATGGTCCATTGCGCCGGGATCACGTCCCGGAAGACTTGCATGTTGATTTGCAAGGCCTGCGCGGCGCCAAAGACGAGGGAGGCGGCCCATGCCCCGAAGGGTGTCCAGTTGCCAAAGATCATGGCCGCCAGGGCAATGAAGCCGCGCCCGTTGGTCATCACCGGTTCGAAGGAGGGCACCGATTCGAGGGTGAAATACGCCCCTGCCAGGCCGGCCATCACGCCGCCAATCAAAACGTTCAGGTAGCGCATCCGTTGTACGTTGATGCCAAGCGTATCGGCGGCGCGAGGATGCTCGCCAACAGCGCGGGTACGCAATCCCCAGCGGGTTTTGAAGAGAATAAAGTGACTGAGGATGACCAGCAGGATGGCCGCAATGGTAATTGGCTGCTGGTCGAAGACCTTGCCAAAGGCGTTGGCAAGGGTCTGGCAGCCTTCCGTTCCGCCGGTGAGTTTGCAGATAGCCTCGACTCCTTCCTGGACAGGAACGTGGATAATGGGGAGCGTCCCCGGCGCGTGAGGCACATTGCCGCCGAAGACGCTGCCTTTCTCGAAGAACAACTGGCGGTTGAGGAATCCGGTGACGCCCACCGCCAGGATATTGATGACCGTCCCGCCGATGATCTGGTCAACCTTGAACGTAACCGAGAGCACTGCATGCAGGAGCGACATGAGGACACTGCTCAGGATGGCAAACAGCACGCCGACGATCAGGCTGGGCATCGAAGAAAAGCCAAAAATCGAATTCATATAGATTGCGGCCAGCCAGCCAAAGAAGGCGGCCGTCAGCATCATCCCCTCGATGCCGATGTTGACCACGCCGGAGCGTTCGCAGAAGATACCGGAAAGCGCCCCAAGCGTCAGGGGGGTGGCAACAGTCAGAGTGGTGGCCAGCATGCTGGCAATGATGACGACCGGCTTTTGCGCCGCGCTGCCCACCAAGACCACAACGGTGAACAGAAGGACGATTACCAGGGTAATGAAACTGAAACGTTTCCAGTCCATGTCGTCTCCTTAGCCGCCCCAGCCGCGCGTAAGCACGACACGTTCACCGCGGGTCTTGAACCGGTATATATAGCGGATGATCGCGTCTGCCGCAACGAAGAGCAGAATGAGAGCCTGGATCACCGAGATAACATCCACCGGGATTTGGGTCAGGAATTGCATGCGGGTGGCGCCGTTTCGCATGGCGCCGAACAAGATCGCCGCCAGCACGACACCCAGAGGATGGGTTTTGCCGAGCAGAGCGATGGCAATGGCGTCAAACCCGTAGCCAATGGAAAAACCGAGTTCGTGCCGGTAGTTCAAGGCGGTAACTTCGATCGTCCCGGCCATGCCGGCCAGGAGTCCGGAAAGCGCCATGCTGATTACGATCGTTCGCTTGACGTTAATGCCGGCGTATTGGGCTGCATCTGGGTTGGAGCCGACTGTGCGGATTTCGAAGCCCAGGGTCGTCTTCCAAATCAGGATGTAAACCAGGAAAGCCACCACCAGCGCCAGAATGAATCCCCAGTGGAAGCGCAGCCCTTCAAACAAGGGGGGGATGCGGGCGCTGAGGGCAATTTCGGGTGTCTGGGCAGAGAGATCAATCGGGTTCGGGTCACGCATCGGGCCGTTGAGCAGGAAACTGGTCAGATTGAGAGCGATATAGTTCATCATGATCGTGTTGATGACTTCGTGGCCGCCCGTATAGGCTTTCAGCGCTCCGGGGATGGCAGCCCAGAGCGCGCCGGCCAGCGCCCCCAACCCCACTGCGAGAGGAATATGAATGATAGCAGGCAGATCTGTACCGAGCCAATCAGGCAGCGCATACCCGATCAGCGCGGCAGTCACGGCGCCAAAGGCCAGTTGACCTTCCGCGCCGATGTTGAACAAACCGCCCTTGAAGGCGAGCGCCACAGCCAGGCCGGCAAAAATGTAGGGCGTGGCCCAGACGGCAGTCTCACTCAACGCTTTGGCCGACCCGAAAGAACCTTGAATAAGTCCAATGTAGGCAAAGAACGGATTCCCGCCCACGGCAACAATGACGACTCCCCCGACAACCACCGCCGTGAGAACAGCCAGCAGAGGCACCAGCATAGATTCCCCTGCTGAAGTCAGGAGATTCTTGAAGAAGTTTTTAACCCTGGATGGTTGCATTTCAACCTTTGTTTGCCGCAATCAGGCAAGATGCATCCTCATGAAACAGGGGAAAGGGAGTTTCCCTTTCCCCTGTTGGGGTAAAGGCTAGAGCGATTACGGCTTCACGGGCGGAACGCCGGTCTGGAGTTCGCCGCTCAGCAGCATGGCATTGATCTCTTCCATGCGGGTTTTGACCTCAGCCGGAATAACAGAGTCGAGGTCATGGAACGGAGCGTAACCAGCATCGCCCATGTAGTTACCGGCCGGGAAGGCCGCGCCGCCAGCCTGGGCATCCTTGGCCATGGCAATCAGTTCGGCAACGCCGGGGGTGATCAGTTTCATGGCGCTGGAGAGCATGCGGGAGGCTGCTTCGGGCAGGGTGTAATACTGGTCGGTGTCCACGCCAATGGCATAGACGCCGCGCGCAGCCGCCTGAGTGACGGCGCCGTTGCCGGTCTTACCGCCTGCGCCAAAGATCACATCCGCGCCGTTGTCAATCATCGTGTCGGCGGTCGCTGCGCCCCATTCGGGGTCAACGAAGGTCTTGTCGAAGCCGACATCGCTGTGATAGACCACGAAGACTTCCACGTTCGGGTCAATGTAGGCAGCGCCGGCGCGATAGCCTTCACCGAAGCGCCAGACGGGCGGGACAGCATCAGTACCGCAGACAGAGCCAATCTTGCCGGTCTCGGTCATCATGGCCGCCAGGGCGCCCACCAGGAAGCCAGCCTGGTCTTCGGGGAAGTTCAGACCCGCCAGGTTGGGGAGGTCGTTGCTGGTGTCGTCGTCATACGGCCATTCCTGGAACTGGTCAACGCCGATAAAGTAGACATTCGGGTAAGCCAATGCGGCCGCGGCCGTATCAACGGTCAGGTTGAAACCAACGGTCACAATGACATCGTAACCGGCATCCGCAAACGTGGCAATGTTCTTGGCATAGTCCTTGGCATCGGTGGTCTCGATGTACTGGACCCAGTCGGTAACGCCGTCGCTCTTGGCCTGCTGGAGGCCTTCCCAGGCGGACTGGTTGAACGACTTGTCATCAATCTTGCCGACGTCGGTCACCATGCCAACACAGAACACATCCGGCTTGGAGCAGTCGGGGGCGGTGGGCGTGCAGGCCGGCAGGATCATGGCGGCCAGAACCAGGATCGTAATTACAGCATAGAATTTCTTCATTTTTCCTTCTCCTCAAGGATTAGAATTTAGGTGTGAAGCAAGAATTATCGAGCGGGGTTTATTTTCGTGAACTGGCACCTCCTCCAAAAGGAAAGGGAATTGAAAGCCCCTGTGCAAAATAGTATACAGCCTCTTGAATCTTTTCGCAAGACCGCGCCGTTTGAACATGGGGGTTTAGGGCTCACAATTCCGGCGGACAAAAGTCATCAATTCGCGCTTCCCGGACCTGCATCCTGCCGCCGCCTAACCGGCCTTTGCCGCCCTGACGCGTTTCACGCCCAGCATCACCAGGAAGGCCAGCGTCATGAAAACGGCGCTGAAGAGCCATAGCCAGCGGTACTCGCTGCCCAGCGCATCTACCAGCAGGCCGCCCAGCGTGGGGCCGAGCACGGCTGCCAGTTGGGACGAGAAATAGTACAGCCCGGTGAACGCACCGATGCGCCGCTCATCCCCGTAGTCGTAGACCAGCGGCAAACTGTTGACGTTGACCAGCGCCCAGAACGCGCCTGCCAGCACCAGGACAATCGCGAATATCAGCGTGCTGTGGATGAGGAAATATCCTCCAAACAGGAGCACCACCAGCCCAATCAGTCCCACCCGGATGATCGGTCCGCGCCCATAGCGCGTGCCGAGGAACCCGGCCGGGATGGAGAAGATGATGAACGAAATGGTCACCAGCCCGGCGTAGATCGAGGCGCTCCCGGCCTTCATCCCCAGCGTGAAGACAGCGAACGACGATAGTCCCGTTTCGAGGGCGTTGAAGGCCATGAACCAGAACAGGATGCCGAGCAGGACATAAACGCCGCTCTTATCGGGGTTGGAGAACACCGTGCGGATGTTCGTCAGCACGTTGGATTTCTCGGTGTCCTCGCCGCCGGGCAGGGTGCGCGGTTCCTTGACGAAGATGAGCGCGGTCACCAGGGCAACGGCTGCGGCAATCGCGCCGGCCACGAACGGCATCAGGCGCGCCGTCTCCGGCGAGGAAGACTCGAAGGCATTGAAGATCATCCCGCTGCCAAAATAGGCCAGCAGGCCGCCGATGCCGCCCATCAGGTTGATGACGCCGTTGGCCTTGCTGCGGTTGTCCTTGTCGAACAGGTCGCCCAGCCACGACACGGTCGGGGAGCGGAAGAGCGCCATGCCGAAATTGGTAATCATGATGAAGACCATGATCGCCAGCGCGGTCTGCGCCACCGGCACAAAGACAAAGCCGAGCAGGGCAATCGGCGCGCCGATCAAGATCCACATCTTACGGCGGCCGAGTTTGTTCCAGGTGCGGTCGCTGGCCGCTCCGGCCCAGGGCGCAATGAACATGTTGAGCAGGTTGTCCCAGGTCATGATGAACATGGCCAGGCTGGGCGCCAGCGCAAAGCCGCGGATGTTGGGGATGGCGCGGCCTTCCTCCAGCAGGCGGTTGATGTAGACGAAGTTGCCCGATTGCAGGAAGATGGGGATGTATTGGTTGAAGATCGGCCAGATGATGCTGATGCCCAGGAAACCAAACCCCAGCAGGAAGGTCTTGCCCCACGGAAAACGTTTTTTCTCCATTTCTGTTTCTCTCCTTGTCTATGGTTTTTGGGAGTCCGATGAACGGCTGATTTCTTCGAGGAACTTTCTATCTGCCTCGCTCAAGGGGGCGCGCTCCAGCAGGCCGGGACGCTGTCTCAGCGTGCGCGCCAGCGACTGTTCGCGCCGCCAGCGGTTGATTTTTGCGTGGTCGCCGGAGAGCAGGATTTCCGGCACCTTCCAGCCGCGGAATTCGGGCGGGCGGGTGTAGTGCGGGTATTCGAGCAGGCCGGAGGCGTGCGAGTCGTCCAAGGCGCCGTCGGGGTCGCCCAGCACACCCGGCAATAGGCGGGACACGGCGTCTATCAGGATCAGCGCCGGGAGTTCGCCGCCGGTCAGCACGTAGTCGCCGACAGAGATTTCGTCAGTGACGAGATGCTCGCGGATGCGTTCGTCAATGCCCTCGTAGCGGCCGCAGAGGAGTCCCAGGCGCGGTAGGCGCGATAACTCGAAAGCGATGTTTTGGTTGAAGACGCGTCCCTGAGGGGTGAGCAGGATCAACGGGCAGCAGGCTTGGGGTCCCGCGCCGAGTACGGCCTCGACTGCGGCGAAGACCGGCTCAGGCTTCATCACCATCCCGCCGCCTCCGCCGTAAGGAACGTCATCCGTGACGTGGTGTTTGTCTGCGGCCCAGTCGCGGATGTTGTGGACGCGCACTTCGATCAGCCCGCGCTGGCGGGCGCGCTGAAGAATACTGCTTTCGAGATAAGGTGGGAAGACTTCGGGCAGGAGCGTGAAAACATCGAACTCCATGCGCCCATTCTAGCCGCAAGCAAGGTGTCTGACAAGAGGAAGAAGGCACACATATATGGTATTACCGCGCAACATTTGTCTTGAACGCGCAAATCTTATCTGGCAATGCCGACCGTAGGTCGGCGGTACGTAAGT
>DYKZ01000207.1 GCA_020722345.1 Anaerolinea thermophila | reverse complement strand
CATCGGAAAAGGAGGCAGCATGGACACGCGCCTGACCGACCTGCGACAAACCATCCAAAAAATCCTGCCCGAAGTGGACGGCGTGATCGGCTTGAAGGGCGGACCAGCCGGAATTGTCGCGCCCCATCTATTCGTCAAGGAACGACCCGAAGAACTGGACGCCCTGGTGGTATGGCCGAAGGAACCACTCCCCGACACGCTGAAGATCATCCTGCGCGCCCATCCCGAAGCCAAATTGGCCGTCGTCTGCCGCGGCTGCGAGGAGCGCGGCATCGTCGAGATGTTCAAGCACGCCCAGATCAACCTGGAGAACGTGACCCTGATCGGCCTGCAATGCGAACAGGCGGAAGCGGAATTCTGCCGCTGCGCCAAGCCCTTCACGGTTCATTCCAAACTGACGGTTGGCCAGCCCATCCAGGGCGTTCCCGACCCGCTGACAGATCGCATCGCGGCCATGAGCCAATCCGAAAAACTGGACTTCTGGAAACAGGAGTTCGAGCATTGCCTCAAGTGTTACGGCTGCCGCAACATCTGTCCGCAATGCTTCTGTAACATCTGCGCCCTCGAGGATGAAAAATGGGTCCAGACCGGCAGGCTGCCGATGCCCAATCCATCCATGTACCATCTCATTCGCGCCATGCACATGACCGCCAAATGCGTGGCCTGCCGCGAGTGCGAGGAAACCTGCCCGGTGGGCATTCCCATGGCCGTGCAGTTCCGCCTGATTGCCCGCGATGTTAAAGAAATGTTCGGCTACGAGACCGGCGCTTCGCTGGAACAAAAACCGCCCCAACTCCTGACCCTGGAGGAAGGCGATTTCGAGCGCACCGGCCTGCCGCATTAAGGAGGATGACCATGATCGAATACAAGAATGTATTGACCACCTGCCCCTACTGTGGATCAGGCTGCGCCATCCACCTGCAAACGCTGGACGGCGCCCTGGTTGGCGTCCTGCCCGCCAAAGGCCACGTCATCAGCGACGGCAGCCTGTGCATCAAAGGCTGGAACGCCCACGCCTTCGTCAACCATCCCGACCGCCTCAAGAAGCCCCTGATTCGCAAGAACGGCAAATTGGTCGAAGCGGAATGGGACGAGGCCTTAACGCTGGTAGCAGAGAAATTCGGCCAGATCAAAGCCGAAAGCGGCCCCGATAGTATTGGCTTCTTCAGTTCGGCCAAATGCACCAACGAGGAAAACTACATTCTGCAGAAGTTCGCCCGCGCGGTGATCGGCACAAATAATATCGATCACTGCGCCCGTCTCTGACACGCTCCCACGGTGGCCGGTCTGGCCGCAACCTTTGGAAGTGGAGCGATGACGAACTCCATCCCGGAGTTCGAGACGGATACCAACTGCTTCTTCATCATCGGGTCGAACACCAGCGAGAATCACCCCCTGATTGCGGCGCGCATCCTCAAGGGTCAGAAACGAGGCGCAAAGATCATTGTGGCCGACCCGCGTCAGAATCAGATCGGGCTGTGGGCCGACCTGTATCTCAAGTTCCGCCCCGGCACGGATGTGGCCCTGATGAATGGGATGATGAACGTCATCATCAGCGAAGGACTGGAAGATAAACAGTTCATTACCGAGCGCACCGAGGGCTTCGAGGAACTCAAGGCGCTGGTGGCCGAATACACGCCGGAGAAAGTCGAAGGCATTACCGGCGTCCCGGCGGAGAAGATCCGCCAGGCAGCGCGGTTATACGCCACACAAAAACCTTCCGCCGTGATCTACGCCATGGGCATCACCCAGCACACCACCGGCGTGGACAATGTCAAATCCACGGCTAACCTGGCCATGCTGACCGGCAACCTGGGCATTCCCGGCGGCGGCGTCAACCCCCTGCGCGGACAGAACAACGTGCAGGGCGCCTGCGACATGGGCGGCCTGCCCAACGTCTACCCCGGCTACCAGGTGGTGACATCGGAGGATGTACAAAAGAAATTCGAGAATGCCTGGAACTGCGCCGGGCCGGCCAACGTCGGCCTGACCGTGACCGAGATGGTGCATGAGGCCGGCGAGGGCAAGATACGCGCCCTCTACATCATGGGCGAGAACCCCATGGTCTCCGACCCGGATATCAACCACGTCGGCCACTGCCTGGAGCAGACCGAATTCCTGGTAGTGCAGGACATTTTCCTGACCGAAACAGCGCAGCTGGCGCACGTCGTCCTGCCGACGGTCTCGTTCGCCGAAAAGGACGGCACCTACACAAACACCGAGCGGCGCGTCCAGCGGGTGCGGCAAGCCATCCCGCCCGTCGGCGAGTCACGCCAGGATTGGGAAATCGTCTGCCAGTTGGCGCAAAAAATGGGCGCGGCGGGCTTCAACTTCAAATCTCCCAAAGAGATTATGGAAGAGATCAATCGCGTGACGCCCAGTTACGGCGGAATCACCTACGAACGGCTGGAGGAACTCGGCTCGCTGCAATGGCCCTGCCCAACTGTGGATCATCCGGGAACAGCCTACCTGCACAAAGGTAAATTCTCGCGCGGCCTGGGCAAATTCTTCGCCGTCCCGTTCAAAGAAGCCGCCGAACTGCCCAGCGAGGAGTTCCCGCTCGTCCTGACCACCGGGCGGGTGATGTTCCAGTATCACACCGGAAGCATGACCCGCCGCTCGCCGAAACTGGAACAGGAAGTCCCGGAGGCCTACGTGGAGATCCATCCCGACGATGCCGTCCGCATCGGGCTGAACGGCAACAAGCATGTGCGCCTGACCAGCCGGCGCGGCGCGCTCGAAAAAGTGCGCGTGCGCGTCACCGACCGCATCAACCCCGGCGTAGTGTTCATGCCCTTCCACTTCGCGGAGGCGGCCGCCAATACGCTGACCAACGCCGCCGTTGACCCGGTGGCCAAGATTCCAGAGTACAAAGTCTGCGCCGTGAAGGTCGAAACTGCATAGGCATGATCCCTGTTCCGCACGCGCAAGCATACGGAACAGGGAAACCTCATTTGGAGGATCCATGGACATTCGCAAAATCTACGAATACGCGCTCCAGCGTGAATATGAAGGCAAGCGTTTCTTTGAAGAAAATGCAGGACGTCTCAAACACGCCGCGGCTGCTGGCGCGTTCAGGGAACTGGCCGCCGAAGAACAAAAACACA
>DYKZ01000206.1 GCA_020722345.1 Anaerolinea thermophila | reverse complement strand
CTTCGCGCCCCTTTGAGCACCCTTTCTGTCCTTTGTGTTAAAGTATCCATGACCAAGCGCAAAACCACCAAAACCTCCTCCTACGGGACCCCCGGCCGGGTCGGACACGATTCATCTGCCTTCTACGCGGGCAAACTCTACGATAACCAGCCGCGCGGACAGGATGTGCCGTATATCGAGAATCCCATCCCGACCGAGTCGCTCGACCGCATCTTCTGTCATTCTGCCGAGACGATGGCGGAACTCCCGGATTGCTCTGTCCACCTCATGGTCACCTCGCCGCCCTATAACGTGGGCAAGGACTACGACGAGGACCTGTCGCTGGAGGAGTACCTGTCCTTCCTGGAGCGCGTCTGGAAGGAGACTTACCGCGTCCTCGTTCCGGGCGGACGCGCCTGCATCAACATTGCCAACCTGGGACGCAAACCTTATATTCCCTTGCACTCATTCCTAATCCCTGATTTACTGAATTTGGGCTTCCTGATGCGCGGCGAAATCATCTGGAATAAGGCTTCCAGCGCAAGCCCGTCCACCGCCTGGGGCAGTTGGAAATCGGCGGGCAACCCCACCCTGCGCGACGTGCACGAATACATCCTGGTTTTCTGCAAAGAAACCTTCAAGCGCCAGAACCCGCACAAGCGCCCCAGCACCATCACACGCGACGAGTTCCTGGAATACAATAAATCCATCTGGACCTTTCCTGCCGAATCGGCGCGCAGGGTCGGTCACCCCGCCCCCTTCCCGATCGAGTTGCCAAGACGTTTGATTCAGTTATACACCTTCGAGCATGAGGTCGTATTAGACCCGTTCATGGGCAGTGGACAAACCGCCATCGCAGCAGTCAAGTCTGGACGACGGTACGTGGGCTACGAAGTGGACGAAAAGTATGTGCAATTAGCGCAACAAAGAATTTCCGGCTGATCTTATCCATTGCCTTCCCGTTCGCCTTCAATCTTCAATCCCCCCCTCGAGGTCATTATGTCCAATCTTCAATCTTCAATCCCCAATCTTCAATCTTCAATCCCCAATCCTCACTCCCCAATCGGCTACATCATCGGCGGCGGACTGAAAGAGTCTTTCCGCGCTCGTCTCGCCATCCCTGCGCAGGAAGTGCAGGAGGGCGCCTTCGTCGTCATCCCCAGCGGGGACTGGCAGTTCTACGGCCTCGTCACGGACCTGCAACTGGGCGCCACCGACCCGCGCTTTGCCGACGAGCAGACCGAGTCCCGTCTCCCGCCCGCCCTGGCGCAGGCGCTGCACGGCCAGACGCTCTTCACCAACCTGGAAATCCTCCCCGCCCTCATGCTCGAGCGCGGACCCGAACCTGGCTCGCCGGAGTATAAGGCCTGGGTGAAGGAGCATGCCCAGAATCCGCCGCGCCCGCTGCCGGTCAAGACCGTGCCGCCGCACCATGCCCCGGTGCGCCTGGCTTCGGAGGGCGACATCGCCGAAATCTTCGGCGACCCGTCCGAGAAGGGCAATTTTGTCATCGGCTATACCCGCGAGCAGGGATATCCCGTCTGCATTGACCTCGACAAGTTTGTCCAGCGTTCGGCAGGCGTATTCGGCGCCACCGGCACCGGCAAGTCGTTCCTGACCCGCATTGTGCTGGCCGGGCTGATGCACCATGCCCAGGCCTCGGTGCTGGTCTTCGACATGCACAACGAGTACGGCTTCGACGACACTGCCTCGGATACCGGCCAGCGCGTCACCGGGCTGAAGACCAAGTTTGCCAGCCGCGTGCGGGTGGTGGGACTAGGGCCAAAAGCTCTCATTCGCGAGAAAACGCCGGACTTCAACCTGGAAATTGCCGACGACGACATCACCCCCGCCGACATCGAACTGCTGACCGGCGAACTCAACCTGCGTGAGACCGCGCCAACTGTCCTGCATGCCCTGAATGCCTCGTTTGGCCGCGACTGGTTCCGGCGCTTCAGAGAGATGAACCGCGAGGAAATTGAAATCGAGGACGAGCGCGGCAAGGTGAAACGCGTCCCTCACCCAGACAGCGTGGCGGCCTGGGCTGGCCAACGCGGAGTCAACGGGATGGCTGCCGAGGGCCTGCATGACAAACTGCGCCGTCTGTTCGATAAGCCCTACATCATCGAGCATCCGGCCGCCGATTCGGTGGCTGAAATCGTTAAATTCCTCGAGGCCGGCAAGCACGTCATCCTGTCCTTTGGCCAATTCGAGAGCGACCTGGACTACCTGTTCGTCTCCAACCTGCTGACGCGCAAGATCAAGCACGTTTGGGAGAACAAGACCAACGCCTTCCGTTCCAGCGGCAAGGAGGAGCCGCGCCAACTGGTTATCGTATTGGAAGAAGCCCACAAACTGCTGAACCGTGAGATGGCCGGGCAGACGACCTTCGCCAGCATCGCCCGCGAGATGCGCAAATACTACGTGACCCTGCTCATCATTGACCAGCGCCCGTCGCAGATTTACGACGAGGTCATGTCGCAGTTGGGAACGCGCATCTCCGGCCGGCTGGGCGACGAGGACGACATCCATGCCGTACTGTCGGGCCTGTCGGGGCGCGAGTCGCTGCGTGGCATGTTAGCGCGGCTCCAGCCAAAGGAAGAAGTGCTGCTGCTGGGCTGGGGGGTGCCGATGCCGCTGCCGGTGCGGTCGCGGCGGTATGACGATGCCTTCTGGCGCGAGTTGTTCGGGGCGGGAGGCAAGAAGGACGAGGCGCAGATTATGAAGGAGTTGGGGTACTAAATACTACGGCTGTCTGCTGAAAAAGGTTTTTGCCTCGGATTTCGCTGATTTTCGCGGATTACCAAAGGAAAATTCGCCTGAATCCGCGTGATCCGCGTCTGCGCTTTTGCTTTTCCCGTAAAAACGGTGGAGCCCGAAAGTTCTTCCCTAGGCAAGGAGTATCCCCACCGCCGCCCCCATCAGCGCGCAGCCCAGGTTGACCAGGTCGTTGTTCAGCCACTTCCAGCCGCGAATCTGCTCCGTCGGCGCGCCGCAGGTGTGCAGGGGGTGCTTTTCGGTCTCCTTGCCGCACTGCGGACAGCGGTAGATGGCCTGCACGGTGGCGCCCAGCAGCGAGTCGAACAGCGCGCCGAGCAGCCCCGCCAGCGTCAGCAGGGCAAAGAGCAGGATGTGTGAAGTAA
>DYKZ01000040.1 GCA_020722345.1 Anaerolinea thermophila | reverse complement strand
CCACTTCGTGGTACTTGTACCACTTCGTGGTACTTGTACCACTTCGTGGTACTTGTACCACTTCGTGGCACTTGTACCACTTCGTGGCGCCTGGGCAGAGCCTGGCGGCACGATTGCCAGAGCGTGAAGCGTGTGTCCGTAGGGGCGAGAAAGGCGCTTGCATTGTCATTGCGAGGACGAGCGCAATGAGGATGAAGCAATCCCCTCGAAACGGGAGATTGCTTCGGACTGCGCCCTCGCAATGACAGGGTCATTATTTTATCGTCATCCGGCTCTGTTCAGCCGTCCCTCGTACATCCTCAGCAGCACCACCCCGCCCAACACCATCAGGCTGCCGATGACCTGCACCCAGGTCAGACGCTCGCTGAGGAAGAAGTAGGCGATGACCGCCGTCCAGACCGGCTCGGAGGTGGCGATGAGGTTGGCTACGCTGGAGGGCAGCAAGGTCAGCGCCACGTTGTAGAGGCCAAACCCGGCCAGGGTGGGACCAATGCTGAGCAGGAACAGCACTCCCCAGCCCGGCTAAGCCTGCCCCAGCCAGAACAGGTCAACGGGATGCGCCGCCGCGCCGGGGAGATACCTTCCCAGCAGAAGGTTGAAAGCAGGCAGAAAGAGCGCCGCAATGCCGAAGGTGTAAAACAGCGTTGTCCAGGGGTTGAGTCCGCGCTGGGAGGCGGAGCGCCCCATCAGGCTGTAGAACGCCCACAGCAGGCCGGAAGCGACCCCGGTGACGATTCCGACCGTGTTCACGCGCCAGGCTTCCGGGTCCAGCGCGCCCGCCACCAGGGCGCAGCCCGCCAGGCTGACGATCACCGCCGTCCATTTTGCCCAGTGCAGGGGCTCCTTCAAAATCCACCTTCCCAGCAGGGCGGTGAAAGCCGCCGAGGAATAGGCCAGCACGGTCGAGATGGCCGCGCCGTTCAATGCCACCGAAAGCGTCCAGAGCGAGTTGAAAACTGCCAGCACCAGCCCGTAAGCCAATAGGTAACGCAGGGAGCCGCTCGGAGACAAGAGGTTCGGGTGTAGTAGCCTCAAGCCCAAAAACAGACTGGCGGCCAGGAATAGGTCACGCCAGAAGGCCAGCACGAGCGCCGGGAGTTCGTAGGTCTGGGTGAGATAGCGGATGAAGACCGCTGTGGTGGACAGGATGGCGGCGCTGGTCAGGGCGATGGCGTAGCCGCGGGTCAGGTGAGAGGATGAACTCATGCCGCAATTGTAATGTGGAGACGGACGGCGCAAGAAGGGACGAAAGTAACGAACAGGAAGCGCCGTTGCGCGGCGCTTCCTGTTCGCATGATTAGCCGGTCATTCGGCCATCTTTGCAGCAAAAACTGCCTGCCGCTTCAATTTACTATGGTAGGGAGGCGGGAACAACGCAGTCAACTTGTCCAGGTGATTGTGCAATTGCTGACGCAGGAAGTGCCCTGCTTCTTCTTTTGCACAATTTGTTACTAGGAATTCGAAGATGGCATTCGTCTCGCGATTTTCGAGTTCCACGGCCAGATTGTAGGCATCCTCCAGCGTGCGGATTTCATCCAGCGGTATGCCGGAGAGGCGCTTCAATTCCTTCAGGGCGTTTTTGATTAGCAGGCTGTCAACCGGGCGGCTCAACTCCGCCTCGCTCAGTCCGGCGCGCAAATTCTTCAGAAAGCGGGCGTGTCCGGCTTCCTCGTTGGCGTAACGCTTCCAGAACAGAGAAATATCCGCCTCATGTGCGAACATTTGCGCCAGGCGGCGGTAAAATGACTCGGCACCTTGTTCCAGTGACAAGCCCAGTTCGAAGAGAGTGGCTATAGTGGATTGCTTTTTCATAAGATGTCCGTGTGGTGAAACCGATGAATTTTACCAAATCATTCCCAATAAAGGTATGGAGCATCTGCCTCGTTTAACCAAATGTCCGATCTCTTGTCTCAACCTAACTCGGACAAGCCGAAAGAGATTCAAACACGAAGGACACAAAGGTTACGAAGGAAAACTTTAAACCCCCTTTGTACTATACTTTCCGCTAACTTAAGCCTTGTCGGTATATATGGCGTTGCGCTGGCAAATTGGCTTATTTTGTCCATATATAGGACGACATATATGGATGAAATTGTGTTTCACGGTGCTATTTTCCTGTATATGGTGTGTTTCACAATTTAGCGGAAACTAAAGCTGTATCTTCCTAGCAGTATGACGCATTTTCCCCACTCTGCCAGCATCAGTAATTATCATAAATTTTTGGTCCGGGTTCCGAGAAGGATTAAGGTCATTTTCGATACGCTGAATGGAGTAACGTAAAGCAGTGTCAAGAACTTCATGGTTGTTGTTTCGAATGCGAGGCTTGACAATAGCAATATTAATTATTTTGACATTCAGACTGGCTATCAAATCACAAAATAAGTCCACTACGGTGATACGATCAGCCTCTGGTAAAGCCAGCCTGTCATAGGGCTTTTTATTGAGTAAAAAATGTTTTGTGTGTAGTTCCAGGCGAATAGGGAGACCAAAAGATGTTTTCAGATGTCGCCGGAAGTCCATAATAGTATCAAAGGCAGGTCTCCAATTGAGATAGCTGAGATGTACAGCCGTCAGCACAAAGAACGGGGATGAGAAATCAGGATAACCATCATCACCGGATTCATCATAGTAAGCAATTTGCCTTTCCTACTCTCCAAAACAAGATAGTGCTATGACAGCACCCTCTCCGCCCGTTTCTTGGATTTGAATACCACCGACGAAGCGGTGATGTTGACCGCCAGCGAGATGAGGAACAGCACCAACCCGATGAAGAACAGCACGTGGTAATGCGTGCTCCCATTTGCCACCTCGCCCATCTCCGCCGCGATGGTGGCCGTCATCGTGCGGACAGGACGGAAGATGGAATTGAGTTTGATCGCCAGCACCGGCGCGTTGCCGGTGACCATCATCACCGTCATCGTCTCACCGATGGTGCGCCCAATGCCCAGCATCACCGCCGTCAGCACGCCGGAGCGGGCCGCCGGGAGGGTCACCCGCCAGATGGTCTGCCAGCGGGTGGCGCCCATCGCCCAGGCCGCCTCGCGGTAACTGTAGGGCACCGCGTCTAGGGCATCCTCGGCAATCGAGACGATGGTCGGCACGGCGATCCCGCCCAGGAGCAGCGCCCCGGCCAGGGCGGTGAGACCGGTCGGCAGGTCCAGGAAGATCCGCAGGAACGGCGAGAGGAGCAGGATGCCCAGGAAGCCAAGCACCACCGAGGGCAGTCCGCCGAGCAATTCCACCAGTGGCTTGAGAATCTCCCGCAACCAGCGCGGGGCAATCTCGGACATGAAGACCGCCGTCCCGATTCCGAAAGGCAGGGCAACGATCATCGCTCCGATGGTGACAATCAGCGAACCGGTAATGAGGGGCAGGGTGCCGAAATATGCCTCGATTGGGTACCAACGCTGGCTGAACAGAACATCCAGTTCCACTTGCCCCAAGGCAGGCAGGCCCTCGCGCAAGAGAAAGAAGAAGATGAGAACGACGAAAAGGATGGCCGAGTAGCCGGAGGCCTTAATAAGCCGGGGGATGAAAAATTCCTGCCAGTTGAGTTTCCTGGGTTCCATGTGCACCTACGGGTTGTACAGAAGAATGGGGACAAAGCCAAGTTCGGCTACGATCTTTTGCGCTTCAGTGGAGAGAATCCAGTCCAGGTAGGTTTTTACGATGCCGGTCGGTTCGCCGGCCGTGTACATGTAGAGATCGCGGGCAATCGGGTAACTCTTGTCGTTGACAGTGCTAATCATCGGCAGCACGTACTCCCCGCCGTCGGTCTCGGCCACAGCGATAATCTTCAGGTCATCTGGCACATAGCCCAGGCCATCGTAACCGATGGCGTTGGGGTTCTGGCGCACCTCGTTGATGATGCCCTCCGAGGAAGGCAGGAGCAGGGTTTCCATCGAGAAGAGCGTTTTGGCTTTACTATCGCCCAACCGAAGGACGGTCTCCAGAAAATAAACGTGCGTGCCGGAATTGGTCTCACGAGACAGGCATACGATGGGACGGTCCTCGCCGCCCACTTCGGCCCAGTTGGTGATCTTGCCGCTGTAGATGTCGGAAATCTGCTGGAGCGTCAACCGGCTGACGGGGTTGTCCGGATGGACGATGATGGCAATGGCATCCCTCGCAATGATGAACTCGTGCGGCTCGATGCCGTTGGCCCGCGCCTGCTCGATCTCCTCGGTTTTGATCTGCCGCGAGGCGTTGGCGATGTCCACCGTGCCGTTGATGAGCGCCGCGATCCCGGTCCCAGACCCGCCGCCGGTCACCGAAATGCGGACGTCGGGATGCTCCTCCTGGTACGCCTCAGCCCACGCCAGCGCCAGGTTCACGATGGTGTCGGAGCCTTTATTCTCGATATAGGAGGTCGTTTCGGCCGTGGAATTCGTCTGAACGCCGCCCGCACCGCAGGCAGACAGCAGGAGGAGCAGGATAATAGCAGGGAAGGATTTGAATTTCATCGCCTGAATTATACGGCAGAATCGTGTAAAATAATCCCGTGAACACACAGCATATTTTCTCCATCCAATCCCTAGATTTCTACTACGGCGCCTCGAAAGCGCTTTCGAATATCAACATGGAGATCAGCCTGCGGCAGGTGACGGCGCTCATCGGCCCCTCCGGCTGCGGCAAATCCACCTTCCTGCGCTGTCTGAACCGGATGAACGATCCCATCCCCGGGGCGCGGGTGGAGGGGACGATCCTGCTCGACGGGCGCGACATCTACGCCCCCGACTTCAACATCACCGAATTGCGCCAGCGGGTGGGGATGGTCTTCCAGAAACCGAACCCGTTCCCCCAATCTGTGTACGACAACGTCGCTTTCGGCCCGCGGACCCTGGGCCTGACGCGCGTCAAAGCGGAGTTGGACGAAATCGTGGAGACCAGCCTGCGCGCCGCCGCGCTGTGGGATGAAGTGAAAGACAAACTCAAGCAGAACGCCCTCGGCTTCTCGCTCGGCCAGCAGCAGCGCATCTGCATCGCCCGCACGATTGCTGTCAAGCCGGAGGTGATCCTGTTCGATGAATCCACCTCCGCCCTCGACCCAATCGCTACTGGTCAGATCGAAGACCTGATCGCCGAACTCAAGAAAAACTACACCATCGTCATCGTCACGCATAACATGCAGCAGGCCGGGCGCATCTCCGATTCCACCGGCCTCTTCTGGCTGGGCGAACTGGTGGAATTTGGGCCAACCGACAAACTGTTCACCCGTCCCGACCAGGAACTCACCGAAGCCTACCTGACCGGGAAGATGGGCTGACATCAGGAGGCAGAAAGATGGATTTCATGTTCGAAGACCTGGTCAAGATTCTGCTGGCGCTCGCGGCGGGCGGCCTGATAGGACTGGAGCGTGAACTGCGTGATAAGTCGGCAGGCTTTCGCACGCTCATCTTTATCTCGATAGGCGCGGCTACATTCACCATTCTCTCCTCGCGCCTGGCGGCAGACAAGGACCCCACCCGCATCGCCGCCAACATTGTCACCGGCATCGGCTTCCTGGGCGCGGGCACCATCCTGCACGAGGGGTTGCGCATCACCGGCCTGACCACCGCCGCCACCATCTGGCTGACAGCCGCCCTGGGCATGGCAATCGGCGGTGGTCAATACCTGCTGGCCGGGATTGCGCTTGTCGTTGCCATTGTCGTATTGTGGCTCTTCCCCATTATTGAAATTTCTGTAGATAAAACTCACGAGGAACATACCTACGAGGTGCTCTGCCCGGTGGACTTGGCAAAAATCGAATCCATCGAGGTCTGGCTGCGCGGACAGGGCCTGCGTGTGCGTTCTGGCCATCACGCCAAGGAAGGGGACTACATGCGCTGTTCCTGGGTCGTCACCGGCGCGCCGAAGAAACACGAGAAATTCCTCCAATTCCTGTTCTCAGACAAGGATATCAAGGAATTCCGTTATTGAATCTCCCACTACAAAAAGATTGCCGGGCTTCACGCCCGGCTTTTTTGTAGTTCCTCCATCACCCTTTGCCTACTGTCGTCCCCGCCATACCACTCCCGGTGCAGCGCGCTCAACGCCCGCACCTGTTCCGCGGCGTGATATGACGAGCGCACCAGCGGCGCGGCTTCTACCCACTTGAAGCCGATTTCGCGCCCGTACTCGCGTATCTCCTTGAACTCCTCCAGCGTGTAATAGCGCGCCATCGGCAGGTGCTTCTTGCTTGGCTGGAGGTACTGCCCCACCGTCAGGATGTCCACGCCCCAACTGCGCTGGTCGCGCATCACCGCCTTGACCTCGTCCAGCGTCTCGCCCAGCCCGACCATGATACCCGACTTGACCAGCACCTTCGGGTCGAGTTTGCGGGCGTTCGATAGCGTGGCGGCGGCCCACTCGTACTTATCCTGCGGCTGAACTTGCTTAAAGAGGCGCGGCACGGTCTCGACATTGTGGTTGAGGATCTCCGGGCGGGCGTCCATCACAATCTTGAGCGCCTCCAGCGAGCCCTTGAAATCCGGGATCAGCACTTCGACAGAACAGCCGGGCAGCGCCTCGCGGATGCGGCGGATGACCATGGCGAAGATCGGTGCGCCGCCGTCCCGCCGTTCGTCGCGGTTAACTGAGGTGATGACCGCATGTTTCAGGTTCATGGACTTGACCGCCTGGGCCACGCGCTCTGGCTCCAGCCAGTCGAGCGCCTCGGGACGCCCGTGCTTGATGTCGCAAAAACCGCAGGTACGCGTGCACACGTCGCCGAGCATCAGGAACGTGGCCGTGCCGGAACCCCAGCACTCACCCATATTCGGGCACATGGCCTCCTCGCAGACGGTGTGCAGCGCCTTGGCGCGCATCAGCGTTTGCAGGCGCTCGTACGTCTCGCCGGCCGGAGCGCGCACCTTGATCCATTCCGGGCGGCGCAGGGGGGTGGTATTGACCGATTCGGGATTGACTCGTTCGCGGGTGGGGATAGCAGGCATACAGTCCTCTTCTTCAAAATTGTCACGTCGAAAACGTGACCTACAATTTCTTCACCTTCAAACGTAAACCTTCTACCTTGACGACCTCCACCCGGTCGCCTTTATGGATCGGCTCGGACCCGGGGACTGCTTCCGCGCTCCACAGTTCGCCGCCGGCCTGGACCTGCCCGGTGAGCGCCACATCGCTGACGGCCAGGCCGCTCATCCCGCTCATGCTCTCCGCTCCCGTGCGGATGCGCGTCTTCTGCGCCCGCAGGGCAAAGCCAACGATGACGGCAAACGAAGCGCCGAGGACGATGGCCAGGAAGATCACCAGCGGCACCGACACGCGCTGGAACTCAGGCGTACCGGGCGAATTGAACAGCACCAGCGCCCCAACAATGAAGGAACCGACCCCGGCGGCGGTCAGCCCGCCGTGTGTGGCGGCTTTGATGTCTATGATGAACAATACAAAGGCGATGATGAGGAAGGTCAACCCGAACCAGTTGACCGAGAGGAAGCCCAGCCCGTAGGCGGCCAGCGCCAGGCAGACTGCCCCAAAGAACCCGGCCACCCATCCACCGGGGCTGGAAATCTCGATCAGGATGGCCTGCACGCCCAACCCCATCAGGATTAGGACAACATTCGGGTCAATGAGGATTTGAAGCAACTGCTCAATCAGGGAAATACCCAGCATCTGCACAGGCAGGTCCTGCGTATGCAGCACATAGGGGCCAGATGGCAGGGTCACGGTAAAGCCATCCAGTTGGGCCAGCAAATCGTTCAGGTCATCGGCGACAAAGTCAATCAGCCCAATTTCCAGCGCTCTGTCTGATGAGACGGCCTCGGCCTCATCAATCATGGCAAAAGCCAGTTGCTGCGCTTCGGGTGGTCGGTGCGCCACCAGCGGCGCGATCGTGGCTTTCAACTGGTTCTTAACCTTGGCGTCCATCGTCTCGGTCAGGTCTTCCCCTTCCCCGCCCACCGGGCTGGCTGCGCCGATGGCCGTCTCGGGCGCCATGGCCGAGGCGTGGCCGGCGATCGTCAGCAGCGCGCCCGCCGAAGCCGCCCAGGCCCCGCGCGGCGTCACGTAGACGACGACTGGCACCTCGCTGCCGCGGATGTCGCTGATCATCTGCTGGAGCGAGCCGACGCTCCCGCCCGGCGTGTCCAGTTGCAGGATGATGGCTTCCGCGCCGCGCTGTTCGGCGGTCTGGATGCCGCGCGCCAGGTACGTCTGGGTGGCCGAGGTGATGGGCCCGTCAATGGTCAGAACCAGGATCGAGGTCCCGGAAGCCTCCGCTTGGAGCGGCAGGAGCAGGAAAGCCCCGAGGCTGAGGACGATCAGGACAAGGCGGAAAATCTTCATGAGCGGTACTCCATGCAGGGGGTATTATAACCCGAAGAAGTAAGAGACATCTTAACGTGTCTCGGCTTGTTCTGTGCGGCGACCTCGGATATACTCATCCCATGCGTCTCATAGACCCTCGTTGGACCGACCTTTCGATCGGCTGGCAGACCGTGCAAGCCCTGCAGGCGCGGCTGGAGGCCGAGTTTGGCCGGGCGGTGCAGGTAGGCTTCAACCGCAAATACCGCCGTGAGCAGGCCGAATGGCAGAAAAAACGCCGCGCTGTCATCGCCGGGGCAGCGCTGTTCCCGCTCTCGGTCATCGCCCTGTGCCTGGCAACGTTCTATTTCCGCGAGGCGGCCTGCGTGCTCGCCTGGTGGACAATGACCGTGATGGTCATCTTTGTCACGCTGATCGTTGCCGGCTGGAACTACCTGCGCGAGGTGGTATCCGGCCAGCCGAAAGCCCAGCGCGCCCGCGTAGCCGTCAGCCTGGCCGACCGGTGGTGGCAGAGCCTGGCGCCGCCAAGTCTCGGCATCGAGAAACACGGCGAGCGCGGCGAAGTGGATTTTTTGGGTCACCTGGCGCGGGCGCTGCCCGATTCCTGGCTGGCAGTGCGCGGGCTGCTCACCTCCGCCCACATGGTCTCCGATACCGACGCCTTGCTCTTTGGCCCCTCCGGGTTGTGGATCTTCGAGGTCAAATACTGGAGCGGGAGGATCGTCAAAAAGGACGGCGTCTGGAAGCAGGAGCATCGCAAACGGGAGGACAAGGTCCACGACCAGGCTCCCGACGAACAATGGCTGCGGCAGCGGGACGAGATCCTGAAGACCATCCAGATGCGCCTCCCGCACCTGGCCTGGACCTCGAGCCTGCTGCACGGGGGGGTAGTTTTTTCCCACCCCAAAGCAGAACTTGTCAGAGCCAACATCGAGGGGAATACCGCTTCCTACGGCCCGGCTAGCGCTTGGGTGGAACGGCTGTGGCAGAGTCCCGCGGACGAGCGTTTCACCCTGGAAGTACAACTGGAAATCCTGGACGCGCTCGTCACCTGGGCGCGGCGCAACGAGCGGCAGACGGTGGAATATCTCTCCTCGAAGGACAAGGCCGAACAACTCTACGAAGAGGCCGCTGCCCTGTTGCGCGAGTCTGTGGCGCTGATGGTGAAGGAACCTGGGGCGCGGTAGCCTGGATCAATGACCAATCGTTCGTCTCCCCGACCTGCGAACTGGATGTGCATGACCGCGTCGGTGGCGGGGACGGGTTCGCTCCCGGCCTGTTCTATGGCCTGCTGACCGGCGAACCGGAACAGGAAACCGTTAACCTGGGCTGGGCGCACGGCGCGCTGCTGACGACCTTCCCCAGGGGCGACCCGCCCGTGCCAAAGCCTGGAGAAACCCATCCCCCACCTGGCGGACTCGAACCGCCGGTATCCCGACGCGGGACACATTGACTTCAAGGCGGCGTTGGCCGAGATCGAGGCCGCGGCTTTACCGGTTTGCCAGTTCCACAATCAACGTATCCAGGGCCAGGTCGAGCGGGACCTGGCTCGTTTTTGCCCCCTCATCTATCTCCAATAGTTTGTGATAGATCGCTTCCAGCACGGACAGGGAGAAGCGCCGCGCCTGCTCGGTGACCTTCCCGGCCACGAACTCGTGCAACCCAAGCGCTTGCTGGACCTGGAGGCTGCCGCCGCGCGCCTCGATGATCTCACGCGCCTGGAGCAGCAGGCGGAATTGGCGGATGACCATGCCCCACAGGGCCATGGCATCCTCGTCCTCCAGCAGTTGGTGCAGCACTTTCTGGGCTTTCTTCCCGTTGCCTGAGCCGAGGGCATCCACCAGGGCGAAGACATCCCCCTGGGCGCTGACCACGCTGACGATCTCCACATCGGCCAGGGTGACGGAGCGGGCGAAGTCCACGTAGGTGAGCAGTTTGGTGATTTCCTGCGCCGCGGCGCGCGTGTCCTCGCCGACCATTTCAGCCAGACGGGCGGCAGCGGCCGGTTCGATTTGCCCCTTCTGGCGTTTGGCCTCGGCCATGATCCAGCCGGGCATTTCTTTCAGGCGCGGCATGAAGAAGGCCTCGGCTTTCAGGTCACCCTTTTCGGCGCGCTTGACCAGCCAGTGTTTGGCGGCCTCGCGCGGTTCGACCGCTTCGTGCATCACCACCAGGGTGGACGGCGGCGCGGCCAGCAGGAAGTCGAGAAACTTTTGACGCGCGGCCGGCGCCGAGGTCCGCGCCGAGGGGCCGGAGAGGAAGACCAGCCTCTTTTCGGCGAGGAACGGCATGGCATTGACGGCGTTGTTCAACTCCTCGTCGCTGACAGCGCGCGCCTCGAGCCGGGCAGTGTTCATGCCATCCTTGTCGTGACGCGCTTGCAGGTCTGCCAGCCGCCGGGAGATGGCAAATTCGTCGTTGCCGTAGAGGAAGAGGAGCGAGTCGGACATGGTGAACCGGAAAGATTATACCTGCAAAAGGACGGGCTTCGAGTGTTTACAGAACCTTAACGTGCCTTTAAACGGTTCGCAATCTATCTGCGATAAGATAGGATCGAGAAAGGTTATGAGGAAAAGGCTATGATCAATCAAGGTATCCTCCCCGCCCAGATGTGGCTGACTACCCAGGAGCCGCGCATTGCCTCCTTCGCCCCCAATTCCTATCTCCTGCTGCTCTCGGCCCTGGATAACGGCTGGCGCATCCAGAATGTCCAACTGCGCCCTTCGTGGGACCAGCACGGCTTGGTCTATCTCGTTTCGATCTACCTCTACACCTCCGATCATACCCAGGAGATCATTCTGCCGCGCGTCCCGCTGGTTGACAGTTTCCTCGAAGAGCATTTTTCCGAACCGATCCCGTTGAGGCAGGAAGTGCGGCTCTAACCTGCCAGGAACTTCTCCCGAATATTCTGCCCCGCAACGTTTTCGCGGGGCAGAATATTTTTTCGCGGCAGTCAGTTTATGGTCAGAGATTTTCGCTAGCCCGGCGGCGGAAGGCGGCCACGCTAAGGCCGCCAAGCAGGTTTTACGCGACCTTGCGCCCCTTTGGCGGTTCGCGCTGGATACCAAAGGCCAGTTCCAGCGCCTGGTGGACGGAGCGCGCCTCGACGATTTCGATCCCGGTCGGCCAGGGCTCGCCTTTGCGCAGGCGCTTGGGGACGATGGCGGTCTTGAAGCCCAGTTTGGCGGCCTCGCGCAGGCGGACGGGCATCTGCCCGGGCAGGCGCAGTTCCCCGGCCAGGCCGATCTCGCCGATCAGCGCCGTGTCGGCGCGGATGGGCAGGTCGCGCATCGAGGAGGTAATCGCCGCGGCAATTGCCAGGTCGGCGGCGGGCTCCTCGATCTTCAGCCCGCCTACCACGTTGACGAAGATGTCCGCCTCGGCCAGTTTCAGGCCAACGCGGCGCGTCAGCACGGCGGCGATCATCTGCAAACGGTTGAAGTCCACGCCGTTGGGGTTGCGCCGGGCGTTGCCGAACTGCGCCGGGCTGGTCAGCCCCTGCACCTCCACCAGCAGCGGGCGCGTCCCCTCCATCGTCACGGCGATGGCAGAGCCGGGCACGTTGACCATGCGCTCGGCCAGGAAAGCCTCGGAAGGGTTGGTCACCTCCGCCAGCCCGTGCTCGGCCATTTCGAAGACGCCCACTTCAGCCGTCGCCCCGAAGCGGTTCTTCACCGAACGCAGCAGGCGGTAGGCCTGGAAACGGTCGCCCTCGAGGTACAGCACCGTGTCCACGATGTGCTCCAGGACGCGCGGCCCGGCGATGGTCCCTTCCTTGGTGACGTGCCCGATGACGAACACTGCCGGACCCGACGACTTGGCCAGTTCCCGCAAGCGGTTGGCCGATTCGCGCACCTGCGAGACGGAACCGGCAGCCGAGTCCAGTTCGGGGATGTAAACGGTCTGGATCGAGTCGACAATCAGCAGGTCCGGCTTGACCGCCCGGACGTGTTCGAAGATGGCGTCGAGGTCGGTCTCGGTGACCAGGTAGAGGGTCTCGATGGAAACGTGTTTCGGGTCGAGGCGGGCGGCGCGCATCTTGACCTGCCGCTCGGACTCCTCCCCCGATACGTACAGGACCTTGAGCCTGTCCGCCATCGAAAGGGCCAGTTGCAGCATCAGCGTGGACTTGCCGATGCCCGGGTCGCCGCCGACCAGGACGATCGAGCCGGGGACGATCCCGCCGCCCAGGACGCGGGCGAACTCGCCGATCTGGACCGGAATCCGCTCCTCGGCCTCGCCGCTGACCTCGCCGATGCGCCGCGGGGCGGAGCGCCCGCCCAGGCCGCGGCCGGGAGAACGGGCGAGAGGTTCTTCCGAGACGATCTCCTCGACCATCGAGTTGAACGAACCGCACTGTGGGCAGCGCCCCATGAAACCGGCGGAGATGCGTCCGCACTGCTGGCAAACGTAACGGGTGTGGGATTTGGACATGCGCCAATTATACCTTTTGGGGGAACATTCGGGCCGACCCCGCCCAACCGGTCATCCGGCAGGTGGACCCAGCCACCGGCAGCCTCTCCGGTGAAACGACGGTGGACCTGCCCGCGCCGGCGGCGATTATTCTTCAGTCCAAATCTCATCCAGCAGGGAGAGGAATTCCTGTGCATTGGCTGACTGGATGAGCCGCACGCGGATGGGACGCGGCGTCTTCTGGAGTTTCAGGTACTGCATGGCATGCTTGCGGAAGATGATCCAGCCCTTTTCCTGCCCGTAGAATTCCAGGTTGCGCCGCAGGTGCTCGTGCACCATCCGGCGCACGCTCTCGACCGGCACGGATTCGCGTTCCAGGCCGGAGAAGATCCACGGGTTGCCGACCGCGGCGCGCCCAATCATCACCGCCGGGCAGCCGGTGTGCGCCTTCATCCGTTCGACATCGCCCGGAGTCTTCACGTCCCCGTTGCCGATGACCGGGATGCGCAGCGCCTGCCGGACCTCGGCAATGGCGTCCCAGTCGGCTTCGCCGCCGTAGCCCTGCTCTTTCGTGCGGGCGTGGAAGGCGATGGCTGCCGCGCCGTTCTCTTCGAGGATGCGGGCAATGAGCAGGTAGTTGCGGCAATCCTGCCAGCCGAGGCGGATCTTGGCTGTCACCGGCACGTCCAGGGCGGCAGTCAGTTTGCGAAACAGGCGCGCCACCTTGAGCGGCGTGCGCATCATCCCCACTCCGGCCCCGTAATGCACCACCGATTTGGCCGGACAGCCGAGGTTGACGTCAATGATGTCCGGATCCTTCGTCCGCACCAGCAGGGCGGCCCTGACCACTTCCTCCACATCCTCGCCATAGATTTGGATGGCGACCGGGCGCTCGGACTCATCGAAGCGCATACGCGGCGCCATGCGCTTGAAGGCGCGCACCAGGTACTCGGCCTTGATGAATTCGGTGTAACTCATCGCCGAGCCGAGGCTGCGGCACAGCGAGCGGAACGGCCAATCCGAGAAGCCGTCCATCGGGGCCAGGATGGCGTCGCCATGGACCAGGATGCGGCCAATGTGGAAGGTGGGGAAGGAAAGAGGAGAGTCCATGATGGTCAGCAATCGCCCCCGCGATGATACCCCATTCAAGTTACTTTTTACAACTGCGCAGGGATGGTTTTTATCATAAACGGTAGAAATAACTCCCTCTTATCTCTAGATATGTGTTGTAAGCCCCAAAATGAGCCATCCAAGTATCAGGGAAGTCCCAGCCTTTGCCTGACGAACAGGCGTACTGCCTGCGCTGCGCGGTACGCGGATTTTGCATCCTCCTTCACCGCGCTCGCGCCGGGATAACGGAAATCCACGCCATAATCTTCCAACATATCCAGATCAGCGCGCAGAAGTTCAAAAGATGGATCGCTTTTCAAGGCAAGCGGAAGCAATTCTGCAAAATGATGGGTTTTCGGGATGCGCTGGCCATGCTCCTGCAAGATTGCTTTGAGATATTTTTCGGCGCATTGCTGGGCATGGAAGCAGACCGCGTCGTAGATGGGCGCTTTGCGCGCCCGCAGTTCACGTCCTGCAATGATGAAATCACCCTCTGCTTTTTCGACCCATTCACGCGTCAGGGGATTCATACATCACAACCCCGGTTTCCATAATTTCCTGTAAAAACGAATCGCCCCACTCCAGCCGCTGCCGCAACTGGGCGGGGGTGTAGACGATTAAATCCAGGCCAAACATGATATTCAAGGCTCTCCGGATTGAAAGGGAAGGCCGGCTTTCGTCCCCCATTGCATTGGTGATAACAAGCAGGTCCACGTCGCTTTCCGGGCGCGGCTTGCCGCGCGCATACGAACCGAACAGGATAATCTTCTGCGGCTTGAATTGTTCCGCGATCTGACGCACCGCATCCCGGATGGCCTTCTGCGGGATGCGTTTGCGTTCGTTGATGGTCGGCACATGTACAGCGGTCATTCAAACGCCTCGTGAATATTATATCGCATTGCCTACCCCTGCCTCATCCACCTCTTCACTGCCTCGTGCGGGTGCTGGTGGGTCTGCATGGCCTCCAACAGGCGCCCCGGGTCGGAGTGACAAAGCAAGGTTTGGCGGTGTTCGGGGAAGAGGAAGTTCTCGGCCACGGCGCGGTCGAGCATGACCAGCAGGGGGTCGTAGTAACCGCCGACGTTCAGCAGCCCAACCGGTTTAGCGTGCTCGCCGATCTGTCCCCAGGTGAGGGTCTCGAAGAGTTCGTCCAGGGTGCCGAAGCCGCCGGGCAGGGCAATGTAACCGTCGGCTAGTTCGTACATGCGCGCCTTGCGCTGGTGGATGGTGGCGGTCACCTCCAGGCGCGTCAGGCTAGGGTGCGCCAGGGCAGGCGTATTCATGCTCTTGGTGATGACGCCGATGACGCGCCCGCCCGCCTCCAGCGCCGCGTCGGCCAGGACGCCCATCAGCCCGGTCCGCCCGCCGCCGAAGATGATGGTCAGCCCGGCGCGGGCCAGCGTCAGGCCGGTCAAACGCGCCGCAGCCACGAAGTCCGGAGAGATGCCGTCGGCTGAGCCGCAGTAGACGCAGATTGAGTCCATTCGACCTTTCCTGAATTACCGTAAAATTTGTTCAACACGAAGCATCGCAAAGGGGATTGCTCCTCTTCACACCGTCGTGGACTTTGTGTCCTTTGTGTTTAGAAACCTTTCAAATTTCGGCAAGTATACTGCAATCGGGCAGGTTAGAGTTTAATTAGACTGTTCCCGGCATGCTTGACTTGCCCTTTCAAGGAGGGCTAGAATCTTCGTCAGGAGCAAGACTATGAAAAGACAAACTGCCTTACTTATCATACTGGTTTTCGCGGCGGCCATGTTGGCCTGCCAGTTTACCGCCATTACCCCCGAACCGACAGCTGAGACCGTCCCGACCATTGCCTCGGACCTCCAGCCTGTGGACCTGGTGGCGCAACAGGAGCGGCTGACGCTCATCTACGAGCAGACCGGCCGCGGCGTAGTCTCGATCCGCACGAGCACGGCTCAGGGGTCAGGCTGGGTATATGACTCCGACGGGCATATCGTCACCAACAACCACGTGGTAGAAGGCGAGACGCGCGTGGAGGTGGACTTCCCCTCCGGCTACAAAACCTACGGCGATGTGATCGGCGTGGACGCCTACTCCGATCTGGCAGTCATCAAAGTGGAGGCGCCCGCCTCGGAACTGTTCCCCCTGCCGCTGGGCGACTCCGACAGTCTGCGCGTGGGGCAGTCGGTGGTCGCCATCGGCAACCCGTTTGGCTTGAGCGGCACGATGACCACCGGCATCATCTCGGCGCTGGGACGTTCCATGCCCAGCAGGGCGGCGGCCCCCGGCGGCGGTTACTTCTCCAGCGGCGACATCATCCAGACCGACGCGGCGCTCAACCCCGGCAATTCCGGCGGCCCGCTGCTGAGCCTAGATGGGGAAGTGATCGGCATCAACAGCGCTCTCCGCACGACAAATTACACCGATACCGGCGAGCCGGTCAACTCGGGCATCGGCTTTGCCATCTCCATCAACACCGCCAAACGCATCGTGCCCAGCCTGATTCAGAATGGCAGGTTCGATTACCCCTACCTGGGCGTTTCTGCCGTGGATGACCTGTCCCTCGATATCATCGAACTGCTCGGCTTGCCGCAGGCCACCGGTGCCTACGTGACGAGCATCATCCCCGGAGGCCCCGCCGAACAGGCCGGACTGCGCGCAGGGAACCGCTCCATGAACATACCCAGGTACGAAGGGCTGCTGGCGGGCGGGGACCTGATCATTGCCGCCGACGGCAAGGAGATCCGCCTCTTCGACGACCTGCTCAGCTATCTCCTGCTGCACAAATCTCCCGGCGACACGATCGTGCTGACCGTCCTGCGCGACAACGAGCAGGTGGATGTGACCGTGACGCTGGGGACGAGGCCATAAAACACCAAAAAATTGGCCGGGCGTGAACGCCCGGCTTTTTTTGCGTAATTCGATGCCAATCTACGCGAGCCGTTCTTCCTTCCAGACATCCGCGCTGTCGCTGTAGCCGGCCTTTTCCCAGAACCCCAGCCGGTTGCGGGGCATGAACTCCAGCCCGCGCAGCCATTTGGCGCCCTTCCAGAGATAGGGCGTCTTCAGGTCCTGCCGGCTGGGGATGGCGCCGACCACCCCGCGCAACGGATAGCCGTGGTCGGGCGTCAGCGGCTCGCCGTTGAAATGCGTCGCCAGCAGGAAATTCTCCTGCAAAACCACCTCCAGCGGCAGGTTGACCGTGAAGCCGAACTCGGCGTGCTGCATCACATAGGCGGCTGACGGGTTCAGCCGGATCACCCCCTGCTCCACCAGCATTTGCACCGAAACGCCCTCCCAGGTGGTATCGGCCTTGCTCCAGCGCGTCACGCAGTGGAGATCCATCGTGACCTTTGTGCGCGGCAGGTGGTTGAACTCCTCCCAGTTCCAGACTTTTTCCTCCTCCACCTCGCCCCAGACGCGGAAGTCCCAGTTTGCCGGGTTGAAAGGCGGCACCGGCCCATAGTGCAGCACCGGGAATTTCACCGTCAGCGCCTGCCCAGGCGGCAGGCGGCCCTCGCGGCGGATACGTTCTTCTTCCTTGCGGCGGTCGGGGCCTTCGAAATTGAACATATCGCACTACTCCTGTCCAAAAATTATATCACGCCTGCCTGGGGTATAATCTTTTCGTATCTTGTCTATCATCCTTATGCAGTTCGATTGGCTGGTTATCCCCGACCTGTTTGATTGAAGGATTCAGAACCTGACCACAAAGGCACAAAGTCTCAAAGTTTTTTGGAGAAAATATGGTGAGAACGGGCGAACATATTCCGCTTCCCCCCGGGACCGAATCGATTGCAACAAAAATCGTAGATGCAGCATATACGGTTCATAAGGCTCTGGGGCCGGGGTTGTTGGAAAACGTATACGAAGTCTGCTTCTGCCATGAATTAGAGAAACGCGGCCTATCTTTTCAAAGACAAGTGTCTGTGCCAATCACATACGACGGAATTACCTTCAACGAAGGACTCCGTTTGGATGTGCTGGTTGCCGGGAAAGTGATTTGCGAGTTAAAAACCGTGGATAACCTCAACAATGTTCACCAAGCACAGCTGCTCTCGCAAATGAAGTTGACCGGGAAACGTCTTGGTTTCCTGATCAACTTCAACGTTGCTGTTATCAAATATGGCATCAAAAGGATGATCCTCTAAAATTTGTGTCTTCGTGACTCTGTGGTAGAGACCGTTAATGAAAAAAATTCTCCTCAATGCCGCGGCGTTTGCCGCCAAAATCCTGCCCACTTCCTTCAAGCAGGCCATCTATAACTTCAAGCCGCTTGCCCGGCTCATCCGCCGCGGACTGAATCGCGCCGCCCCCTCCGGGCTGACCGAAGTGCAGGTCGCCGCCGGGGACCTGACCGGATTCACCCTGCTGCTCGACATGCAGACCGAGAAGGATTACTGGCTCGGCACGTACGAGCCGGACCTTCAGTCTGCGCTGCGCGAACTGGTTGTTCCTGGCTGGGTTATCTACGATGTGGGCGCCAACATCGGCTACGTCTCGCTCCTGTTGGCAAAAGCCGCCGGGGAGCGCGGACGCGTGTTCGCCTTCGAGGCCCTGCCCGCCAACGTGGAACGCCTGCGCCGCAACGTGGAACTGAACGGGATGGGCGCGCGGGTAACGGTCATCGCCGGGGCGGTGACGCAGGCCGCAGGTCCGGTGCGTTTTCTTGTCCACGAATCGGGCGGAATGGGCAAAGCCGAAGGCTCTGCCGGGCGCGAGGACCGCTACCGGGCCGAAGTCATCGTCGAGGGGCTTTCGCTGGACGAGTTTGTCTTCGAGCGCGGCAACCCGCCGCCGCAAGCCGTCAAGATGGACATCGAGGGCGGCGAAGTGCTGGCCCTGCCGGGGATGCGCCGCCTGCTGGCCGAGGCGCGCCCACTGATGCTAATGGAACTGCACGGGGACGAATCAGGTCGCGCCGCATGGGAGGCGCTCACCGCAGCCGGCTATGAGATTTGCTGGATGCGGCGCGGCTTCCCGGTCGTGCCGTCGCCGGAGGCGATGGGCTGGAAAGCCTACATCGTGGCGCGTCCACGGCCATAAGCCGCAGATAAACCCAGATGAATATGTGATGAGGATGTGAGACATGGATTTCACCACCTACCAGACTAAATCCCGCCGCACGGCGAAATACCCGGCTATCGGGCACCCCGTCATTTATCCCACCCTGGGGCTGGCGAACGAGGCCGGGGAAGTGGCCGGGAAGGTCAAGAAGGTTTTCCGCGACAAGGGGGGAGTCATCGGCGAGGCCGAACGCGAGGCGTTGAAGGGCGAACTGGGCGATGTGCTGTGGTACCTGGCGCAGGTCTGCACTGAACTGGGGCTGCCGCTGGACGAGGTGGCCGAAGCAAACATTGAAAAACTCTATTCACGCCTCGAACGCGGCGTCATCGGCGGGGATGGGGATAACCGCTAGAAAAGTACATGTGGTCGAAATCTGGCTGGGCGAGGAGAAAATTCGATGAACGAAAAACTGGTGGAAGTGCGCACCTACACGGGGCCGGGATTCCGGCCGCTGGTTTTCTTCAATTTGTGGCGGGTGGCAGTGTTGAATTACAGCAAAGAACTCGAGCCGGCCAATATCTGCAAGGTGGAACGCCACCCGGAGACGGACGAGGTCTTCGTCCTGCTGCGCGGGCAGGGGACGCTCTTTGTCGGGGCGGGCGAGCCGGAGATCGAATCGCTGGAGGCGCTGGAGATGGAACCGGGGGTCATCTACAACGTCAAGCCGCTAACCTGGCACACCATCGCCATGAGCCGCGACGCCTCGGTGCTGATCGTAGAGAACGCCGATACCGGCGAGCACAACTCGCAGTTCTGCCAACTCCGCCCAGAACAGAAGAGGTTGATTGTGAAGAGGGTGACGAGGAAGTAGGAAAGGCGGCAGTCTCCGGACGGACTTTAATGGGTGAGGTGTCCAAGAATTTCTTCCAGCGGAAGTTCTTCCAGCGACGAGAGGATGAGGTCCGCGTCCAGCCGCCCGGCGTGGGTTGTGACCGGGTTCGGCACGCCGACCACGCGCAGGCCGGCGCGCCGGGCAGCCAGCACGCCGTTGGGCGAGTCCTCGAAGGCCAGGCACTCAGCCGCCGGGAGTTGCAGGCGGCGCATAGCCTCCAGGTACAGATCGGGGGAAGGTTTCAGGCGCGGCGCGTCCTCGCGGCAGATGGCGAACTCAAAGAAGCCGGTGATCTGCAACTGGCGCAGGTAGCCGTCCACCCACCAGTGCGGGGAGCTGGAAACGACGACCATCCGCAGGCCGAGGGCGTGGGCCGAGGCGAGAGTCTGGGTCACGCCGGGCATGGCCGGGAGCCGCGACTGGCGCTCCAGGCGCGAGGTCCGCACCCGCTCGTGGATGGCGGGCAGGTCGAGGGTCTGGCCGGTGACGGCGGCCAGGTGGGCGGCCACGTCGAAGTTGGCCAGCGTCGCGCCGACCACGTCGCGCAGCCAGATATCCATCGGGAATTGGGCGCCGTGTTCGGCGAAGATCTCCTGCCAAATTTGCACCTCAGGAGATTCGGTGTCCATCAGCAGGCCGTCGAAGTCGAAGAGCAGGGCTTTGATCATGTGCCGCCCGATTATACTCTTAGGAACTTAGGAGTGAAATGCTTGTTTTTTGTGCAAGAATTTTTAAACACAAAGGCACAAAGTATACAAAGGGGGTTTAAAGTTTTCCTTCGTAACCTTTGTGTCTGTCGAGTCTTATAAACTCGTACCACCGAACTTTAACCTCGAGTTTAGACAACCAGTTCACGCCTGACTGAGTATCAGACAGGGGC
>DYKZ01000039.1 GCA_020722345.1 Anaerolinea thermophila | reverse complement strand
AATACGACGTTTTTGTATTCCGCCGCGTCGAGATGCCCGCGCAGTTTGTCCGCGGCCTGCCACAACTCGGCTTCGATGCCGAGCATCGCGCCGTTGCTGCCGTTCTTGTTCTTCGAGTTCTTCTTCGTTGGCATAATCCCTTCCCAATCCAATACCCGATAGACTTGCAGAGCGATCTCAGAGAGGGCTAATGCTTTCAAGGGCAATTAAACATCCAATTCCCCATCCGCGCAAGTACCAAGTTGCTTGAATATCCCCTTGGATTCTCCCCTTCGACTCCCAAACAAAACGCTCCGCGAGGACGGGGACCTGCGGGACGGCGTCTGGGCTTCAACCCATGGGGACTTCCCCAATCCACAGGACCCCGTCCAACCGGCCTTTGAGGGCGTTATAGAGGCGTTCGTCGCCGGTGACCAGCGGTTCGCCGGTCCGGTCGGCGAGGGCCAGGTAAGCGGCGTCGTAGGCGCTGCGGCCGAAGCGACGCGCCAGGGACAGCCCCTCGCCCCAGTCCAGTTCCACCAACTCGATCCCCAGGCCGGAGGCAGCCCGGAGGATATCGTCCGCCTGGGCGGGGGGGATGCGCCCGCGCCGTTCCGCCTGCCAGACGGCGTTGGTCACTTCGTAGACCAGCAGGGAGGGCGCTTTCAAGCGCTGCCGTCCGGCGGCATGTTCCCGCAAAATGGCCTGCGCTTGGGGCTGGGCCTCGTCGGGGAAAAAGGCGGCCAGCAAGGCGCTGGCGTCAATGATCATTGTCCGCCTTCCAGTTCGTCACGGGAGGCGCGGTAGAGTTCGGAGGCGGTCACACCGCTTTCGCGCAAGGCCTGCGAAAGCCGCACGACGCTGTTGTAGGCTTCGAACTGGCGCAGGCGTTCGTATTCTTCGGGCGAGATGAGCACGCCCACCGCTTTGCCGCGCCGGGTGAGCAGGACGGGGCTTTTCTGGACTTTCTTGAGGAGAGCGGAAAGCCGGTTGTGGGCTTCGGCAATGGGGACGTTGATCATAGAGCCTCCAAGTGTCTATATGATATAGACATTATACACGACAATTGGCCCCCCTTCTGTTTCCCATTTTGAAGAACGGCTCTCCCGTTTCTGACGGGACGGCGGTCTGCTGAGAAGAGTTTTTGCCAGGGGTTCGAGAGACAATCTGGCAGAACCCAGAGGCCTGGCCTATCACTTCAGTTTCCTCGCCTCCCCCACGTTCTTCGGCCGGGAACGTCCACAATGCCGATCTCTTCGCCTCTGGGCAGGGTCATCCAGCCGAAGCCGAGTTCGATGGTCATCTGGCGTTCCTGTTCTTCTTTAAGGCGGTCGGGGTGGACACCGGTCAGGGCGGCGATCAGGGTGGACTTGCCGTGGTCCACGTGGCCGGCGGTGCCGATGACGTGCAGGGTGTCTCTCTCTTGTAAGGCAAGTCTATAGACTTGCTCTACTTGACGCTCATGATGCGCTCGTAGGAGGAGAGCAGTTCGTGGATCTGCGCCAGCATGCCCTGGAAGAGTTGTTCGTTGGCTTCCTTAGTCTGCTGGAGGATATCCTGCTGGGTCTGGGCCTTGTCTTCGAGCGAGACGATCTGGTTGTGGATGTTCTCCAGTTCGGCTTGCAGATCCTTGCGGGCTTCGTCCTGGGTGAGGGTGTAAGAGGTCCAGCGTTTCTGGTTGTCGGCCTTGAAGGTGACCCATTCCTGGCGGAAGCGGTCTTCGGCTAGGCGCTGCATCTCGGAGATCTCGTTGATGCGCCGCTCGGATTTCTGGACGATGTCTTCGTAGGTTTCCTGGGCGCGTTTGACGGCGCGCTGGGAAATCTCCCACTCCTGGAGGGCGCGCTCGATGGCCTCGACCTGTTGGCGGCTGCTCTGGAGGCCTTCCTCCCAGGCCTTCCAGGCGCGGTCGCGCTCGACTTGGACGCGGGACTGGGCTTCGATGAAGGTCAACTGCGCCTGGCGGCGTTCCGCTTCGCTGGTGAGCAGTTCGTTGATGCGCGTCTCGACGCGGCGCAGGCCGTCGGTGAAGAGTTCGTTCTTCTCGCGCACCTCGTCGAGACGTTTGCGGGCGGCGGTCAGGTCGCCTTGCAGGTCGGCCAGGCGCTTGGCTTCTTTCTGGCGGGCCTCCTCGGCCACCTTGACGGTGCGCTCGAGGTTTTCAGCCAGGGTGACAATGGCCTGCATGCGCGCTTCCCAGTCGGCCATGGCTTTGTTGCGGCGGGGTTCCTCCTCGGCGCGGGCTTTGAGTTCGCGCTTGATCTCGGCGATGGCGTTCTTGTAGCGGCGCACTTCGGCGATGGAGGCGGCCTGGGCGGTGAACTGCTCCTGGTAGCGCTTGTCGGCCTCCTGCGCCGATTTCCTGGCGGCGGCCTCGACGGTTTCGATATGCCGGATGAGGTCGGCGTGCTGCTTGGCAAAGGCCTCCTCCAACTGGTCCAACCGGGCGGGGGCAAGGTTCACTTTGCCCATTTGGGTATTGAGTTCCTTGATCTTCTTGCCGGCGGCTTTCAGGTCGCCTTCCAGTCCCTTGACCTGCTCTTCCAGCGCGGCGATGGCGATCTTATCCTTGCGGCGTTCTTCGTCCAGCCAGTCCAGTCGTTTGATGATTTGCTCGAAGTCCATCGGGGGAGCCTCCGGGATGATTTCTTGTGGGGTGATTTTATTATAGCACGGGCATGGGGGATTACTGCCCCAGGTGTTCGAAGAGCGCCGGCAGGCGCGTCCAGAGGACGGCGGTCCAGTGGGGGAACAGTCCCAGCAGGAAGAGGGCCAGGCTCCCTAGCAGGAGATAGACGCGCTGCGGCCAGGTCTCGCGGGACCTCCAGCCTGTCCCTTCCTCGGCGGCGAAGAGGCTGGCGAGGGCGCGCAGGACGGCAACCGTCAGGCCGAGGCTGCCAAAGAGCACCCAGATGGCCGCCGGCAGCGACTGGCGCGCCACCCCCAGCCAGACGGCCTGATGGGAGGGAAAGGAGGCCAAGATGGGCAGGCCGGAGAGCGAGAGGGCGGCCAGGATCAAGGCGGCGGCGGCGAACGGCCAGGAACGCCCTGCGGATTTGAGAGAGTCCATCTCCAGGTTGGGGTGGTGCGGAGCGAGGGCGGCCAGGGCGTAAGCCCACAGCGCCAGTCCGAAGGCGCGCGGCCCCAGGAGCAGGAGAAAGGAGGTGAATCCATAGACGCCGCCGAGGCCGATGGCGAGCAGGGAGAAACCGGTCTCGATGACGATGGCGTATCCCATCAAGCGGCCGAGATGGCGCTGGAAGGCGGCCAGCAGACCGCCGCTGGCGACCATCACCACGCCGACGGTCTGCAGGGCGGCAAAGAAGAGCGGGGATTCGCGCAGCCAGGTGTACCGGTCCAGGAAGCCGAGGCCGAAGAACGTCGCGGCAGTCGTCAGGATCCAGAGGATGAAAGCGGCCAGGTAGGGGTGGCTTTCTTCTGCCAGGAGGGGAATCCATGTGTAGAAGGGGAAAACGGCCAGCAGCAGGGCGAATCCCGTGCCGAGCAGGACAGTAGCGCGCTCCACCGCGCCCACGTCGCCGGGGTTGGCCTCCAGCCCGGTCATCAGCCAGCCGGCGAAGAGGATGAAGGGCATGGCCAGAGTCTGGTAGATGAGGAAACGCAGCGCGCCCTTACCGGGCTTTTGCCCGGCTTCGCCGATGACGAGGACGATGAACAGAACGGCGACTTCGATGATGAGGGCGGCGTACAGGAAGGGTTCGATGGCCAGGGCAGTCACCAGCAGGGCGGCGAGGATCAGCCCAGAATGTACGAGGCGGTGGGCAATTTTGACCGAGGCGGCTGCCATGAACCAAAAGGCAGAAGCGCCATACACCAGCGCCAGCAGGGCGCGGTCGGCATTGTCGAGCGCCAGGCGGCGGCCCAGCAGTTCGACGGAGGGCGCCACTTTCAGGTTCAGGCTGCCGATTGCCAAGGCCGTGTCAATGGGCAGCAGGAAAGCGGCGATTGCCAGGAAGAGGCAGAAGGCGCCGCCGATCAGCGCATTCAGCCGCTGCCCGCGCAGGATGAACAGCAGGAGGCCAACTGCGGCAGGCAGGAAGATCCACAGCAGGGGGGCGCTCACGGCGTCTCCTCCCTCACCGGCAGGTTGAGGAAATGCGCTCCCACCAGGGCCAGTCCCAGGTTGATGGCTGCCAGCAGCCCGGCAACTAGGATGGAATTCTCGACCGCGGCGTAGATGACCTCGAAGCCGGAGAGGGCAGTAAGCAGGCCAAGCACCACCCGGAAGGGTTCGGCGCTGATGCCTAGGATGAGCAGCCCCATGCCGACCAAGAGCAGTGCGCCCCAGGCGGCCGAGACGGAGAGTCCCAGCCAGGGGCGCAGCCCGCCGGCAGCAGCAAAGGTGATGATGACGGCGATCCCGCTCGCGGCCAGGCGGAAGAGACGTCCCTGCGGCCAGGAGGTCTCCTCCCCGCCCGGCTGGCGGAGGCCGCGCTGGGACAGGGCGAGGGCGGCGCAGATCATCCAGCCGGTCACCACTTTGACGGCGGCCAGCGCCAGGCCCCAGTGAGCCTGCACAAACCAGAAAACGGCCGCGTATTGCACGGCCAGGCTGAGCAGGTTCCAGCGCCAGTTGCGGGTGACGAAGATGCCGGTGGAGGCGCTCAGGACGAGCGCCAGGGCGATCCAATCCAGGGCGGGCATCAACGGCCTCCGGCGGCGAGCAGGGTCAGGATCAACACCAGTAGCAGGAACGACCAGAGAATGCCGCCCTCACCCTCGAGAGCGGAGGTGATGAGGCGGGCCAGGTTTTCGAGGAGACGGAACACGGCGTCAACGGAGCGGTAGAACCAGCCGAGGCGCATTACGTCGCTCCACTGGGTCACGACCGGAGAAGCGCGCGACAGGAAGCGCACAGCCAGCAGGAAGAGCGCGACCGACAAGCCGAGGGCGGCCAACGCTAGCCCCCAGGGGCCTACCGTCCGCGCTCCGTCCCAGCCCCACAGGCCGGACAGGATGGAGATCCCCGCCAGGAGGAAAAATCCCAGCGGGTAGATGAATTTGCTCCAGCGTTCCTGCGATTCGAAACTGGTCTCGCCAGGATGCAGGGCATGGCGGGCAAAGCCGGCCATCAGCAGAGCCTGGGCGGGGAGGAAAGGGATGAGGAAAAGCCAGGAGGAAGCGCTGCCCGACCAGCCTGAGGCGGAGACCGAGAACGGCAGGGTAGAAAGCGCCCATAGCCCGGGCGCGAGCAGCCAGAGCAGGCTGCGCTGGCGCGCCGAGTACAGGAAGAGCAGGCCGCCGACGACGACCAGAGCCACGCCCCAGCCGACACTGCCCGCCGGGCTGCCACGCAGGGCGGCGGCTACAGACAGGGAGGCCAGTCCCAGCACCCAGAAGGGACGCCCGACGAGTTCGTCGGAGGCGCGCAGCCACATCCAGCCTCCGTAGAGGGCCGGGAGGGCGGCCAGCGCCAGCAGGTAGGGGGTCAGCGGGGAGGCGAGCGTGGCGGGGGGGATGCGTCCCAGCACCGAGAGACTGACCGCAGCCGAGACCAGGCGCAAGGTTGTGCCAAAGCCGCGCCGGAGCACGGTTTCGCCGCGATATGGCAGGCGCAGCGGCAGGACGCCAAGACGAAGCCCTGCGCCAACAAGCAGAAGCAGGCCGGCATCACGAGAGAGCGCCTCGAAGCCTGCCGGCAGGCGCGCCGCAGTGTTGACCACCACCGCCAGGATGACGGAGCCCATCCCGACCTGGCGCACGGCATAGGCCAGGATCACGTTGTGCGCGCGGCTCTCGCCCTCGGTGGAGCCGGTCATCACGACCAGTTCTGCCAGGTCGAAGAATGCCCAAACCAGGACGAGAGTCACAGGATCGCCCGCCGCGATGGCCAGAATGCCGATGGCGGTCAGGAGCAGGGTGCCGGCCCACAGGAAGGGCAGGTTCTCACTGCGCGCCACCGAGGTCAGGATGACCGCCGCGGCCAGCGCGGTCACAGCCAGGGCGTAGGGCCAGGAAACCGAATCGGCCAGCCAGGTGGGGGTATAGTCGAAGACCGACAGCGGCTGCCAGGGGAGCAGGCTAACCGCAGCGGGAAAGCGGATTTGCCAGAAGAAGGCGCCTGCCAGCGCCAGGAGGGACCCCACGGCGGCGATGATCCAGGAGTATTTGAACTTCGGCCGGGCATATTGCAGAACCAGCAGGAGTGAGGCGGTCAAAGCCAGCAACAGGACAGGCATCAGAATCAACATGGCGGCGGTAATTTTATCAGAAACGCCCACCTTTTCCGGGTGTTCTCATGTAAAATTGCGGGTATTCGCAGCACCGGCTGCTTCCAAATCCACGCTTTATGGAGAACCTCATGCCCCCTGTTCTTTTGATCGTCAATCCCGTCTCCGGGCGCGGCTACGCCGAACGTTCCTTGCCCGAACTCGAACGAAAACTGAAAGAGTATCATATCGAATACAGACTGGTTCTGACAGAGCGCCCCTGGCATGCCGCCGACCTGGCCGAACAGGCGGCGCGTGATGGCTATGACGCCGTAGTGGTGGCCAGCGGCGACGGGACGGCCAACGAAGTCCTCAATGGCCTGATGCGCGCCCGCAAGGCCGGTTTCGACAAGACCGCCATGGGGCAGATCGCGGTCGGCACCGGCAACGACTTTGCCTACGGCATGGGCATCCCCGGCGGGATCGAAGCGGGCTGCAAAGTCCTGGCCGGGAACCACCGCCGCCGCATGGATGTGGGACTCGTGACCGGCGGCGATTACCCGGAAGGCCGCTACTTCGGCAACGGCGTGGGGATCGGCTTCGACGCTGCGACCGGTTTCGTGGCGGCCAGAATCCGCTGGACGCGCGGCTTGCTGCTATACCTGATCGCGGCCATCGAGACGATCTTTATCTACTACAAAGCCCCGCACGTCAAACTGACTCTGGATGACGAAGAGATGCATGTCTCCACGCTGATGATCTCCATCATGAATGGGCGGCGCATGGGCGGCGGTTTCTTCTTCGCGCCCAACGGCGACCCCGGCGATGGCGTATTCGACCTGTGCCTGGCGCGCGCTGCCAGCCGCCTGCGCATCTTCGGCCTGATCCCCTACTTCATGAAAGGCACGCAGGCCACGCAGAAGGAAGTCAGCATGCACCAGGCGCGGCGGGTGAAGGTCGCTGCCGAAACAGGCACGCTGCCGGTCCACTGCGACGGCGAGACAGTCTGCTACGCCGGCGCCGAACTGACGGTCGAGATCCTCCCGGCGCAGATCGAGTTCATCACCCAAAAACCCGGATGAAAGCCCTCTCGCGCTGGTTCATGGAGACGGTCATCCGGCTGGGGACAGACATCCTCTGCCGGATTGAGAAGGACGATTTTCCCGAAGTCCCGGCGCGCGGACCGTTGATCCTGGTCACCAACCACATCAGCGCGCTCGAAGTCCCGTTGCTGTTCGTCCACCTTCAGCCGCGTAAAATGATCGGGCTGGCGAAAATCGAAACCTGGGACAGCAAGTTCATGGGCTGGCTCTTCGACCTGTGGGAGGCCATCCCCGTGCGGCGCGGCGAAGCGGATCTGACGGCTATCCGCCGCTGCCTGGACGTGCTCGAGACCGGGGACATCCTGGCCATCGCCCCGGAGGGGACGCGTTCCTACCACGGACGCTTGCTGCGCGCCCAGGCGGGCGTGGCGATGATTGCCCTGCGCTCCGGCGCGCCCATCCTGCCGCTTGCCCACTGGGGCGGGGAGAAATTCAAGGCCAACCTGAAGCGTCTCAAGCGGACGGATTTCCACGTCCGCGTCGGCAAGCCGTTCCGGCTTGACCCCCGCGGCCAGAGGGTGACCCCGGAACTGCGGCAAGCGATGGCCGACGAGGTCATGGGGCAGATCGCGGCGCTGATGCCGGAGGAGTATCATGGCGAATATGCCGGCCGGGCGGGCGAGGCGCGCTACTTGCAGTGGGTTTGAAGCGGATAACGCTGGGCTTGCAGCAATTTTCATTATCTGGGTCCACTGCAAAAACCTTTTTAAACACGAAGAACACAAAGGCAACGAAGGAAATTTAAGGACGCTTTGAAAATGTTGAACCACGACGCAGATTATCTTGAATAATGATTTGTGATTTTGCATTTTCCTGGCGGTCTTCGCATGCTGCGCGGTGCAATAGCCTTTTTGCAGGAGAGTCATTATCTAGAATTGCTGCTGGGCTTGCCGGAGGGTGTGAGAGTAGGTTAGAATCGGGTCAAATCCAATTTTGGAACAGAGTGGCCGCGAGCCCCAGCGACGATGGGGCTGGCGCTCCCTTTGTTCCGGGAGGCTTCCATGCAATGGGTCCAAAACGGGGGCACAGAGGAATCTCCTGCCGTCTTCCTTCAGCGGCTGGGACTCCCGTTCAAAGATAAACTCATCCTGGCGCGGGCGCTGACGCACCGCTCCTACGTCAACGAGCATCCCGAAGCGCTCGAAGACAACGAGCGCCTCGAATTCCTGGGCGACGCCGTCCTGGACTTCCTGAGCGGGGCATGGCTCTACAACCGTTTCCCGGAAATGGACGAGGGCAACCTGACGCGCATGCGTTCGGCGCTCGTCCGCACCGAGCAACTGGCCGAGTTTGCCCGTCAGATCGAACTGGGCCGCGCCATGCGCCTCGGGCGCGGTGAAGTGGCCGCCGGCGCCCGCGACCGCGACGCTCTCCTGTGCGCCACGTTCGAGGCGCTGGTCGGCGCCCTCTACTTGCAATCTGGCATCGAAGCGACCAAGGAATTCATCTCACCCTTTCTCGAAAAGGCCGCTCAAACGCTGATTGCCGACCCGGCCATCTTCGATCCCAAGAGCCGCCTGCAGGAATGGTCGCAGGCGCAGCGCTACGGCCTGCCGCACTACGTAACCGTCCAGTCGAGCGGCCCCGACCACCAGCGGCTGTTCGAAGTGGAAGTGTACATCAACGGCCGGGTTTATGGCCGCGGCAGCGGTTCCAGCAAGCAGGCTGCTGCCCGCAGCGCAGCCCAGAACGCACTGGATTTCATCAGCCAACGATCGTCAATCGCAAACCATCCATCCCAAGTTGCAAATCGAAAATCGTAAATCGTAATTGAAAACCCCATGCCTCTCCGCCTGAAATCACTCGAACTCCACGGCTACAAAACCTTTGCCGCAAAATGCAATTTCGAATTTGCCGAAGGCATCACTGCCATCGTCGGACCGAACGGCTCCGGCAAATCCAACATCGCCGACGCCCTGCGCTGGGTGCTGGGCGAGCAATCCTACAGCATCCTGCGCGCCAAGAAGACTGAGGATATGATCTTCGCCGGTTCCGAACAGCGCCCGCGCGCCGGCATGGCCTCGGCCACGGTCATCTTCGATAACTCAGACGGCTGGCTGCCGGTGGATTTCTCCGAAGTGGGACTCTCGCGCCGCGCCTACCGCGACGGCCGTAACGAATACCTGCTCAACAGCCAGCACGTGCGCCTGCGCGACATCAACGAACTGCTGGCGCAGTCTGGCCTTTCCGAGCGCACCTACACCATCCTCGGCCAGGGACTGGTAGACGCTTCCCTGGCGCTCAAAGCCGACGAGCGCCGCCGCCTCTTCGAGGAAGCGGCGGGCATCGGCCTCTACCGCGCCCGGCGCGAAGAAGCCCTGCGCCGCCTCGAAACGACCCACCGCAACCTCGACCGCGTCCTCGACATCCTGGCCGAACTCGAACCGCGTCTGCGCAGCCTGGAACGTCAGGCCGCCCGCGCCCAGGAATACGCCCAAGTGCAGGCTGACCTGCGCGCCTCGCTGCGCGAATGGTACGGCTACCACTGGCACCGCGCCCAGCGCGAACTGATCGAGGCCCTCGAAGCCGCCCGCCAGCAGGAAACCCGCCTGCACGCGGCGCGCGAAACCTACCAGGGCGTGCGCCAGCAATACGCCTCCTTCCGCGACCGGCTCAACGGTCTGCGCGCCCGCCTCAACTCATGGCACCGCCAGTCGGCGCAACTGCACGCCGGGCGCGAATCCACCAGCAGCGACCTGGCCGTGCTGGAGGAGCGCCAACGCTCCCTGCTCGACCAGCGCCAGTCGCTGGAGGCCGAGCGCGAGCGCCTCGAGGAGGAAATCCGCCTGGCGGCCGAACGCCGCGCCGAAACGGCAACCGAACTTGCGCGCTGCCAGGCCGAACTCGACGAAGCGCAGGCGCAGTTGAAATCCGCGCAGGAGGCGCTCGGCGCGGCGCAGAGTGAGCGCGCCCGCCTCGAAGCGGACCTGGAATCTGCCCGCCGCCAAACGGACGAACTCACCGCCCGGCGCGCCAGCCTGCAAGCCCGGCTGGAGGAGGTCTCCGCCCGCGCCGAAGCCCAGCGCCAGAAACTGGCCTCTGCCGACGCCGCTATTGCCGCCGCCGCGGCCGAGGCCGAGAAACTGGCCGCCGAAGTCCGCCTGCTGGCCGAAAAGCGCGGCCAGGCCGAATCAGGCCTGCAAAAAGCGCAACGGGAACTGGAGAATGCCCGTCAGCGTGTGGCCGAACTGGAAGAAGAGATCAGGCAAAAACAGTCTGGCCGCAGCAGCAAAGAGACAGAACTGGCGCGCCTGAACGCCCAGTTGGAAGTACTGGAGCAGGCCGAACGGTCGGCTGCCGGGCTGGCGGAAGGCGCCAGCCTCCTGCTGGAGGCGGCGCGCCAGTCGAAACTGGGCGGCGCAAAAGGCGCCCTGGCCGAAGCGCTCGACGTCCCGGCGGAACTGGAACTGGCCGTGGCCGCCGCCCTGGGCGAATACACCGATGCTATCCTGCTCCAATCGGGCGCGGACGCCGAACGGGCGCTCGACCTGCTGGAGGGCGCCTCCGGGCGCGCCTTCCTCCTGCCGCTCGACCGGCTGCATCCCGCCGGGGCGCTGACTCTCTCCGCAGGCGGCGGTGTGCTGGGGTTGGCGGCAGACCTCGTGCGCGCCCCTGCCGAATTACGCCCGGCGGTGGACTTACTGCTTGGGCAGGTTATCATCGTGCAGGACCGCAAGGCGGCGCGGCGTGTGCTGGCCGGTCAGCCGCCCTCCAGCCGGGCGGTGACGCTGAAAGGCGAAGTCTTCCATGCCAGCGGGCAGGTGCAGGCCGGAAAACCGGCCAAGTCTGCGGTGTTGAGCCGTCCGCGTCAGCGGCGCGAGTTGCAGGAGGCGATTGCTGAAACCCGGCGTCAGGTGGAGGCTCAGGACGCGGCGCTGGCAAGACTGGCAGGACAATTGGAAACCGCCCGCCGGCATGTCGAAGAATGCGGCCAGACGGAGGCGCAGGAACGTCTCAGCCTGGAAGCGGCCCGCCGGGAGGAGCAGCAGGCCCAAGTCCGGGAGGAAGCGGCGCGGCGGCAATGGGAGTGGCAGAAGAGTCAGAAAACGGCGCTCCAGTCCGAGATCGAGCAGGCTGAAAAGGAACGCGCCGCCTCTTCCGCCGCCTTGTCCCGCGACGAGAAGGAAATGGCCGCCGCGCAGGAGACCGTCCGCAGGCAGACAGCCGCGCTGGCGGGCATCGTCCTGGACGACCTGCAAGAGCAGGTGACGCACTGGACGGCGCGCCTGGCTGCCGCGCAACAGGCGGCGGTGAACGCCCGCACGCGCCAGACCGAACGGTCGCAGACGCTGGACAGCCTCCTGCGCCAGAAGTCGGGGCTGGATGCCCGGCTGGCCGAGATTGAGCGCGGCCTGGCCGGCGTGGAGACGGAGCGCGCTGAACTGCACGGCAAGGCGTCGGCGTTCAACGCGCAGTTGGAGGAACTGGTGGCGCTGATTGGGCCTGCGGAGAAGGACCTGGAGACTGCTGAGCGTCAGGAGACGGAGTTGCAGGCGCAGGAGGCCGATAGCCAGGCGGCGCTGGCACGGGTGGAACGCTTGCATAACCAGTTGCAGTTGGAACTGGGGCGCAAGCAGGAGGCGCTCGAAACCCTGCGCGGCCGGATCGAGGATGATTTCGGCTTGGTGGTCTTCGAGTATGCGGCAGACGTCTCGGGGCCGGTGCCGCTGCCGCTGGACGGGATGGTGGAGCAGTTGCCGGTGGTGACCGAACTGGCCGCCGACCTGGAGGAGACGCTCACCCGCCAGCGGGCGTTGCTGCGGCGCATGGGGGCGGTGAACCCGGAGGCTCAGCAGGAGTACCTGTCTGTGAAGGAGCGCCACACCTTCCTGACCGGGCAAGTGGCCGACCTGCACAAGGCCGAGGCGGACCTGAAGCAGGTGATCGCCGAACTGGACGAGGTGACGCGGCGCGAGTTCCAGAAGACCTTCGATCAGGTGGCCGAGCAGTTCCACACCATCTTCCACCGGCTGTTCGGCGGCGGCTCGGCGCGGCTGATGCTGACCGACCCCGAAAACCTGACCGAGACGGGCATCGAGATCGAGGCGCGGCTGCCAGGGCGGCGCGAGCAGGGACTCTCGCTGCTTTCGGGCGGCGAACGCAGCCTGACGGCCATTGCCCTGGTCTTCGCACTGCTGAAAGTCTCGCCGACGCCCGTGTGCGTGATGGACGAAGTGGACGCCATGCTGGACGAGGCTAACGTGGGGCGTTTCCGTGATCTGCTGGCCGAGTTGAGCAGGGATACCCAGTTCGTCATCATTACGCACAACCGCAACACGGTCCAGGCGGCGGATGTCATCTACGGCGTGACGATGGGGCGCGATTCGAGCAGCCAGGTAATCAGCCTGCGGCTGGATGAGGTGTCGGAGGAGTATTTGAAGTAGGAGCGGGGATAAACAGAGATAAACAGATGGTCAAAGAAAAACTCCCGGGGCGGGGCTCCGGGAGTTTTTTTGTTTATCGGGGCGTGTTGGTGGGCGGGGGAGGCGTAGCAGACGGGGTGAGGGCAAATTGTGCGTTAATCGTCTGTTGTTTGGCCGCATAAGTGGGCGCCTGCGCGGTCTGAGTGGCGAACACATCCAAGAAGGCCTGTTGCAGGGTCGGCTCTGCGGGGACGTATTGCACCCAGTTGGGGGATTCTTCGATGACGGCGGCCGCGCGCTGTTCTTCCAGCCAGGCATTGAAGGCAGCGTCCACCGCAGCCTGGTATTCCTCGGCGGTCAGGGGACGGGTTTCGTGCCCCAGCACTTGGATGATGTGATAGCCGTAGGGCGTTGCCACAGGCTCGCTGATCTCACCCACTTTCAGGTCGAAGGCGGCGGTTTCAAACTCGGCGCCCCATTTCGTTTCGCCCATGGCAAACCAACCCAGGTCACCGAGGTTGGTGTTCAGGTCCGGGTCAATCGAATAGGTTTTTGCCAGGGTGCCAAAATCGCCTCCGGCCAGCAGCAAGGTGCGCACTGTCTTGGCGGTTGATTCTTCGGCCACGAGGATGTGGCGTGCCCAGACTTTTTCGGCCTCGCGCGGCACATCGGCGGTGACGGCGGCTTTGACGCGCTCGTTGTAGAGCCCTTGCTCGAAGAAGATGCGCTTGAACATTTCTTCGTTGACGCCGAGTTTTGCGTAATAGTCCAAGCCATCCTGGTAGAGTTTATCGAACCCTTCCTGGGTGAATGGCGTGGCAGTCGGCTGGGGGAGGGGGGTCGGCGTGCTGGTGCGGGTGGGACCGGCTGTCGGGGTGAAGGTGGCCGGGAAGGTGGGAGTGGCAGTCACCAGGTCCAGTTGTGCAGCGGACAAGGTGGAGAAGACAATCGGGGTGGACGAAACAGTGGGCGTGGGAGTGCCGTTGGGGTAAAACCCAAAGACCTCCTCAATGGTCTGCTCGACCTCCTCCGCTGTGACGGTGATGCCGTTCTGCTGCGCGTACTGTTGGATGAGCAGGTCCGATTCGATCTGCTGGAGAACCTGCTGCGCCAGGCCGATGGTATCGTTCAACTGGTTGTTGAGACTTGTCAGGGTGGTGTCCTGATTCGGGTCGCCGCCGAACATCTGGACGAGTTGGTAATACTGCATGAACTGGTCAATCAGTTGCTGGCGGGCGACCTTGACGCGCACTTGGAATTCCCGCACCGAAACCGATTCGCCGTTGACTTTTGTAACCGGCTTGTAATTCAGCAGGACGGTCTCGTTCAGGATGCCATAGATGATGGCGAGAAACAACCCGCCCAGGATGACAATGGCGGAAATGTTGATGATGCGCGCCTGACGCCGTTCGCGTTCGAGACGCGCCAGGTGTTTCTTGCTCATGACTTTAGGGGTCTTGCGGTTTGCCATAAGTACCTCTGTGGAACGGGTGGCAGGCCAGGGGGCCGCGCCCGGGGCGCGCCGGACCGTTGGCCTGCCTCCCGTCCGGGGAATTCAAGTTAGCGGGGTGTGAACTGTGTTCGCGCCCCGGTTGCAGGCAGGGGGTTATCTGTCTTCGCCTGTATATTTGAAAGGCAGGAGCGCAAGGTGACGGGCGCGTTTAACCGCCGTGGCCAGTTGACGCTGATGCCGGGCGCAGGTGCCGGTTTGACGGCGGGGGCGGATCTTGCCTTCTTCGGTGACGAAGCGGCGCAGGATGTCCACCTGTTTGTAGTCAATCGCCAGGTGTTTGTCGGCGCAGAACTGGCAGATCTTGGGGCGCGCGAAGTAGTGGCGCTCTTGCCCCTGTTCCATTTCTCTTTCAGTGTGTTCCATGATTTCCATCTCCACAGGGCCAGCCTTACGGAAGGCTGCCCTGGTTTTGATCTAGATTCTCCAGCCTAGAAGGGAAATTCGTCTTCGCCTTCGGTCTGGTCTTGGGGTTCGATGACCGGCTCTTCAGAAGCGGGGGCGTGGTTGGCCGCCTCGCGGCGGTCGCCGATCATCATCATCTCTGACGCAACCACTTCCACGGCAGTGTGCTTGACGCCTTCCTTATCCTCCCAGTGGCGGGTTTGCAAACGGCCTTCGATGTACACTTGCTGGCCCTTGGTCAGGTATTGTTTGCAGATTTCGGCCAGGTTGCCCCAGGTGACGATGTTGAACCACTCGGTCTCCGTGTGGCGTTCGCCGTCGGCGCTGTTCCAGGAGCGGCTGGTGGCAACGGTAAAGGTGGTCACCGGGCGTCCGGAGGGGGTGTAGCGCATTTCCGGGTCGCGCCCTACGTGACCGATGATCATCACTTTATTCAGTCCTCGACTCATATGACACTCCTTGTCAACTTACGAATCATCACGATGATCTCTTGCTCGCTCAGTCAACCACAGTGATCATATACCGGATGACCGGTTCCAGGTAGCGCAGGTTCTGGTCGAGTGCAATCATGGCGCTAGCCGGGAGGGAAATGTTCAACAGTACATATTGCCCTTCCTTTTGCTTGCGGATCATGTAGGCAAGGTTTCTGCGGCCCCACAGATCCACCTTGTCCACCGTGCCGCCGGCTTCACCGACCCAGCCCTTGATCTTTTCGATGATGCCATTAAGTGCGGCCTCATCCTGCTCGGGGTGGACGATGCAAACCAACTCATATTTACGCATAGGGATTAGCCTCCTTTCCTCGGGATATGCTCCCGGTCATTCGCCGTGGGCGAAGCCGGGGGCGGAAGGACGCCGCGCGCAGGGCGCGGCGTGAACGGGCGCTATTTTACGCCAAAAGGCGGCTTTTGGGGAGGGGCAATCTGACGCCTAGCGGACGTAGATGGGGTTGCTGAAGATCCAGCCGCGCCGGCGTCCCAGGTAACGGCGGTAGGCTTCCACCCGATAGATGCCGGGTTTGTCGGTGATGTGGGACAGCGCCTGGCCGCGTGCCTGCCGGATGACCTTGCCATCCTTCAACAGGCAGATCTCCGCTTGGGCGGGGAGACTGGCCTGCAGAGTCACCGAGCCATTGGCCTTTACCTCGTCTCCCATCAGGGCGGTCTGTTCGCGTCCCTGCGCCGAAAAGCGGAAGCCGCGCGTCGAGGCAGGCAGGTCGTAGCCCACGAAGCAGTGACCGGCGGCCATGGCGTCGTAGATCGTCTTCTTGTCGGCTTCGACCTCGCCGAGCAGGGGCGTGGGGACGAGCACATGCGTATTGACCGCCGAGAAATGGTATTCGTAGGGAAAGATGACGCGGCGCAGCGGGCCGAGCGACATGTGCCGGGCGTGAGCGTCGGACCCGCCAACTGCCACCGTTTTCTGACCGTCTGCCAGCAGGCGGTCCCAGAGGGCGAGCGCCTCGGGGAGCGGGCCGCGGGCAATCGCCTCCGGGAAGTAGGCGTAAAACAGGCCGTCTGCCTTCCCTTTGACGATGCTCTTGAGTTCGCTGAACCCGTTCCAGAGTTCAATGCCTGTGAAGCCGCGCACTTCCCAGTTCACCCAGGAGATGTCGTCCTCGCCGAAGGCCGGCAGGGGCGGATCAACGGGATGGGCAATGAAGCAGATGCCTCCGGCGGCGCGCACGGCGCTGATGAGCGCCTGCGGATCGTCGGCCAGCGGCGACAGTTCGCGGTCGGCGCCAAAGACCAGCAGGTGGTTCTTCTGCGGGTCGCGGTCCTGGTCGTGGATTTCCTCGCCGCACAGGAGCAGGACGCGCCGTTTGCCGGCGCGGTGGTATCGTTCCATGCCCTGCACCCAGGTGTTGTGGTCGGTGACGAGCAGGACGTCCACGCCCGATTTAAGGGCGGCACGCGCCAGGTCGGCGTGCGTGCCGGAGCCGTCAGAGTAGACGGTGTGCATGTGCAGGTTGATGGTCAGTTCGTGCATGGCGCTTCCTTCTGGGCAGGAAAGGTTTGACTGTTTTCTCGCTTCGCAGGTATAATTTGGCGGCTAAAAATTCTGGAGGCAGAATGGAAACTATTTTGAATATTGGGTTGATTTTAACATCAATTGTTTTGATTGCCAGCATCATCTTGCAGAGCAAGGGCGCCGGGCTGGGAGGGCTTTCGGGTTCCGACACCGGGGGCGTCTTCACCGCCCGCCGCGGCATCGAGAAGACTCTTTTCCGCGTCACGATCATCTTCAGCGTGGTATTCTTTGCCCTGGCCATTGCTTCAATCATCCTGGCCGCCGCATCCTGATTCCTGTGCCGGAAAGGCCTTTGCCGGTTAATTCACGCGGCCGGTAAACGGCCTTTCTTTATTTCACATGAAAAGACTTCGCTGGCAGATCCTGATTGTCGTTGTCACCCTGGTGATCGTGGGTGTGTTGCTGCTCACCCAGCAGCCGTCCCTGGCTCCGGCAACTGTGGAACCGGCCAGCGGCGGCATCTACACCGAGGCGCTGGTCGGCTCGTTTGGGAGGCTGAATCCGCTCTTCGACCTGAACAACTCCGCCGACCGGGATGTGGACCGCCTGATCTTCAGCAGCCTGTTCCGATTTGATTCGCGCGCTGTCCCGCAGCCCGACCTGGTTGAGTCGTGGGGCGTCTCGGCAGACGGGACAATCTACAACATCACCCTGCGACCGGGCGCGGTCTGGCACGACGGCGTGCCGGTCACCAGCGACGATGTCATCTTCACCCTCGACCTGCTGCGCAGCCAGTTTTCGGCCTATTCCGACGACGTGCGCACCCTGTGGGATTCGGTCGAGATTACCCGGCTGGACGAGAAGAATATCAAGTTCACCCTGCCCGAACCGTTTGTCCCCTTCTTGGATTACCTGACGTTCGGCATCCTGCCCAAGCACTTGCTGGAGGGTGTGCCTGCCGATCAGATGGCCGCCGCCGAGTTCAACCTGTCGCCGGTGGGGAGCGGCCCCTACCGCTTCGACCGCCTGCTGGTGGAAGACGGCCAGGTGACCGGCGTAATGTTGGCGCGCTTCGATGAGTATTACGGCGCGGCCTCGTTCATCGAGCAGATCGTTTTCCGCTACTATCCCGACGCGTCTGCCGCCCTGGCCGCCTACCAGGAAGGCGAAGTGCTGGGCATCAGCCAGATAACCGGCGACATCCTGTCCGGCGCGCTGCAGGAAACGAACCTGTCGTTCTACTCCACCCGCATGCCCAAACTGACGCTGGTGCTGTTCAATTTACAGAATCAGGAAACGCCATTCCTGCAGGAGAAGAACGTCCGCCGGGCGCTGCTGATGGCGCTCAACCGCCAGTGGATGATTGATGCCTACTTCCAGGGGCAGGCCATCCTGGCCGACGCGCCTATCCTGCCGGATACCTGGGCTTACTATAGCGGCGTGGAGCGCGTGGCTTTCGACCCAACGGCCGCCGAGGAACTGCTCAAGAGCGAAGGCTACCTCCTGCCTTCGGACAGCAACGTGCGCGCCAACGAAGACGTTTCCCTCTCCTTCACGCTGCTCTACCCAGACACCGACCTGCATCGGCAACTGGCCGAGACCATCCAGGAGAACTGGGCGGCAATCGGCGTGGAAGTCACCCTGCAGGCGGTTTCCTACGAGTCTCTGCTGAACGATTACCTGACCCCGCGCGCCTACGAAGCCGCGTTGGTGGACCTCGATCTGAGCCGCTCCTACGACCCAGACCCCTATCCGTTCTGGCACCAGGCCGAAGCGACCGGCGGGCAGAACTACTCCCAGTGGGACAACCGCTCGGCCAGCGAGTACCTGGAACAGGCGCGCGTCATTGCCGACCCCGATACGCGCATGCGCCTGTACCGCAACTTCCAGGTCATCTTTGCGCGCGAACTCCCCGCCCTGCCGTTATTCTTCCCCGTCTACACCTACGCGGTGGATGCGCGCGTGCTGGGCGTGCAGGTTCCCTCCCTCTTCGAGCCGGCGGACCGCTTCAACAACATCTCATCCTGGTACCTGATCACCCGCCGCGCCCTCGAGGAGACGCGGCTGGCGACCCCTGCGCCCTGACCTCATGCCTGCCGCCGCCCAGGATTTGGCCTTCCTGCTGACCGGAGTGGAGCAACTGGAGGCCTACCTTCTCTCGGATGAACTCTACTGGCCGCTCACGGGACCGACGCGCCTGCCGCGCCTGACGATTGGCGGATTGCTGCTGGCGGCGCGGCGACTCCGGGCGAGAAAGTTGTCTGGGGCGGAGGCGGCGCAGGTGACCGGGCTGGAGAACCGGCAGGAAGCGATTCGCGCCAAGTGGCGTTCGGCCTGGGAACGGAAGTGCAGGCGCGAGGTCCGCGCCCGCCTCGACCTGTGGCGGAATTACCTGACCGATACCCGCCAGTCGCCCGCAGCCCTGGCGCAGGATTTTCCTTTCCAGGTGCAGTGGCGCGTCATCCTGCATCTTCTCTCGAAAGAGTTGGCCGCGCCGGCGCCAGAAGCCGAGGCGCTGGCGGCGCTCGATGCAATGCTCAAGGAGTTCTGGTTGCCCGGAGACTTCATCTGGGAAGTGGAACTGGCGGGCGAGTTCCCGCCAACGGAATTCTGGTTCCTGTACGGAAAGTTGAAATCATAAAGGAGTGATTATGCCCAACCAACGTGATGCAGCCATTCAATATGCGCGCAAGAACAAGGAAAAGTTCCTTAGTTGCCTGAAAGAGGTTTTGTGCATCCCATCCGTGTCCACCGAACCGGCGCACCTCTCAGACATGCGCCACGCCGCCGACTGGGTGGCGACCCGGTTGCGCGCCCTGGGGATGCAGAAGGTGCAAGCCTTCGCCACCCCGCAGCACCCAATCGTGTATGGGGAATTCCTGGGGGCCGCCGGGGCGCCGACCGTGCTCATCTACAGCCACTACGACGTCCAGCCGGCCGACCCGCTCGACCTGTGGAAGAGCGGCCCGTTCGACCCAATCGTGCGCGGCGAGAACCTCTACGGGCGCGGCGTCTCGGACATGAAGGGGCAGATGACCGCCGTGATGAAGGCGGTGGAGGCGTTGTATTTCACCGGCGGCATCCCGGTCAATCTCAAATGGCTGATTGAAGGCGAAGAGGAGATCGGCTCCCCGAACCTGGCGGATTTCATCAGCAGTCACAAGAACCTGCTGGCCTGCGATTTCGCCTTCAACCCGGACTCGGGCATGATTGGCAAGAACGAGCCGACCATCACCTATGCCCTGCGCGGGCTGGCCTATTTCGAACTGCGCGTCTCAGGGCCGCCCAACGACCTGCACTCCGGCGTCTTCGGCGGCGTTGTCCACAACCCGGCGATTGTCCTGGCCGAGTTGATTGCCGGGATGCACGATTCCAAAGGCCGCGTCACCCTGCCCGGCTTCTACGATAAAGTGCGCAAACTTAGTAAGGAGGAACGCAACGAACTGGCGCGCATCCCGAGCGACGAGCAGTATTATCTGGAGAAAACCGGCGCGCCGGCCCTGTATGGCGAGCAGGGCTACACTCCCAACGAGTGCACCGGGGCGCGCCCGACCCTGGACGTGAACGGGATGCTCTCCGGCTTTACCGGTCCCGGCTCGAAGACCATCATCCCGGCTTCGGCGATGGCAAAAATCTCCTGCCGCCTCGTGCCGGACCAGACGCCGGGCGAGGTCTATGAGCAGATGAAACGCTACCTGGAAGAAAAAGCGCCCAAGACGGTACGCTGGGAACTGATGGAGATGCACGGCGGCAACCCGTCCATCTCCGACCGCGACAACCCCGGCGTGCGGGCGTTTGCCGACGCCCTGGAAACGGTCTGGGGGGCGCGCCCCTACTTCAAGCGTGAGGGCGGATCCATCCCTGTAGTGGGGATGATGCAGTCCCTGCTGGGCGTCGAATCGGTCATCGGCGGTTTTGGCCTGCCCGACGACAATTTCCATGCCCCGAACGAAAAACTGCACCTGCCCACCTGGTACAGGGGCATCGAGGCGCTGGTGCATTTCTTCCTGAATCTGAACCCCTAACTCGGACAAGCCGAAAGAGATTCAAACACGAAGGACACAAAGATTGAGTCCACTGCAAAAACCTTTTTAAACACGAAGGACACAAAGGCAACGAA
>DYKZ01000205.1 GCA_020722345.1 Anaerolinea thermophila | reverse complement strand
AAAATTGGTGGTGATACGCGCCCATCGGTGGAGCCAAACCTCATGACGACTGAAATTGAGAAACTGGAAATCGCCATTTCGGCCCTCGAGGCCCAGCGTGCTGCGCTTGGCGACGCCGTGGCCGATGCCGCCTTATTGCCGCTGCGCGAGAAGTTAAATTCCCTGCGGCAGTCGGAACAAACCCGCCCCGGAGAAGCCCAACAGCGCAAAATCGTGACCGTGCTGTTCGCCGATATCCCCGGACTGACACTGCTGGGTGAGCGTCTCGACGCCGAAGACTTGCGCGACGCCACCAATGCCCTGTGGGAACAGTTGGATGGCAGCCTCCTGAAATACGGTGGCCGTATTGATAAGCACATGGGCAATGGCGTGATGGCCCTGTGGGGCGCGGACGTGGTGCGCGAAGATGACGCCGAGCAAGCCATCCGCGCCGGTCTGCAAATGCGGGAGACTTTGCAAACCTTTCGCGTCGCAACGCCCTTGCTCCAAAATTTCACCTCCCAAGAAATCAGCCTGCGGGTTGGCATCAACACCGGCCCCGTCATTGTGGGTTTGGTCGGCGTCACCGGCGAATTTACCGCCATTGGCGACACGGTCAACCTGGCCGCGCGCCTGAACACGGCTGCCAAAGCCGGCGAATTGCTCATCTCCCACGAGACATACCGCCAGGTGCGCGGCCTGTTCGAGGTCGTCATCCAGCCGCCCCTTGTGGTGAGAGGCAGGGTCGAGCCGGTGCAAACCTACCTGGTGGAGGCCCTCAGACCGCGCGCCCTTCACATTGACGTGCGCGGCGTAGAAGGGGTTGAAACCTCGCTGGTTGGCCGCCGGCCTGAGCTCGATGCACTCAAGGATGCTTTCCAGCGTTTATTTGGGCGCCATCCCCTGCGACTGGCGACGCTGGTTGGCGAGATGGGACTCGGCAAAAGCCGCATTTTGCAGGAATTCCTGGCCTGGGCCGACCCACTCCCTGATGATTTTTCCCTGTTTCAGGGCCGCTCGCACCCCTCCCAGACCACTACCCCCTACGCCCTATGGCGCGATATCTTCTCGTTCCGATTCCAAATCCAGGATAGCGACTCCCTGTCCACAGTCTGGCTGAAAATGGAGCGTGGTTTTGAAGAATTCCTACCCGCCGATGAGCGCGCTGTCGAAAAAGCGCACGTTATCGGGCAGTTGATTGGGTTCGACTTTTCCACCAGCCCCTACCTGCGCGGCATCTTGCCAGACCCCAAACAACTGCGCAGCCTGGGGCTGGCCACGCTCACGCGTTTTTTTGCGACGGCTGCGGCAACCACTCCCGTTGCCCTCATTGCCGATGACCTCCACTGGGCTGACCGTAGCTCGCTCGAGGCCCTGGTTTATCTATGCGAAAATCTCCCGGCTGCCACCCCGTTCCTGGCCTTGTGCGCTGCCCGGCCCTTATTGTTTGAGCGCATGCCCGAATGGGGACTCGGGCTATCCGCCGCGGTCAAACTGGAGCTGAAACCGCTGCTCCCCGCAGAAAGCCGCTCCCTGGTTGAACAAATCCTGCGTAAAGCTCTCTTCATTCCACCCGCTCTGCGCGACTTGATTGTAAACGGTGCGGAGGGCAACCCATTTTACCTGGAAGAACTCATCAAAATGCTGATTGATGGGCAAGTCATTCGTCCGCGTGAACCAAGCTGGGAGGTTGACCTCGACCGGCTTGGGATGGATACCATCCCACCCACTATTTCGGGCGTACTGCAAGCCCGTCTCGACCGCCTGGGGCAGCCAGAACGAACCTCCTTGCAGCGCGCGTCGATTGTGGGGCGCGTTTTTTGGGAGAGCGCGCTTAAGGCGCTCAGCCCTGAAATGCAGGCCGAAGAAAGCCGGCTCGATGAGTCGTTGGCGGTCCTGCGCTCGAAAGAATTGATTTTTTCCAGCCCCGCTTCAACCTTCACCGGCACGCAGGAATATGCCTTCAAACATGCCCTGTTGCGCGATGTGACCTACGAGACGGTGCTAAAGCGCCATCGTCAACAATACCATGCGCTGGTGGCCGAGTGGCTGAGCAATGCCAGCGGAGAACGGCGCGGCGAATACCTGCCCATGATTGCCGACCATTACGAAAAAGCCGGAGATCATGACCGGGCAGTGGCAGTGCTGCTTGAGGCCGGGGAGCGCGCGCTAGGACTGAGTGCTTTTGATGAAGCATTTCGCTTCTTCCAGCGCGCCCAATCGCTCATTCATCCCCGCCAAACCCGCGACCTGGCGCATATTCACCTGAAAATCGGTGAAGCCTTTTACCGCTCCGGCGAATTTGCCGATTCCATCAAAAACACAGAAAAAGCCCTGGCCCTGGCGCGCGAACTCTCCAGCAGTATTCTGCTCGCCTCCTGCCTGGCTCAACTAGGCCAGATTTACGTTGATACAGGCAACTACGCCGACGCGGAACAAAAGCTGCGCCAGGCTCTGCCAATGGCGCGCGCGGCGGGCATCCCGGCCCGCCCAACCCTGGCGCGCGTGCTGTATGGCCTGGGAGATGTCCACTGGCGGCTGGGAAACCTCGAAAATGCGCGCGCCTCCTGCAAGGAGTGCCAGAAGATTGCCCGCGAGATCGGCGACAGCCATACGCTGTTGATGGCGCTCAACCGCCTGGGCGTGGTGATGGGCGCTCTGGGCAACCCATCTGCCGAGGAAAATTTCTATCGCCAGGCGCTCTCGCTGGCGGTCTCCGTCGGCAACCGCGAGCGCGCGGCAGTGGCGCTCAATAACCTGGGCGCGCTGTCCGATGAAAAGGGTGACCTTGCCAGGGCGCAGGGTTTCTATCTGCAAGCGATGGATATGGCACGCGAAATCAGCGCTCAGCAATCGCTGGCGCTGTATCTCATCAATCTTGGACACAGCGAAATCCGCCTGGGGCAACTGGACGAGGCTGAGGGTCACCTGCGCGAGGGACTGGCGCTGGCCGACCACCTCGGCGCCTGGCCCTGGACGGTGACGGCTGTTTTGTTCTATGCCCATCTGTTCTACGCGCGCGGCCAAACGGAGCGCGCCTACAGCCTGCTACAGTTGGCCCGCAGCCAGCCCGCTTTCAGCAGCGACCATGTTCGTTTAGCAGAGCAGATGTTCGCCGATTGGCAGGTGGCGCAGGCAGAGGCCGAGGCCCAAATTGCCGCTGCGCCTGCGCCGGATTGGAA
>DYKZ01000038.1 GCA_020722345.1 Anaerolinea thermophila | reverse complement strand
GTTGATGAAAACTGCTATCCAAGCGGGCTTGTTTTAAGAAACATTTGCGCCATTCTTGCTTGGATAGTGTTGTTATAATTGCCCAAACTTTACTCCTAGGAGATCCTCATGAACTTTGCAATGTGGAAGAAAGCTCTCAATGTAATCCCCGATGTCACAAAAGAGGAATGGGATCGCCTCGACGTGATCTCGAAGTGGCTGATCTCGACCCGCGCCGCCGTCCTCATCATGACCTTCATCTCGGCGGCTCTCGCGGGACTTTTCGCCTGGCGCGACGGTTCGTTCGCTCTGACCCCGTGGCTGGCTCTGACCTTCGGCCTGATCCTCGCCCACGCCTCCAACAACATCTTCAACGACTTCACCGATTACGTCCGCGGCGTGGACAAGGACAATTACTTCCGCACTATTTACGGCGCGCAACCTATCGCCTCTGGCCTGATGACCAAGCGCCAGCACCTGACGTATTTCGCCGTCACCGGCCTGCTTGCCCTGACCTGTGGCCTGTTCCTGCTGCTCACGAACGGCTGGGACCCGGTCATCTGGCTGCTGCTGGGACTGGGGATAGTTTTTGTCCTGTTCTATACCTGGCCGATGAAGGGATTGGCGCTGGGCGAACTGGCCGTGCTCATTGTCTGGGGGCCGCTGATGATCGGCGGCGGCTACTACGTGCTCACGGGACAGTGGGTCTGGAATGTGGTGTGGGCTAGTCTTCCCTATGTACTTGGTGTTACTACGGTCATTTTTGGCAAGCACATTGATAAGCGCGCTGTTGATGCGGCGAAGAAGATTTTCACCTTGCCGGTCGTCATTGGTGAAAAGACTGCCCGCTATATCATTCTGGCGATGATGGTCGCCCCGTACTTGCTGGTGATCTACCTGATTGCCATCCGCTACTTTACGCCGGTGATGCTCGTTGTCTTTGTGGCCGTCCCCCAGTTCCTGAAGATCTATCCGCAGTTTCTCAAGCCCAAGCCGGAGACGCGCCCGGAGGGTTTCCCGGAAGGGCAGGGGGGCTGGCCGCTCTACTTCGCCCCGCAGGCGTTCGTCAACAACCGGGCGTTTGGCATGTGGTTCATGCTCGGCTTGATTGCAGACGTTATCTTGCGCATTGTTTTCCCAACTTTCTGGACGATGTAATATCTTCCTGTTGGGAGTGCAGGAGTGTACTCCTGCAAGGCGGCAAGCCGTCCGCCTCCACAATTTACCGGAATCGAATACTTCCGATGCCACACAGGTATCGGAAGTATTTTTTTATCTTACCCGGTGACGAAAAACTAGACCCGCCGAGCGCGGGCGCGCTGGGAGAGGTCTTCCAGCAGCGGGCGCAGGGCATTGGGGGCGGTCGTGTCACCGAAGCGAATGGTGTGAACCTGCATTTCTGCTTCGAGGGTGAGGGTGTAGATGAACGCGTCCCGAGCGGAGGGGGGAACGAGATCCGCCGGGAGGTTGAAAAAATCGGCTTGCTCCAGCAGCAGGCTCAGGGTCCGGGCTTGATCGGGGGGGAGTTGGTCGAGGTCGAGATCAAGGCTTACTTTGCGTCCCGTCAAACCGCCGGTTCGCTCGAAGAGTATCCGTTTCATTTCGACTGGCCTCGCGCTTGTGTGGTGAGTCCCAGGTAGGCGAGCAGGCTGGTCAGGCAGCCCGTTGGCGCCTGGCTACCGATGGTAATGCCGACCTCCGCCCAGCCGGTCTTGACAGCGTTCTGCTCAAGGCTATTCTTGCCGAAGAGTTCGCCGGCGGCCTCGAAGGTGAGATTGGCCGCCTCCTGGAAGGTGGAGCGATCGGTCAGTTTGTTGGTGAGCGTCTTGTACCAGATGAGGCCGGTCTTTTCCCAGGCGAAGCCGCCTATTTCCATGGCGGTGACGTAGAAGGCGCGGTTCGGGATGCCGGAGTTGATGTGCACGCCGCCGTTGTCTTCGACTGTTGTGACGTAGTCCTTCATGTGGCCGGGTTGGGGGTCTTTGCCCAGGATGGGGTCGTCGTAGGCGCTGCCGGGCTGTTTCATTGAGCGCAGACCGACGCCCTTGACATTGGCGGTGAGCAATCCCTCGCCGATGATCCAGTCGGCCTGCTGGGCGGTCTGCCTGCGCTGGTATTGCTTGACGAGGGAGCCGTACACGTCCGAGAAGGACTCGTTCAAGGCGCCGGCTTGGTCCCAGTAGGCCAGGTTGGCCTCGAACTGGGTCACGCCGTGGGTGAGTTCGTGGCCGATGATGTCCAGGGCGATGGTGAAGCGGTTGAAGAGGCGTTCGGAAGCGGGCAGGTCTTCGTCGCCGTCGCCGTAGACCATCTGCTGGCCATCCCAGAAGGCGTTGTCGTATCCCTTCTCGTAGTGGACGGTGGATTTCAGGTCGAGGCCGTTGTTGTCCAGCGAATTTCTGCCGTATGCCTCATAGAACAGGTCGTAGGTGACGCCAGAGCCGTCATAGGCCTCGTTGACCGCCGCGTCGCTGACGGGGGGATCGCCTTCCTTGCGAATCAGCGCGCCAGGCAGCGTGGTGCCTTCCCTGGCGTCGTAGACGAAGCGCTGCTTGCCGCCGCCCGGAACGGCAGCCATCAGCCCGGCCAGTTCGCGCGCCAGCCGCCTGCGGGCGCGGACCTGTTCGGCGGCTTGGATGGTTTGCAGGGCGCGTTCACGCTGGAGAGGGGTGCCGCGCTGGGCAATTTCGCGCAGTAAATGCGGGGGGAGTATGCAGTAGATTGAAGGTTGCTGTACCATTTGACCTTGCTCCTCTCTATCCATCGAGTGCAGACAATACCAGTATATATTTGCAGAAAGCGTTTTTCAAGGGGCAATCGCATGCCGCCATTATCGCTTTCTTTCCACAAGAAGTCGGTATTTCAACAGGCGCTCTTCGATGGCTTTGCGAAGGCGTTTGCGCTTGTCCTCATTGCTCGATAATTCAAGTTCTTCTCTGAGCGCGGCTATTTCCTTGAGCAGTTCGGCCTCGCGGGGCAGGACATCGGCATTCTTCAGGATCGAGTGGGCCAGACGTACCTCTTCCGGGGTGTCGAAATAAGCCGAAAGGTCGAGCGGCTTGCCCGCGCCGGGCAGATTGTCGAACTCGCCGCGCGCCATGGCGTCTTGAATAATGGTTTCTGTTGCACGCGTGGGGGGCATAGAATCTCAGGGGCAGGTGAATTTTGCCGGGTCGGGGTCTGTCGCCAGCGCCCAGATGCGCTCGAATTCCTGCAAGTACAGTGCGGCGATTTCCGGGTTGTCTACGATGAGAACGTTCTCATCGTTGGCTTCATCGGCGCTGGACGAGAAATTTAGCGAACCGGTGATGACAGTACGGTTGTCCACAATGATCAGTTTATCGTGCATGAAACTCCCGTTGCCATCCTGCCGCACGGGGACTTTGGCGCACAGGAACGTGACCATTTCCGCACCCTGTCCGTCGCTGCCGACCTTCTCATAGACGCCCTTCACATCCACGCCAGCGGCGGCGCGCTGAATCATGGCGTTTGCCAGGGGGTAGTCGGTGAACGAGAAAGCCAGGAAGCGAATGCTGACCTGCGCCTCCTGAACGTATTCGATGATCCGGTTCACCACGCCGTCTTCGGGCGAGAACAGCACCTGAATGGGCGTCCCGTTGACCACCGCTGATTGCTGATCCACGGTGGAGGGCGAACGCGGACCGAACTGTCCCTCCCACATCTCTTGGAATTCGCGCTCGTACATGGCGGCGATTTCCGGCGAGTGGAGGACGATCACGTTGTTGTTTTGGCTGAAGATGCCATTGATGGTGATGTTTGTCGAGCCTGTCCAAACGGTTTCGCCGTCGAAGATCCAGAATTTATCGTGCATGAGGGCCGAGCGCCCGTCATCGCGGACCTCGATGCCTGCCTCCGTTAACATGGCAAACTGCCCGCCGTCGGGGTCGGAGTCGGCTTCCAGCCCGTATTCGTCGTCTGTGACCCAGCGGACATCCACGCCGCGCTGGTGGGCCGCAACCAGCGCTTCGGCCACCGGCGTCAGGTTGAACTCGAACGAGGCAATGTGGATACTGGTCTGGGCGGCGTTGATCTTGTCAATCAACTTTCGCTCGATCGAATTGGCGTAGTTGGCCGGGTCGTTGATGGTGAGCGGCTCGGTGAAATAGACCTCCCACCAGTTCGACGCCGCCGGTGGGGTGACCGACGGGCGGAAGAGGGTGTCGGTGGCAACAGGGAGGGGCGTTGCGGTTGGTGCAGGTTCCGCAAACCAGTCGAGCATGTACGAGAAGAGATACAACGCTGCGAAGACAATGAGAACAAGAATGGCAATTTTGGCACGGACAGAAGATTTACGTGAGGAGATTAGCATCTTGACCTTTTACGAAACCAATGATTCGATCCATGCCCGGACTGCGGCAAGGAATGTCTGAGGATCGGGGAATGTTTGCTGAAGGAAGTGCAGCAGGTCTTCTTCGGATGGAGGGCTGAAGCGCGAGCCGTAGATGAGAGCAGCCTGGGCGGCGGCCTGCCGGAGGAACGCGGCGGCAGGCGTCGGGTCCGCGGAGAAGCGGGCCGCAGCGGCCAAATTCAGCCTCTTGAGCATGAAGCGCAAGGCGCGCATCCTCGGCGCAGTGGCCTCATCGGCAGAGGCGTCATCCAGATCGAAAGTCTCGGAGAGAATATCGCGGGCGAGGTCGTGTCCCCAGCGCAGCAGCGTGGAGGCCGCCTCGGTGTCGAGACCTTCCAGCAAGGCCTCGTTCCCGCTCAGGGCAGAGCGGGCACGGTTGATGCGCCGTTCAATGTCTTGCATGGCTAATCCTTTCGGAGAAGTGCTCGATTAGTGGAATCCAGGCCCGGCGCATCCCGACCAGGCTGCCCAGCATCATGGCGGCGCCGACGGTGGTCCCGGTCAGGGGCGCAACCCCGATGTCGAAGATGAGTCGCAGGCGGGTGACGATGATGCGTTCCACTTCAGTTTCAACCATGTTTCAATTATAGCAGAGTGGAGTTCTGAACGCCGGTATCTACGCATAAGCAGGTGAACGCAGTAAAATTGTTAACGAGGAGATTTGCCGTGGAATATCAAGAGTTCCTTCGTTTGACCCGTGAAGCCGAGGCTCACCTGGAGGCGGGCCGTTTGAAAGAAGCCGAGACTCTCCTGCTCGACTTGATCATGGGCGATGTATCCGACCTTGACCGGGCGGCGCTGTGTGCAAAAATGGCGACCGTATTCGACCGGCTTGGGAATACTCAGGAGGCCCTGGATTGGTTCGACAAGGGGATCGCCGCCGAGCAGGCCTATTGCCGTTACGAGACTTTGGAGAAGAAAGCCGTTTACCTGTCACAACTTGGGAGGTATAACAACGCCGTCAAGATCTATGAGCAACTGCTTAAACAACCTTATCTGACAGAAAGCGAAAAGGAGCGAATTCGGAAGTCGCTCCAAGCCCAATTAGGCAAGTCCCTTTCAGAGTGGCGCTAAGACGTGCTGGCTTTATCCGTATCACTCACAAGGAGAAGAGCATGGAATATCGAGCACTCGGACTGACCGATTTGAACGTTTCCGTACTCTGTCTTGGCACGATGCAGTTTGGCTGGACGGCCGACGAGGCCATGTCGGAGCGCGTCCTGTCGGCGGCATACGAAGCCGGGGTCAATTTCTTCGACACCGCCGACATCTATTCGCGGTGGGTGGAGGGCAATCCCGGCGGCGTTGCGGAGCGGATCCTCGGCGCGTGGTGGAGAAAGGCCAACATCCCGCGCGATAAGATCATCCTGGCTACCAAGGTGCGCGGCAACATGGGCGGCGGCCCGGAGGACGAGGGGCTTTCGCGGCTGCACATCATGAAGGCGGTCGAAAATTCCCTGCGCCGCCTGCAGACCGATTACATTGACCTCTACCAGGCCCACTGGCCGGACGAAAACACGCCCATCGAAGAAACCCTGCGGGCATTCGACGAACTGGTCAAGCAGGGCAAAGTGCGCTATGTTGGCGCGTCCAATTATGCCGCCTGGCAGTTGATGCAGGCGTTGTGGATCTCCGACCGGGGCGGTCTGGTGCGCTTCGATTCGCTCCAGCCTCATTACAACCTGGTGCACCGCGCCGAATTCGAGCGCGAACTGGCTGCGGTCTGCAAAACCTATCGGATCGGCGTCATCCCTTACAGCCCGCTGGCAGGCGGTTTCCTGACCGGTAAATACCGCCGCAACGTGCTGCCTGCTTCCGTACGGGCGGGCGGCGCGCGGCGCTATTTCACCGAGCGCAATTGGAGCCTGCTCGATGAGATGGACAAGATGGCAAAAGAGAAGAACGCCGACGTGGCCCAGATTGCCCTCGCCTGGCTGCTGGCCGACCCGCTGGTTGCCAGCCCCATTATCGGCGCTAACTCGCTTGAACAGTTGAAAGATAATCTGGGCGCTGTGGAAATCCGCCTGACCGCGGCTGACAAAGATTTGCTCGATGGCCTGACAGCCCGGGGCAATTCTGAAGAAGAAAATTGAGCCTGAGCCGGGCAAACGCAGGTTGCCCGGCATCCCTTTATGCGCATCAAAGCCGACTTAATGCTGTTGTTCGTCGCTCTCCTGTGGGGGAGCGCTTTTGCCGTGATGCGCGTCGCCGCAGGGCACAACACGATCTTCCTGCTCAACGGCAGCCGCTTCCTGCTTGGCGGCCTGTTGCTGCTGCCTTTCTCGAAGCCGCGCGGCGCAATCCGGGTGGGGAATTTCCTGTTTATCTTCCTGGCCGGTTTCGCCCTCTTCGCGGCTGTCGCTTTCCAGCAGGCCGGTTTGGCTACCACCACTGCCGGGAACGGCGGCTTTATCACCATCCTTTACGTGGTCATCGTCCCCCTCATTCTGTGGGTCGGCTGGCGCCAGCGCCCCTCTCTGCGGGTGGGTCTGGCCGTCGGCCTGGCCGTCGTGGGCGGATTCCTGCTCAGCACTGCCGGGACGTACCGCATCGCTCCCGGCGATATGCTTATCTTCGTTGGCTCTTTCTTCTGGGCTATGCACGTTGTCGTGGTGGACCGGGCGCGGGGCAGGATCAATTCCCTGCCGTTCGCAGCCGGGCAATACCTGATCTGCGGCCTCTTGAGCCTCGGGGCCGGAGCGCTGTTCGAACGGCCAACCGCCGCCGACCTGCTGTACGTGCTGCCTGCCGTTTTCTACACAGCGGTCTTTTCCATTGCCATCGGCTTCACGTTGCAGGTAATTGCCCAGAAATACACCCCCGCCAACGATGCCGCCATCATCCTGAGCGCCGAGGCCGTCTTTGCCGCTCTTTTTGGCTGGCTCTTCCTGCACGAGACCCTGCTCCCGGTCCAAATCGTGGGCTGCGCGCTGATTATGCTCGCAGTTCCGCTGGTTCAGTTCAGAAATGGTAAAATCGAGCCATGACCGCCAAAGTGATCCTCAACCCCTATTCCAACCGCTGGAAAGCGCAGGCCCGCTGGCCACAGGCCGAAGCCGCCCTGAAAGCCGCCGGCGTGGACTTCAGCCTCGTGATTTCCGAGCGCCCCCACCATATCATCGAACTGGCCGAACAAGCCGCCCGCGACGGGTTCTCGCCCATCATCGCCGCCGGGGGCGATGGGACGGTCGGCGAAGTGGTCAACGGCATCGCCCGCGCAGCCGCCTCCGAAGGGGCGGATCTCGGCCCGCTGGGTGTCATGCCGCTCGGCACGGCCAACGACCTGGCTTGCAACGTCGGTCTGCCCCTAGACCTGACGGCCGCGGCGCGTGTCATTGCCTCCGGCCACACCCGGCGGCTGGACGTTTGCCGCGCCAACGACCTGTATTTCGTCAATAACTCGGCTATTGCTCTGGAGCCCTACGTCACCCTTATCCAGCAGCGCATCACCTGGATCAGCGGCATTATGCGCTACCTTGTAGCCGCCGTGCGCGGCGTCCTCGACCGCCCGCTCTGGATGGCAAAGGCCGTTTGGGATGGCGGCCAGTATGAGGGTCCGCTTTCGCTCCTGACGGTTGGCAACAATCCCCGCACAGGCGGCTTTTACATGACCCCTCACGCCGACCCGTATGACGGCAAATTAACCTTCGTGTACGGATTTGTCCCCTCCCGGCGGCGGATGTTTGCCCTGTTGCCCAGGGCCTTGAAGCCTGGCGAGGGCAACTACGTGGAGGCCGCGGAAATCCATGAAGAGGCAACTACCCGGCTCGAGATTCATCTGGAACAGCCCAGCCCGGCCCACGTGGACGGTGAAATATTCAGCCTGGACATTCGCGATCTCACATACAGCATCCAGCCTGGCAGGCTCAAGTTGCTGATGCCGGGCGAATGAACCCAGTCAGAGGCGGAGGCTTGCCTCCGCTTTTTATTTTGGAGAGCGGGGAAACGTGGGTTGGCGAGGCGCGGCCTGTTTGTATCCGTGTTCATTTGTGTTTGTTTTTGGTTCCTCACGTGACCCCCGGCTGACCAGCCAAATGCCTGCCAGGAGCAGAACTGCCCCGCCAATTTTCAACCCCCCGGGTATCTCCCCGAAGAGAATAATCGCCAGGATGGTTGAACCGATAGGTTCGCCCAACAGAATGACCGAAACAAACGAAGCCGGGGCATATTTCAATGCCCAGTTGAAAATCGTGTGTCCCACCAACTGAGGGATGAGCGCCAGGAGCAGGAACCAGAGATAAGCCAGCGGCGTATAGCCGAGCATGCTCTCTCCCGCCGCCAGTATGATGATCGCCAGCACAACTGCCGCCATGCTGTACACCACGAACACGTACGCCACCAGCGACAATTTGGCGCGCAGTTTGCGTCCCACCAGCAGGTAACCGGCCGCCATCCAAGCCCCCAGCACGGCCAGGAAATTGCCCAGCATGGACTCTCTGCCGAAGAAAGTTTTCAGCGGCGGGCAGACCAGTTGACCCGACCGGACTACGCAGACATCACTCGCGCCGACGATGACACCGCCTGCTAACGCCAGGACTATTCCCAGCATGGCAACCCGCTGAATGCGCTCCCCCAGTATCAGCGGGGCAAGCAGCGCTACCCAAAGCGGGGTGGTGGTCACCAACACCACCGAACTGGCAACCGAAGTGTATTCCAGAGAAGTGATCCAGGAAGCGAAATGCAGGGCAAGGAAAAAGCCAGAAAGCAGCGCCAGCAGCCACTCGCCGCGCTTCAGGCGGCGCAGGTCGGACCGGTGGCCTGTCAGCGCAAACGGAGCGAGCGCCAGCCCGGAAATCGTCAGTCGTGCCGCAGCAATGACGATGGAGGGGACACCATCTGCCTGCGCGAAGCGGATGAAAATGGCAGCCGTCGAAGCGGCCAGGATGCCGGCCAGCAGGCCCACGGTCAGGGTGGGACGGGTCGGCGCATTGGCAGGGGACATGCGGTCTAGTATAAACGATTTGTTAAATCCACCTTACGAATCTTGACTCTGATGCGATAAATAGTATAATATAGATGATATTTATCATATAAATTGACCTACAAGGAGAACAACCATGGCATTTCAACTGAATCCACTTCCGTATGCTTACGACGCGCTGGAACCGTTCATTGACACGCTGACCATGCAGGTGCATCACGACAAACACCATGCCACCTACCTCAACAACCTGAACGGAGCGCTGGAGAAACATCCCGAACTGGCTTCTTGGACGCTGGAGCAATTGCTCTCGGACCTGAACGCCGTGCCGGAGGACATCCGCATGGTGGTGCGCAACCATGGCGGCGGGACGTGGAACCACGACCTGTTCTGGGAGATCATGGCCCCCAAGGCGGGCGGCGCGCCGACCGGTGAACTGGGCGCGGCCATTGCAGCGAAGTTTGGCTCGTTTGAGGCCTTCAAGACGGAATTCGAGAAAGCCGCCAACGGGCGTTTTGGCTCTGGCTGGGCTTGGCTGGTGAAGAAACCCGGCGGCCTGGCAATCGTCTCCACGCCCAACCAGGATAATCCCCTCTCCGATGGCCTGATCCCCATCCTGGGCCTGGACGTATGGGAACATGCCTACTACCTGAAGTACCAGAACCGCCGCGCCGAATACGTGGGGAACTGGTGGAATGTGGTCAACTGGGACGAGGTGGCGCGCCGCTACGCGGCCAAATAGCCTTCCCTGCCGTTCCAGGGCATTTTTCTTTACAATTTCCAAAAGCCGGATATAATATATCCGGCTCTTCACTTTTGTATCCGGCTTTCCACTTTCAACAGGAGTATCTTATGACCCATATCATCACCAGCCTGTGTGTGCGCGATCGCGGTTGTATCGAAGTTTGTCCGGTGGAATGTATCGTGCCGGGACAACCCGTCAACGAGTGGCCGATGGTGTACATTGATCCCGACACCTGCATTGACTGCGGCGCGTGCGTCCCCGAGTGCCCGTTTGCGGCCATCTTCCCGGAGGATGAGGTCCCGGCGGCATTCGTGGCCAAAGGCGGCGAATATATCAACCGCCTTGGCCTGACCGGCCACTACGAGGGCACGAATCATCACGGCGTCCATGTGGTGCTGGACACTGTGAAACAACTTGCCGCCGGCGAACAGGTTAACCTGCGGGACGATATTCAACTCAACCACGATTTCTTCAAGTCCGGGCCTGGCTACGGCGCCAAGGAGCAGGACAACGGTGCCTAGCCCATGCTGTTTGTCTGGATTCGATCCGATCACATTTCTGCCCCGGTGGATTTAGCCGGGGCAGTTTTCTCTACAATTCGCCTCTGGTAAATTCCGCCCCTTTCGCTGTTGCGAGACAACGTTTATCCTCGAATTCCCTCCCCCGCGATTCCCTGCTCAAGACACTGCCTATGACCTCCTCCCCCCGCCACCGCGCCCGCTGGGCCGTTGCCCTGCCGCTCTCCGCCCGGGCTGCCGAAAACCTTTCCGCTTTCCCTCCCGTTCTACAGCAGATCCTCTTCAACCGCGGTTACGCTACTGATGCGGAGGCGCGCGCCTACCTCAAAGCCGAAGCGCCCTTCGATACATCCCCCTTCCAGATGAAAGGCATGCGCGCTGCCGTGGACCGCCTCCGCGCCGCTGTCGAACAGCGCGAACAGGTTGCCGTCTACGGCGACTACGACGTGGACGGCGTCACCGCCGCCGCGCTGCTCGTTCAGGCGTTAAAGGCGCTAGGCGCCGACGTGCGCGTCTACATTCCCAACCGCTTCGAGGAGGGCTACGGCCTGAACAATGATGCGCTGGAAGTGCTGGCCGCCGACGGAGTCAAACTCGTCGTCAGCGTGGACTGCGGCATCCGCTCCCCCGACGAGGCGCGCCGCGCCCGGACCCTCGGCCTGGACCTCATCATCACCGACCACCACGAACCCGCGGGCGAACTCCCCGACGCCCTGGCGGTCATCAACCCAAAGCAGGAAGGCGACTCCTACCCGGAGAAATACCTAGCCGGCGTGGGCATTGCCTACAAGATTGCTGAGGCTCTTTTCAGCGATCTCCAGCCTCCCAACTTCCGACTGGAAGATTACCTCGACTTAGTAGCCCTCGGCACCGTAGCCGACCTTGCCCCGCTCACCGGCGAGAACCGCGTCCTCGTCCGACGCGGGCTGAGGCAGATGGCGCAGACCCGCCGCCAGGGACTCTTCTCGCTGGCCAATGTGGCGGGCGTCTCTCTGCAGTCAATCAATGCGATGCATATCGGCTTCATGCTTGGGCCGCGGCTGAATGCCGCCGGGCGGCTCGAATCGGCGCTGGATGCCTATAACCTGCTGACCACTGCGGATGTCTTCGAGGCTGGCCAACTGGCCCAGAAACTGGATGCGCAAAACCGCGACCGTCAGGCGTTGACGCGCAAGATCCAGGCCGAAGCCGAGTCCATTGCCCTGGCCAGGGAGGCGGACGCGCCCATCCTGTTTGCCGTCCACCCGGAGTTCAACCCTGGCGTCGTGGGGCTGGCAGCGGCGCGGCTGGTGGAGGTCTATTATCGCCCAGCCATCGTTGGCCAGCAGGGGGAAGAGACAACGCGCTGCTCATGCCGGTCCATCCCGGAGTTTCATATCACCGCCGCCCTCGACCAGTGCGCCGACCTGCTCGTCCGGCACGGCGGGCACGCCGCCGCGGCCGGCTTGACGGTCCGCAACGAGAACCTGGAGATTCTCCAGACACGGCTGAAGTCCATTGCGAGGCAGCAGTTGGCAGATCTCGACCTGCGCCCGACGTTGTCCGCCGATATGGAAATTTCCCTCACTGAGTTGCGTCCCGAATTGCTCAAGCATTTGAGTTACCTCCAGCCGACCGGCTACGGCAACCCGGAGGCGGTTTTCGTCAGCCGCAACGTTCAGGTCAAGAGCGCGCGCACGGTGGGGGCGGATGGAAGCCACCTGAAACTGGCAGTCAGTGAGGGTCGCGTAACTTTCGATGCCATAGGCTTCCGTCTCGGCCACCTGGCAGCCGGCTTGCCGCCGCGCGTGGATGTGCTTTACACGTTCGAGAGCAATGAGTACAACGGGCGCTCCTCGCTGCAATTGAACCTGAAGGATGTCAAGCCGGCCGGCATGCCGGATTGAACCCCCGAAAACCAAAATGGCGGCCAGGCCGCCATTTTTTCAACTCTGCCTTTGCGTCTTTGCTTCTCTGGTCATGGCGTTAAATCGCCTCAATCCACCAAGCGATATTTGATCAGCGTCCAGACGGCAGCGAAAGCGTCCTTCAGCCGGATTTTCTTTCCCTCGGAATAATCACGCGGGTTGAAGGTGATTGGCACCTCGAAGATGCGATAGCGCCGCTTGAGCACTTTGGCGGTGAACTCCGGCTCGAAGTCGAAACGCTGGGCGCGTAACACCATGCCGTCCAGCACTGCGCGGCGGAAAACTTTGTAGCCGGTCTCCATGTCGCTCAGGATGGTATCGTAGAGCAGGTTGGTGGCCAGGGTGAGCAGTTGGTTGGCAATCATGTGCCAGTACATGGTGACGCGGCGCGCGCCGCCCAGGAAGCGCGACCCGTAGACGACATCCGCCACGCCCTCCTGGATGGGCTTGAGCAGGGCCGGGTAATCGCGCGGGTCGTATTCCAGATCGGCGTCCTGGATGAGGAGGATGTCGCCCTGGGCAGCGGACAGGCCGGTGCGCACCGCCGCGCCCTTGCCGCGGTTCTTTTCGTGCAGCAGGACGCGCAGGCCGGGACGACCTTCCAGCGCGGCGAGCAGGTCGCGGGTCCCGTCGGTGGAACAGTCATCCACAAGAATAACCTCACCGGCCAGCCCGGTTGCCAGGACACGTTCCACGATCTCGGTGATGGTCTTCTTCTCGTTATAGACAGGAATGATAACGCTGAGATTCATGGCGGGAATTATAAACGATTTACGTTTGCCGTTTATCGGCGTGCTATAATTGCTTCATCCTTTCCTGGAGGCCGGTATGACTGCTGTTCCAAGAATATCTGCAAATCCTCCGCAAACAGGCCCGTTCCTGCCCCCGCCGCTTACCCGTCTGGAAGATACCGGGCTTTCGCTGCTCTGGCTGCAGGACCTGGCCTTGAAAATCCTGTATTACCAGGGCTATCTTTCGGGCTTCAAGATTGCCGAGGAAATTGCTCTGCCTTTTGCCGGCATCGTTGACCAGATTCTCGAAGGCCTCAAACGCGAAAAACTGGTCGAGGTCAAGTCCTCCCAGATGGGATTGGGCGAAGGCTCCTACCAATACGCCATCACAGGGGCGGGAATCGTGCGGGCGCGCGAGGCCCTCGAACGCAGCCAGTATGCCGGTCCCGCGCCGGTGCCGCTTGATGTTTATAACAATTCCATCCGCCGCCAGAGCCGCAGCCGGGTGGCCGTCACCAGCCGCACCATGCGCCAGTTGCTGGCCCACCTGGTACTCTCCGAGAAAACCTTCCAGCGGCTTGGCCCGGCGCTCAACTCGGGCACATCCATCTTTCTCTATGGCCCTCCAGGCAACGGTAAGACCAGTGTTGCCAAAGCGTTTGGCAGCCTGGGGCTGAGCCAGACCATGTACATCCCATACGCCCTCTACCTGGACGGGCAGATCGTCAAACTCTACGATTCGGTCAACCACCAGCGCGCCACAGACCAGGATTCGCAGTCTAACGGGACCGGCAGTCTGCGCAGCGGGACGCGGCGCGACCCGCGCTGGGTCAAAATCCGCCGCCCCTTCATCATGACCGGCGGCGAACTGACCCTCGAAGGCCTCGACCTGGTCTTCGACGATGTCCACAAGTTTTACGAAGCGCCGTTCCAGGTCAAGGCTAACGGCGGCATCCTGCTGATAGACGACTTTGGCCGCCAACTGGTGCGCCCGCGCGACCTGCTCAACCGCTGGATCGTTCCGCTCGAAAACCGCGTTGATTACCTAACCCTGCACACCGGCCGCAAAGTGGAAATCCCCTTCGACGTGCTGGTGGTCTTTTCCACCAACCTGCCGCCGCGCGACCTCGTGGACGAAGCCTTCCTGCGCCGCCTGCGCCACAAGATCGAGATCGGCGACCCCTCCTATGAAGAATACCGCGAGATATTCACGCGCGTCGCCCAGCAGAAAGGCGTTCAGTACCACGACCAGGGGCTGGCTTACCTGCTCCAGGAGTGGTACATCAAGCGCAACCGCAAACTGCGCGCCTCGCACCCCCGTGACCTGTGTGACCAGATTCTCGACATCGCCCGCTACCTCTCGGTTGAACCGGTGATGAGCAAGGAAATGATAGACCGCGCCGCCCAAGCCTACTTCGTCGAGTTATAGATGTGGACTGAACTGCCTTCCCCCGTTATCATTGCCCACCGCGGCGATTCGGCCAACGCTCCCGAAAACACGCTGGCTGCTTTTCGCATGGCCGCCGAGAAGGGCGCCGACGCAATCGAATTCGACGTCAAACTCTCGGCGGATGGCGAGGTGATTGTCCTCCACGACCAGACGGTGGACCGGACGACAGACGGCCGCGGCGACGTGCGCCGCTTGCCTCTCGCCGCGCTGCGGGACCTGGAGGCTGGCGCGCGTTTCAAGGAGCGTTTCCCCGGCGAGCGCATCCCTACGCTGGAGGAGGTTTTCGAGGCGGTGGGAACGCGCCTGCACATGAACATCGAACTGACCAACTACGCCACCCCCGGAGACGCGCTCGTAGAGAAGGTGGCCGCCCTGGTGCGGAAACATGCCATGCAGGAACGCGTCCTCTTCTCTTCTTTCTTTGCATGCAACCTGCGCCGGGCAAAGGCGCTCTTGCCGGAAGCGCCGCGCGGGCAATTGGCCTGGCGCGGCTGGCTGGGTTGGCCGGCGCGCACTTTTGGCTGGCGCGGCCAGTTTGCCCTGCACCCGTATCTCACCGATGTCACCCCTGCGCTGGTTTCTCATTTGCATCGGGCCGGGAAGCGCGTGTTTGTCTGGACGGTCAACGCCGAGGCGGATATGAATCATCTCCTCTCCCTAGGGGTTGACGGCATTTTTACCGATGACCCGGCGCTCCTTTGCCGTCTGACGGGCAGGGCAACATGATCCCCGTTGAATGGATCGAGCAGGCTGCCCTGCGGATTGCCCCTCACATTCGGCGTACATTGCTCACCAATGACGCCGAATTGAATCTCTACTTGAAATGGGAAAACCGGCAGGCGACCGGCTCGTTTAAGGCGCGCGGCGCCTTAAACAAGGTGCTCTCACTCGAAAAATGGGAACAAACTGCCGGCCTGGTGACCGCTTCGGCGGGCAACCATGGCCAGGGGGTGGCGCTGGCCGGGAAACTGGTCGGCGCGCCTGTAATTGTCTTTGCCTCCGCACATGCCGTCCCCTCTAAAGTGGAGGCCATGCGCGCCCTCGGAGCGGACGTCCGTTTTGTGGAGGGCGGCTACGACCTGGCCGAAGGGACTGCCCTTGATTATGCCCGCCAGCACAGCCAGACCTGGGTCTCGGCCTACAACGACGGGCAAGTGATCGCCGGGCAGGGCACAATCGGCCTGGAAGTCATGGAGGAGATGCCGCCGGAGCGCGCCTTCTCCCTGATTGTGCCGGTTGGCGGCGGCGGCTTGCTGGCCGGGATTGGCGCGGCGCTCGAACGCTTTCCCTCTCGCCCGCGGCTGGTGGGTGTCAACGCCGAGGCCTCGGCCTTCATGTATTCCCTCTACCATCGCGGCACGCAGGGGGGCGTCCCCGACCTGCCGACCCTGGCCGACGGTCTGAGCGGCGCAGTGGAAGCGGACTCTATCACCATTCCGATGGTGCGCAAGTGCGCCGACGATTTTATAACTGTCTCGGAAGAGGAGATTGGCCGGGCGGTTGCTTTTGCCTGGCACAAATATTCCCAGAAGGTCGAAGGCTCCGGCGCGGTGGGCTTGGCTGCCGTCCTATCGGGCAAGATACAGCCCCCGGCGCTGGTCATCGTTTCGGGCGGGAACATCCAGCCCGAGGTCCACGCCGACTTGTGCCGCCGGTATCCGGCAAGCGAATTTTGACCTGTATGCGCCCGCAGCGTGTCCTTTCCTTCCTGCTCGCCCTTCTCCTGCTTGCTTCTGCGCCGGGAGTGGTTTCTGCCCGCCTCTCGGCAGACTGGCAGACGAATTCCGATTACGAGCGCGCCCGCCAGTTGCTGGCCGACATGACGCCAGAAGAGCGCGTTGGCCAACTCTTCCTGGTCACATTCACCGGTTCGACGGCGGGGCAGGAATCCCAAATCTATGATCTCATCATGAACCATCACATCGGCGGGGTGGTTCTGCTGGCCGGCAATGACAATTTTGTGGACAGCCCTCACACATTGACTTCCGCCGCCGATCTGATCGCGCAGATCCAAAGCATCGAGTGGAATTCCTCCCAGGGTGCGCCCCTCGACCCTGAAACCGGCGGCCCGGCGTCCTTGCAGTACATTCCTTTATTTATTGGCATCACCCAACCGGCGGCGAGCAGCCCCGATGCCCAAATCCTGAGCGGCTTGACGCCGCTGCCCAGCCAGATGGCAATTGGCGCTGCCTGGGATGTCTCGCTGGCCGAACGGGTGGGCGAAGTGGCCGGTGATGAACTCTCGCGCATTGGCTTCAACCTGATCTTCGGGCCTTCCCTCGATGTTTTGGAAGACTCCGAAGCCGCCCTTGTCAACGGCCTGGGCACAGACACCTTTGGCGGCGATCCCTTCTGGGTCGCCCAGATGGGCCAGGCTTACGTCCGCGGGCTGCATAACGGGAGCGCAGGTCAGATGCTGGTGGTGGCGCGCAACTTCCCCGGTCGAGGCTCCACCGACCGCCCGCCGGGCGAGGAGCCGCCCACCGTGCGCAAGTCGCTCGAACAATTGAAACAGATCGAACTGGCGCCCTTCTTCGCCGTGACAGGAGACGCGCCCGGCCTCGAGAGCATCGCCGACGGGCTGCTTGTTTCGCACATCCGCTACCAGGGTTTTCAGGGCAACATTCGCGCCACCACGCGCCCGGTCAGTTTCGACTCGCAGGCCCTGTCGCAAATCCTGTCGCTCCCCGATTTCACCGCCTGGCGCGCCGCCGGCGGCCTGCTGGTCAGCGACGACCTCGGCAGCCAAACCGTCCGCCGCTTCTACGACCCAGGTGGGACGAATTTCCAGTCCCGCATCGTGGCGCGGGATGCGTTCCTGGCAGGGAATGATCTGCTGTACCTTGGCAACATCCAATCGAGCGATGCCCCGGACACGTATTCCACCGTCCTCAATGTTCTTGCCTTCTTTGTCCAAAAATACCAGGAGGATGCCGCTTTTGCCGAGCGGGTTGACGAGTCGGTTGTGCGCATCCTGACCGCCAAATATCGGGTGTTCGACGACTTCGCACTCGATCAGGTTCTTCCTCCTGTAAACGGCCTCGAACTGGTGGAGAATTCGGACGAAATCGCCTTCGAAACAGCGCGGCGGGCGGCGACACTCGTCAGTCCCGGCCAGGCCGATCTGGACACTGTCCTGCCGGAGCCGCCTGGTGTATATCAGAACGTCGTTTTCATCACTGATACCCGCTCCGTCTCCCAATGCGCCGATTGCGCCCCTGTGCCTGCCATCGGCGTCAACGACATGCAAAATTCCGTCCTGCGCCTCTACGGCCCGCATGCCGGAGGGCTGGTCGCCACTTCGCGTTTGCTCTCCTACTCGCTGGACGATATTGCTGCCGTACTCTCTGGCAGCGAAATGGATCAGCAGGTCGAAACTAGCCTTTCCCGCGCCAACTGGATCATCATCAACATCCTCAACGCCTCCCCCGGCCAGCCCCAAACAACTCTCCTGCGCCGCTTCCTCTCCGAGCGCCAGGACCTGCTGCGCAACAAATACGTGGTTGTATTTGCCTTCGATGCGCCCTATTACCTGGACGCCACCGATATTTCCAACCTGACGGCTTACTACTGCCTGTACAGTAGCGCCGCTCCATTCGTGGACGTGGCCGTGCGCCTGCTGTTTGGCGAACTTACTCCCCCCGGTCACCTGCCGGTTTCGGTACCCGGCGTGGGATATGACCTTTTCTCTGCCCTTACCCCCGATCCCTCCCAAGTCATCATGCTCTCGCTGGACCTGCCGCCTGCTCCCGTTTCGGCCGACTCTGCCACGCCGGAAGCAACTCCCACCCCGGCCTTTCGCGTCGGCGACACGATTACCGTGCGGACCGGCGTCCTGCTCGACCACAACGGCAACCCCGTCCCGGATGGAACGAGTGTGCAATTCTTCTTCACCCAGAGCGGGACCGGCGGCCTGATGCAGCAGGTGGATGCGGTCACCAGCCAGGGCGTGGCGGTTGCCACTTTCAACATTGACCGCCCCGGCCTGCTGGAGATTCGCGCTGCCAGCGAACCGGCGATGACCTCGGTCATCCTGCAAATGGACGTCACCGGCGACGCCTTCAGCGTCACGGTCGTGGCCCCCACGCCCGAGATCCAACCCACGTCAACAGCCGAGATTGCCGCCACCCCCGAATTTGGCTGGCCGGAAGCGCAGAACGTCAATCTGCCCGGCTTAACCGGCTGGCTGTTGATGGTGGCATTGCTGGCCGGGCTGGGCTGGCTTGTATATTATGCCGGCCTGCGGCTTGTCTCATCGAAGTGGGGGCTGCGCTGGGGACTGTGCGCCCTCCTGGGTGGCCTGGTCGGATACACCTACCTGGCCGTGCGCCTGCCCGGCGCGGTGGAATTCCTCCAGCGGACGCAGTACAGCGGCATCGCCGGCGTGACCATCACCGGCGCCCTGGCCGGGTTTGCGGTGGGCTACGCCTGGCTGAGATTCGGCGCGCGCCGCAAAATTTACTGACTCTCAGGGGATCAGCGAAGCAATCAGGCTGATCAACAGCAATCCCCCAACAATCCAAACCAGAATATTTTCCGGAGTCCTGGTAAACAATGTTTCCAGCGGCCTGGCCGCCGGCGGGTTTGCCGCCGGTCGGGCGGGGAGTTCACGCGTTCCCATCAAATAGGAGCGGAACTCCTCCACCGTCGCGGGACGCTCGTCTGGGTGCAGGGCCATGGCCCACAGGATGGCGCGCTCGGTGCGCGGGCTGATGGCGGGATTCAGCCGGGACGGCGCGGGCAGGCTCCCCGGTTGGAGGAAGCGCTGGCGGGCGTCCACGGGGGGCGTGTTGGTCAGGAGGTGATACAGCGTGCATCCGAAGGCGTAGATGTCTGAGCGGGCGTCGGTGTGCAGGCCGTCGCCGCCGTATTGTTCGAGCGGCGTGTAGAGCGCCGTGCCGCGCCCCTGGATGACGGTGATGGTCATCTCGTCTGGAACAAGCGCCTTGACCAGGCCAAAATCCACCAGTTTGAGCACACTGTTGGGGGTGATCTTCAGGTTGGAGGGTTTTACGTCACGGTGGACAAGCGGCGGGTCCTGTTGGTGCAGGTAGGAGAGCGCGTCAGCAAGTTGGTAGGCCCAGTTCAAGACATCTGCTTCGGCCAGAAAGGAATTGTTCCGCTTGGCTTCTAGCATCATTGTCCGCAGATCTTTGCCGGGGATGAAATCCATCACCAGGTAATCGCGCGAGCCGACGGCGAAGAAGTCGGATACTTTGGGCAGGTTGGGATGGTCGAGCCGCGCTAAAACCGTGGCTTCCTGCCGGAATTGCTGGCGGGCCTCTTTGAGCAGGTTGGCCGGTAAAGTGCGGTCGTGCTCCACCTCCTTGACCGCGCACTTGCGCCCTTCTAAGCGCAGGTCGTCGGCCAGGTAGATGTTACCCATGCCTCCCTGACCGATGCGTTCGAGGAGGCGGTAGCGGTTGTGCAAAACCTCACCGGGTTTGAGTGCGGTAGGCATAACGGTTCACGTTGATGCAGAAATGATTACAGCGGGCGCGGGGTTTCGGCGTTTTCTTGCGCGCCGCCGGAAAGTTTAACTGCCGTTTATTATAAACGGCTTTTCCCTTCTGTTGTATAATCAATACGATCATGGACGGAAACCTAGAAGAAGGCCCCCTGCTGATAGCCCAGTCTGGTCCGCTCAAAGGGCAGCGATGGGCGCTGAAGAAGGCGCTGGTGATTGGCCGGGACGCGACCTGCGATATCGTCGTGCCCGACCGGATGGTTTCGCGCTTCCATGCCCGTTTGGTCCCGGCGGCCGCGGACGTGACCCTGACTGACATGGGCAGCAAGAACGGGACGCATTGCAACGGCCGGCCGGTGACAGAACCAACCCTGCTCCAGGACGGGGATGTTGTCCAGATTGCGTTGGCGCAGGAGTTCGTTTTCCTGACCTCGGATGCCACCATGCCGCTGGCCGATTCCCCGCCGGGGCGCGGCCGCCTCAGCCTCGACCTGCGCTCCCGGCGCGTGTGGATCAACAACATCCTGGTCGAGCCGCCGCTTTCGGCGCTGCAATTCCATGTCCTGCATGTCTTGTACGAACGTCAGGGACAGGTGGTGCCGCGCGAGGAACTGGTCAGCGCCTCCTGGGGCGACGAACAGGCTGCGGGCGTCTCAGATCAGGCGCTGGATGCGCTCCTGCGCCGCCTGCGCGACCGCCTGGCAGAAATTGACCCGTCGCACGCCTACATCGTGACGGTGCGGGGTCACGGAATCCGGCTCGACAACCCCCTGCTCGACTGAAAACCCCTGCGAAGTTCTTGCACTCGCAGGGGTTCTTTCTCTCATC
>DYKZ01000204.1 GCA_020722345.1 Anaerolinea thermophila | reverse complement strand
CTAGCGGGCAGATTCTCCATATTCCCCGTGTCTTGTGTCATGGCGGGGACCTGGATGCGCGGCAAGCCAGCGCTTTAACTGCCCCGTATGCACAATCAGGCATGGAAGCCGGTCTACAGGCGGTTTCCGACCATTTCAAGGATCAAGGTGCCCACGTGCTTGCTGGAGCCGTGCCCGGCATTTATCGCGTCTGTCATCCGATACCTTCACCCGTGCCCCTTGTCAGTATCCTGATTCCCACCCGAGACAAACTCGACATTCTGAAAGCTTGTGTGGAAAGCGTGCAGCAGCGCACCGACTATCCAGCTTGGGAAATACTGATTATCGATAATGGTTCGGTGGAAGCCCAGACCCTGGTGCTCGACGTCAACTATCTTGGCCGGTCGGCGTCAATTATCTTGGCCGGTGGATGAGGGCATTTCAGATTCCGTTACGCAGTAACAATACGATCACTGCGCGAAGAAGCTGTTTTCGTGTCATCGGTCTTTGCGTGGCGAGATGAATGGTTACTGCGTAACGCAGGTGGTTCGTGGTACGCATCCCACAAGTCATCGTTGATCAGCGTCGCCCTAATACGCTCATCCTCAGCAACCACCAGACGTTCCAGCATCTCCCGTTTTGTGATGCCTGAACGCCTGGCCAGTCTTTCCAACGCCAGATAAGTGCCGGTGTTCACCCAGGTGTTGATTCGCCTCTCCCCGTTGTCATCCTTTCCACTGAAAGGCCGCTTTGCCCGATAGGTCGCCTGTCGTTGTGCAACGGTTTTCGCCATGTTGGTTGGCTCCTTGATGCGTTACGCAGTCACATGATCACGGTCCGTTACTGCGTAACGTTTCACGATGGATGCTTAGATCACTTCCGTCTCATTCACGCTCCCGACGGCGACTGTATGCGCCGCAGCGCGCGCATACTTGCGTCGATAGCTTTCTGCGTTGAGTTCCAGAATGGTGGAGCGGTGCACCAGACGATCCACAGCAGCCACGGTCATGGCGACTTCCGGAAAGACCTGCTCCCAGGCCGAGAACGGTTGATTAGCGGTGATCGCCAGACTTTTACGTTCATAGCGTTCGGAAATCAGCTCGAAGAGTACAGAAGTCTCCGCCTGATCCCTGCGGACATAGCTAAAATCGTCCAGGATCAGGAGATCGAAGCGATCCAGCTTGGTGAGTGCCGCCGGTAGGCGCAGCTCCTTGCGGGCCGCCTGCAGTTGCTGGACGAGGTCACTGGTGCGGGTGAAATACACCCGGTAGCCACGATCCACCAGGGCGTGTCCGATGGCCGTCGCAAGATGGCTCTTGCCGACGCCAGGCGGACCGAAGAGCAGGAGATTGGCCCCTTCCCGGACCCAGCCATCGGCTTCGGCCAGGGCCTGCACATGGGCTTTGGAGAGGGTGGGTACGACACTGAAATCATAGTTGCCCAGGCGTTTGTCCGGGGAGAGATTGGACGCCTGCCGCCGCCGCTCCAGGCGGCGCTCCTCCCGCCCCAGAATCTCTTGCTCCAAGAGGGATGCCAGGAAACGTTCGGCGGGCCAACCTTCCTGATTGGATCGTTCGGCCAGCTCCTGCCAGACCCGTTTCATCGTGGGTAGCCGTAGGTCGGTGAACATCAGTGGTAAGCGGGCGGTGGCGTTCGGGTTCATAGGGCCACCTCCAGGAGTTGATCGTAGTCGGTCAGGGCGTGGACAGCGATCAGGATGTCTTCCGGCAGGGGCTTGGGCGGGCGCAGGGTGGCGCGCAAGTCTTCCAGATCAGGAAGATCGCCAGCATCCAGTATCTCCTGCAGATGCAGCGCCAACTCCGCCTCGCAGGCATCCGCCGCCAGTTCTAACAGGCCGACCATGGTCCGGCAGGCCTGCCGTTCACTACAGCGCACCCGTAACCGCTCCCAGGTGTCCCGGTAGGCCTGACGAGGGAACAGGGCATCCCGGTATACCCAGCGCATCAGCGCACCCGGCTTGCGGGACAGTATCGGCAGAATATGGCGGTAATCGATCACCGGTTCGTCCGGTGTTCCCCGCTCGGTGTGCAGAACACGGGTACTGCCGAAGTATGCTTCGATGTGCTGCGTATAGATGCGCACCTGCAGGGAATGCCCCACCAGCCGGGAGGGCACGCTGTAAACGCTGTGAAGGACATTGAATACGCCGTTGCAGCTCACCCGCACGGTTTTCTCCACATAGTCGCTGCTGCGCCGTTCTGGGAGTGGCCGCAAGAAAGGACGCTCCTCGGCGAAGCGCTGCTGCACCCGCCGATTCATCTGCGTGACCACTTGCTCGATGAATGCCTGATAGGCAGCCAGGTCCGGAAAGTCGCGATAACCGCGTAGCATGAGGGCCTGATCCAGGGCGCGCTTGAGGGTACCCTGGCGGGCTTCGATTGAGCCATTCTCCTGGGATTCACCCAGGTTGTTGGTGCTGGCCCGCAACCCGTAATCTTTGCATAACGCCTCGTAGCGCCGGGTCAGTTCCTCATGTTCCCGCTGGTTGTTGTAGGCAGCGGTCAGGTGATCGGTGCGGTGTTCCTCAGGTACCCCGCCCATGCGCCACAAGGCGTTCTGCAGGCCGGTGGAGAGGGAAACAAAACTCTCGCCACCCAACACTACCTCCACATGACGCCATCCCGAATAGGCCAGCACAAACTGGTACAGCCGGTGCACCAGTAACCCCCCGGCAATGGTGATACCCAGTGCCGAGGCGTCGGTATAATCCGACAATCCCTGCCGTCCAGGGGTATGTTCCTGAGGGAAATAGATCTCCCGCTCCGGTCCTTCCAAAGCCCGCCAGTCCCTGATTCGTCGCTGCAAAGTGCGCAAGCATCCGGGCGCGATCTGATCCGGATGCTGGCGTTGCATCTCCTCCAGTACCGTCGTGGCCATCAAACCCGGCGATTGCCGCAATAGAGGTAGAATCTCTGTGTCCCAAAAGGCTTCAAAGGGGTCTTTGCGTGTTCGCCAGGTACGGGTGCCTCGTTGCGAGGGAAGCGCGTCACGCTTCTCCAGGCGTCGAGCCGTGCGCACGCTGATACCCATCTTGTTGGCTGCGGTCTCCTGACTATGCTGCTTACGTAGCTCCTTGTACTTCTTCACTTGGACATCTCCCAACCACTTGCCGGGCATCACGTCCTCCTCGATTCAAGGTCAAGGACGCTACTTTACCCCCTCATCCAAACGCCCGCCCGGCGTCGGGTCCTACCGGCCATCGTAATTGTCGTCGACCGG
>DYKZ01000203.1 GCA_020722345.1 Anaerolinea thermophila | reverse complement strand
TGAATGGCGCGATATTCGAGTATTCGCGGCTCCGTTCGCGGACGATTCCCGTTACGCGGGATGAGTCCCAGAAGGCCGGCGATTGGCTGCCTTGCCCAACGCCGCGCCGCCGCTGTCGAAGACCAGGGCGGTCAGCCGGCAAAGCAGGTTTTTCATCCCAGGAAATCCAACAGGAGGCGGTTGAACTCGTCCGCCCGGTCCACGCTGACGGCGTGACCCGCGCCCTCCAGCACCACCTGCCGCGCGCCGGGGATGCTCTGCGCCAGGAGCATCTGCCGCGCCGGGGAGACGGTGGTATCGTCCGCGCCGGTGACCACCAGCGTGGGCGCGGTAATGTCTTTCAGCCAGCGGCGCGAGTCAAAGGAGGCCAGGGCGCGCATGGCGGCGCGGTAGGCGCGCCGGTCGGCGCGCAGGATGGTCTCCAGGAACGTCTCGCGCAGCGGGGACTGGTTGGGGTGCGGGAAGACGCGCGCCGCCACCAGTTCGGCCTGGGCATGCGGCCCGCGCAGGGTCACAGCCAGGCTGCGGCGCAGGAAATAGAGCCAGCCGGAGAGCGAATCCAGGTGCAGGGCGGCAAAGGTGCTGACCAGTACGAGTCTACGCGTCAGATGCGGGAAGTCGCGGGCAAACTGCTGGGCAATCACACCGCCCATCGAAAGGCCGACCACATGCGCCGGGCCGGTCTGCAATTCCTCCAGCAGGGCGGCCATTTCAGCGGCCACGCGGCGGACGCCCCAGCCGCGGCCATCGTAGGGGGAATCGCCGAAGCCGGGCGCGTCGGGGGCCAGAGGGCGGAATCCGGCCTCGGCCAACGGGGGCAGTTGCAGGGTCCAGGAAGCGCCGGTGGCGCCGAGGCCGTGCAACAGAAGCACGGCGGGATGTCCCCCCGGATTTGGGTCAAGGAGGTGCAGGCGGGTCATTCCCGGAGTAAATTCCAGGCCTGGCGGACGTGGGCGCGGTCGTGATCGGCCATGAAGCCGGCCAGTTCGAGCAGGCTGGTGGGGCCGAAGATGGCGTGCCGGGCGGGGCGGGACCAGGGGTCTGCGGAGGCGGCGAGCAGGCCGATCAGCCGCCGACGCGTTTGCAGGAAGTCGGCCAGCGCCCGGCGGCCATCCTGGGCGGCATAGTCCCGCTCCTGCACCCAGGCATCCGAGACGACGCCCGGCAGGAAGGGGTTCTCCTCGGCGAGCAGTTTCTGCACCCGAGGCAGGTTGACCTCGGCGTCCACGTCGCGCAGGTGGCAGAGGGTCTCCGTGAGGCACCATTCGCCGGGGGCAGGCTTGCAGGTCCAGGCTTCGGACGGGAGGGCGGTTGTCAAGGTAGTGAGGGCTGCCGGAGTAGAACGCAGGGCAGCCAGAATGGCATCGGGGGTAGAAAAGGCGGGAGCAATGGCCTGCTCCTCCACCGTATGAAGCCAGTTCCACAGGTCGGCAAAGTTGCCCTGGGGGATGTCGGCGTGTTCGGGGTCGTGACCGTCGCGCAGCCAGAAGACCGGCAGTCCGGCGCGGCGGGCAGGCAGGAGGTCCATTTGCAGGTCGTTGCCGACCATCACAACCGGCCCATCCGGCCAGCCAAGTTGGGCCAGGAATTCGTGGAAGTAGGCCAGAGTCTCTTTGGTGAAATGGAACGTCTCGTAAGAGGAAACGAGGGCAAAGGGATATTCTTCGGGAGGCAGGCCGGCCCATCTCATGCGGTGCTGGACGGCCTTGAGCGGGAAATAAGGGTTGGTGGCAATCGCCAGGCGGTAACCGGCTTCGAAGGCGCGGCGGACGAAGTCCACGGCTTCGGGGCGGCGGCGGGCCACATGGCCGAGCGAGGGGAAGGTTTCGTCGTAAAAACGATCTATCTTCTGCTGGAGGGCTTCTCTCGGCAAGCCAAGTTTAGGGAAGAAGTGAGCATCGAAGGCCTCGCGCAGGGTGAGCGCCGGGTCCTCGTTCTGCATCATAACTTTTGTGCCGCCCATCAGGGCCGGGAGCATGATTTCAGGCGCGACCTCCCCCGCCAACGCGCCCGCCAGGGCCGAGAAGTAGGCCGGAGCGAAGGCCTCCATGTTGGTGTCGAGCAGGGTGTCGTCGAGGTCGAGGAGCAGGGTGATTTGAGGCATGGCAATGGGAGGCGGACAGGCCAGATCAACGCGGAGGGTTATGGCTTGACTTCGAATACCGGGGGGATGGGGTGACATTCACCGCAGCCGATGTGCGGATCGAAGCCGGAGCGGCCGGTCTTTTCGCAGAAGGCCGTCACCTTAACGCGCTTCTGGAAGGCGGCGGTCAGGGGGCGGGTCACTTCAGCACGCAGGCGCATGGAGTCGCAAGCGTTGGCTCGCCCAACGTCGGGGACGGGGCAAGTGCGGCACAGGCTGCCGGTCCAGGAGGCGCCGAGCAGGCGGCACTCCTCGAAGTTGCGGCCGCGGTAGTAGTCGCCGTAGAAGTATTTACATTCGGAACCGGCTGGGGTTTTCATCGGCCGATATCGCCTCCCGCCGGTTCGAGACCTGCGGGAGGGCCATGGCTAGACGCGGGTGACGTACGAGCCGTCACGGGTGTCCACGCGGATGGTGTCGCCCTCTTTGACAAAGTTCGGGCACTGGACCTCGGCGCCGGTCTCGACCTTGACCTTCTTGGTCACGCCGGTGGCGGTGTCGCCGCGCACGGCGACCTCGGCGTAGATGACCTTCAGGTCAACGGTGAGAGGCAGTTCCACGTCGAGCGGCTCGCCCTTGTAGAAGGTCAGTTTGCAGACCATGCCTTCCTGGAGGAAGTTGACCGACTCGCCGAGAACATCCTTGGAGATGCCGGGCTGCTCGAAGGTTTCCTGGTCCATGAAGTAGTAGGTATCGCCGTCGTTGTAGAGGTACTGCGCAGTATGGAAGTCGAGGCGGGCCTCCTGGACCTGCGAGCCGGAGATGAAGGTCTTTTCCAGGTTGGCGCCGGTGCGCAGGTTGCGGGACTTGATCTTGATCGTGGCGTTGCCGCGCCCGGGTTTGTGGTGGCTGTACTCGATCACCTTGAAGAGGTTGCCATCGAGTTCGAAGGTGACGCCTTTGCGGAGTTCATTGACATCAATCATAACGTTACTTTCCTTTTCTGCTGTTTCAATTGCTGTTTCGCTTGAGCGGCGGGATTATACCACCGGAAAAGATTAGGAACTTAAAAGTGAGTCCACTGCAAAAACCTTTTTAAACACGAAGGGCACAAAGACAACAAAGGAAATTCAAGGACGCTTTGAAAATATTGAACCACGACGC
>DYKZ01000202.1 GCA_020722345.1 Anaerolinea thermophila | reverse complement strand
CGACCGCCAATCCTGCGCCAGGACGGAAAGGATGTAGGCGCGGCGCTGGCGGGTGAATTGGGGATAACGTTCCCACGAATTGGAAAACATTTCGAACGTCGCCATGGGCGATTCACCGAAGAACATTTTGTCGCCGCCGCCCTGGGTGACATACGGCGCGATCATGTTGTGATATTCGGACGCGAGCGCGGAGATGTTTTCCTCAGTGAACCAATAACGTGTCAGCAGGTCGAGATACCCGGCGTAGCGGACGCGGTAGCGTTCCACTTCGAATACCCGGTCGAACAACGGCGCGCGGTTCCCCATCTCGCCCCCGCCGCGCCCAAACAGCGGATATTGAACCTGATCGCCCCAGGTCAAATCCCAGGGGATCCATTCGAACCGGTCTGCCCCGGCATTGTAAAAAAGCATATAGTTATTGCCTGTGCCGGGATAGGAATCCCAATTGGCGAGCATGTTGACCACCGCCAGGTAGCGCAGGAAGGTGTCCACGTTCAATTCTTTTTCGAGGGCGGTCGCAAAGTCGTCCGGGGTCGCGTAGGTCACGCCGTCAATGACGTACATCAGATGAATGATGTCGCTGTAATCCGCCTGTTCCTCATTGGTCTCTTTGCCATAGGCATACAATCCATTTTGGGTGGGATAGTCTGTGATATGCGGGCCATAGTAGATCAGGTCCATTGGCCCGCTCACTGCATGGCTGGCCTTGTACAAGTTGCCGGTATCGTTCTCCGGCCCAAAGCGGTTGGCGAGGAATTTCCGGTCCACGCGCTCGACCATGGTGTAGACTCCCCAAAACATGGGTGGGCGGTCATCGTCGGTCAGGTCAATCCACAGTTCCACAAAGCATGCAAAACTGGACGGAATCCCGGCAAAGTGCATGGCATCGTAAGCCAGTTTTTCCTGGATCATGGATGGGTCGCCAATATTGTTCAGGAACATCAACTGCCGCAGATTGTGGAATTCCTGCCCGTCCACGTAGAAGTCGGTGTCTATCTTCCAGGGTTTCTTCTCGCCCGACATCCGCAGGGAAAACTGTCCGCGCATTCGCAGGCCGACATCTTCCAGCCGCTCACCGAAGATGACCGCATCCGCCGGGACGGTGGTCTTTGCCTCGATATTCTGCCAGAGAATATCCCAATCGGCAGAGGTCAGCGAGATGTCCACGCGGCGCACCTGCCCCTCGTCGAAAACCGTCCAATAGTCCACACTGCTGGAGGCGGGATAACGCACCTTGACCGTCACGCTGTCGGTGGCAGCGTTGCCCTGCGCGTCGGTCACTTTGAGGGTGACAAGGTACTCGCCTGATTTTTTATAGACGTAACTGGCGTACCCGCCCTCGAGCGTGGCGTCCACGTCGTAGCGGCCGTTGCCGTCCAAATCCCATTCGTATTTGACGATGCTTCCCGCGCTGGACTGACTCCCAAAGGCGCTGAAATAGACCGTCAGCGGGGACCAGCCCTCGGCGGGCATGGCGTAGGCGTAGGCCTGGATGACCGCGCTGGACGGAATCGCTTCCACCCGGTTGATGCCCTGAGACGGGTTTAAAGCAACCAGCGCGGTCGTCGCCAGCAGGAAAACGAAGATCAGCGCGACTTCGAAGAGGCGGTAGAACTCGCGTCCACGCGCCTTACCATCTTCCATATCTGCGCCTCTTCTGCCAGAAAGCCAGGCCGACCAGTCCCAACGGCAAGGCCAGCGCGCCGCCACAGGGCAGCAAGCGCCGCGGAGCGGATTCGGTGGATTCTGGTTCACCGGCGGGCGGATTTTCGGTGGGAGGCGGCGCTACCACGGGCGGCGCGGACTGTCCCAGCAGCGCCAAATCATCCAGCCAGAGCGTGCCGTTGAGGCGCTCAGTTTCAGGGGTGGAGAGACCAATCGAAAAGCCCGTCACCTGGGTGGGATCGAAGGGAGCGCCGGCGTTTTCTTCCCATGCGGCGCGCAAAATCTCCCCCCAGGGAATCTCGACCAGCGCCCAGCCATCCACGCTTTCGGCCGGCGTCTCGGTGGAGTAAACGTAGGTAGTGCGACCGCCAGGCGAGCCGCCGTATAGGTCAACGTCGAAGGGGATGCCGGCGCGGTCGGCGCGCAGGTAGAAGGAGACGCCCTGCCCCGCGCTCCAGTTTTGGACGCTGTCGAAGTAGAAGCCGCAGGTAGCCCAACTGTCGGGGGTAACGTCGAAGTCGAATTGCAAGGAATGGACGCCGCCATGCGCCAGGCTGGAATCCACAGAGCAGTTGATATCGGTGTCGGTGTTGTCCTGGAAATATCCTTCCCAGCCGGAGGTGCCGGGCAGGGGACCGCGCTCCAGGTCATCGAACAGGCCGGAGGGCACAGGCTGCGCGGCGGGAGGCTGGCGCTGGGACTCGCCCCCGGCGGGAGGAGCAGCCTCGGTCGGAGATTGAAGCGGAGCGTTCCCCATCCAGCGATGATAGAAGACGTTCAGCATCGGCACGAATTCCTCGGTCGCTTTGCGGCTGCCCTCGGCGGAGGGATGGTCATCCTCGGAGGGATAGTAGAGCGTGTTGCTACCTGCGGCGATGTGTTCCACCTGTCCATTGACGAAACGATGATGGGCGTTGGGATCGGTGAGGATGTTATAGAAATCGAAGACGGCGACATTGTTGAGCGTGTAGTTGTTCTCGCGCAGCCAATCGTTGACCAACCAGTCGTTGAAGGCGCGCGCATTTTCGGCATACGTGCCATCCGAAAGCGGCGGCGCAGTGATGACGACGAAGAGTTTGTCGGGATGCTGGGCGAAGGTTGGCAGGATGGTGTTGTAGACGTACTTTGCGCCGCTGACGGTCATGTCTTCGTAATCGCCGGGCGGGTCGTTGGGGTTGCCTCCCAGTTCGGAATTTGGGAAGCAGGATTTGAACATGACGACCTGGTTCTCGCCGCCAGGGTCGGGGAGGGAGCGCGTGTAGGAGGAGTGCTGTCCGTTTTCGTTGAACAGCGCGTCCAGGTACGTCGGCGTCTGATCGCTGGCGAACCATTCCGTCCAGTTGGGAATGTCGGTTCTATCTCCAATCGCGTCGGGTCCCCAACCGTAGTTGGTGTCGCTGACAAAGTAGTTGTTCTGGTCAAGCGTCCGCCCCAGGTCGCCGTAGCCGTCGGTCAGCCAGTTTTCACCGGTGGAGTGGTGGATGAAGATGAGTTTGACCACGTGGTCGGGCGGCCCTGGGTTATCGGCCTGCGGGATGGGGGCGGCAAGCGCGGTTCCAGTGGTCAGGAAGAGGATTGCCAGCAGGGAAAGGAGGGGGAGTAGTTTGTGTTTCATAGC
>DYKZ01000201.1 GCA_020722345.1 Anaerolinea thermophila | reverse complement strand
TCGTTGCCTTTGTGTCCTTCGTGTTTAAAAAGGTTTTTGCAGTGGACTCATTCTTCTGTGGTCCGAACAAGCCCTTCCTTGCAGTTTTTCCAGAACACAGTAGAATCGTTGCAGACTTGCAGCCAGCCATGACCGAACCTGCCCCCCCGACCAACTCCCCGCGCTGGAGCGCCATCACCAAACTGACCGTCTCGCTGACGATCATCGTCATCTTGGGCGCGCTCATCGTCCGCTTCCGAGGCCTGCTTGGCCCGGTGATCTTTGCCTTCGTGGTAGCCTACTTACTGCACCCGCTCATCTCCTTCATCACGCGCAAAACGCCGCTTTCCTGGAAATTGACCGTCAGCCTGGTCTACCTTATCTTCGTCGGCGCCCTGATTGCCTCGCTGACCCTGAGCGGTGTGGAGATTGTCCAGCAGGTGCAGAACCTGATTGTCACCATCCAGCAGAACGTGGACAAACTGCCGGCGTACATCGAGAAAATCTCCAACTGGAAATTTTCCGTCGGCCCCTTCAACCTCGATTTGGCCGCTTTCAACTGGGAACTCATTGGCAACCAGGTGCTTGGTTATGTTGAACCGGCCCTCGGACAGATTGGCTCGGTGGTCGGGTCGCTGGCTACCGGCGCGGTGGAAACGATTGGCTGGATCATCTTCATCACCATCGTCTCCTACTTCTTCCTGTTCGAAAGCGGCGGCCTGCGCGACCGCATCATCCAGATCAACATCCCGGTTTACGCCGACGACATCCGCCGCATGGGGGAAAAACTGGGCAGCATCTGGAACGCCTTCCTGCGCGGCCAGATCATCATCTTCTTCCTGACCTCCATCGTCTATGCCATCTTCCTCAGCGCCCTGGGTGTGCGCTATGCCCTGGTGCTGGCGCTCATCACCGGCTTTGCCAATTTTGTCCCCTACGTCGGCCCGGCGATCAACTGGGTGGTGTTGGGGCTGGTCACTTACTTCCAGCCGTCAAACATCTTCGGGCTCTCATCCTTCGGCTACATGGCGCTGGTCATCATCGTTGCCATCCTGATAGATCAAGTCTTCAACAACCTGGTCAACCCGCGCGTCATGGCCAGCGCCCTCAAGGTTCACCCGGCCTTCGTGCTAATCGCAGCCCTGCTGGCGGCCAATCTGATCGGGGTTATCGGCGTCATCATAGCCGCGCCCCTGCTGGCAACGGTGCAACTCGTCGGGACGTACATCGTCCGCAAGATGCTGGATCGCGACCCCTGGCCGCCGGAGGAAGAGACCCCGTCCCTGCCGCCGGTCATCCCGGCCTGGGTGCGGAAACTGTTCCGACGCGGCGGGCAGGCCGCGGGCGCCGCGCCGAGCGTGTCGAAGCGTCCGGACCCGAAGCCTGCGCGGCGAAAAAAGCGCTGATTTTCCCCCGCGCGCGCCGTCTCCGGGTCTAGGGACGCCGCGTTTCGTTTATAAAAGTTAAGGTAAAAATCGCTCCAAAATCTGTATAATGAATTATCGAAGGAGGCCCGCATGGCAAAGTCAACCGAACCGAAAACCGAAACGATCACCGAGACCGAGAACTACCTGGCTTGGAAGGCTGTAGAACCCGACGGTGAGACCACCTATCATCTCGAACTCAACAATGTGACGCTGCACTTCTTCCAGGAGGAGTGGGTGGAGTTCCTGGAACTGGTGCGTCAACTCAAGTAATCTGCATGAAACGTAATCATGCCATTACCGATGTGCCGGGGATCGAGGTAGGACATACCCAGGATGACGAGGCGCTGACGGGCGTCACGGTTGTGCTGTGCCGCCGCGGCGCGGTGGGCGGCGTGGACGTGCGCGGCTCGGCGCCGGGCACGCGCGAGACCGATCTGCTCGACCCGGTCAACCTGGTGGAGAAAGTCCATGCCATCACGCTGGCGGGCGGCTCGGCCTTTGGGCTGGAGGCCGCCTCGGGCGTGGCGCGCTGGCTGGAGGAGCGGGGCATTGGCTTCGAGACCGGCGCGGCGCGCGTCCCCATCGTCCCGGCGGCGATCCTGTATGACCTGAACGTGGGCCGCCCCGACGTGCGCCCGGACGCGGCCATGGGCTACAGGGCGGCTTCGGCGGCCGGTGACGGGCCGGTGGCGGAGGGCAACGTCGGCGCGGGGAGCGGGGCCTCGGTGGGCAAGATCTTCGGCGCGGCCGGGGCAATGAAAGCCGGCCTGGGGACGGCCAGCATCGAGGTTGGCGGCGGGGTGGTGGTCGGCGCGCTGGTGGCAGTCAATGCCTTTGGCGACGTGGTGGATCCGGAGAGCGGCGAAATCCTGGCCGGGGCGCGCCCGGCGAAGATAGGCGCGCTGAACTTGGGCGGCGAGGGCCGCTTTGCCGACACGATGAAGGTGATGAAGAGTTTTGCCGGGCGGCAGATTTTACGCTTTGCGATGGGGAAGAATACGGTCATCGGCGTGGTGGCGGCCAATGTGAAGTTCACCAAGCCCGAAGCAACCAAGATGGCGCAGATGGCACAGGACGGTATGGCGCGCACAATCCGCCCGGCGCATACCATGCTGGACGGGGACGCCGTCTTTGCCCTGGCTACCGGCGGAAAGCGCGCCGATGTCAGCACGGTGGGTGCCTACGCGGCCGAGGCGCTGGCGCAGGCGATTATTCGAGCGGTGAAGATGGCGCGCCCGGCGGGAGGGCTGCCTGCAGCGACTGAAATTCTGGATTCAAGCGGGGATGAATGGAGATAAACGCGATTGTTCCTGTCCGGTTTTTTCCCCCCGGCAAGCACTAAAGACGGCCCGCGTTTGTCGCAGGCCGTCTTTTTTCCTGATTGCCAAATGCTGATGGCTGACCACTGATTGCTACTTCCGCTTGCGCCCCCGCAGTTCATCGCGCAGGAAGAAACTCAATAGCACGCTGACGACGCTCGTCACCAACGAGCCGAGGAAGGCGCTCCAGAACCAGGGATCGGCCAGGGTGAAACCGACGCCGAATTGCGAGCCTAGCCAGCCGGTGAGGGCAAAGAGCAGGGCGTTGATCACCAGGGTGAACAAGCCGAGGGTGAGCAGGATGAGCAGGCAGGAGATCGCCTTGGCCGGTGGGCGCAGGATGGAATTGACCAGGCCGAAGATGAGCGCCAGCCAGATGATGTTGACCCAGGAACCTTGCAAGGTGATGTAATTGGGCAGCAGGATGACCGCCACGTAGAGGGCGACGGCGTTGATTACCCAGCGTAAGATCAGTTTCATGGTGAACTCCTTTTCAGCACTTGTTTGATTCTAATCTAATTACGAGTCCACTGCAAAAACCTTTTTAAACACGAAGGACACAAAGGCAACGAAGGA
>DYKZ01000200.1 GCA_020722345.1 Anaerolinea thermophila | reverse complement strand
ATCCGCTGACCTATCCGCTGGCCACCTCGCCGCGCTTGCCCTTGCGCGCCTTGCGCCAGGCCCAATATAGATTCTCGAAGTCATATACTTGAGGGTAGAGGTGTTTATAGACTTTCAATTCAGAGTCTCCTTGTCTTATTCTGGATTTTCAAAAAATTTCGCCCGCCTCCGGCGGGGAGGCGGGACAGAACGCAGCAAACAGAAAACAGAAGGCAAAATCACCTGCTGGGGAAGGCAGCCACACGAAAACCGAAGATGTCGAACCTGCCGTTCGGGCGGAGGCTGTTGCGGATGGACACGCGGGCGTCGTCCTGATTGTAGAACCACGACCCGCCCCGCAGAGCCAGCACATCGTGATCTTTATCCCTGAAGTTCGCCTGCCATTCCCAGACATTCCCGCTCATATCCCGCGCCTGGAAGGGGCTTTCGCCCTGGGGATACATCCAGACCGGCGTGGTGCGCCCGATGCCGCCCTCGCTGGTATTGGCATAGCGAGGGATTTCCTTTTCCGGGTTCTTCAACTTCCCAAAAGCGAAACGGTCTCCTGCCTCGCCCCCGGCGGCCAGAACCCACTCGGTCTCGGTCGGTAAACGAATCTTCTTTGGCTTCCAGCCGGGGTTGGCGGCGGCATAGCCCAGTTCGGGGTCCTCCCAATGCCTCGACAGCCACCGGCAGAAGGCGTTGGCTTCATACCACGAGACGCCCACCACCGGGGCGGTGCGGGGGGTGGAACCAAAGCGGGCGTCGCGCCAGTATCTTGGGTAAAGCACACCATCCTCGAGAAGATTATCCTTGTCTTTCAATTCTCTTTGCAGCCAGTCCCAACCCTCACTGCCCCAATCGCCAATCTGGTGAATCTCGCCTTTTTCGTCCGGCTCGGAGAATTTGGGGAAACCAGTCCAGAGCGACTTGTCTTCGAAGTTCTCGGGGCGCAGGAAGCGCTCGTATTGCAGGTTGGTGACCGGGTATTTGGAAAGGTAGAACGAAATATTATTTCGTTCTACGGGCATGAAGGCATACAGGTCGGGCGGGGTGTAGCCTAAACGATCAAGGGCATCCATTGCAGAGGCCAGGAGAATCGGTTTCCAGCGCTGGTTTTCCGACTCTTTGTGCAAATCCTCCAAACGCCCGCAGAGTCGTTCGCCAAGACCGGCATATTGATTTTTACACTCCATGAAGGCCGCAGAGGCTAATTCCGCGCAGGCCAATTGAATATCAAAGGCAGCTTTTTTGCGTGTCCGAGCCTGCTCATCCATTCCAGCCAGGCGCGCCAGAACTTTGGGCAGCATGTTGGGCGAGTCAACATCCAGATAGCCAACCATGAGCAAGACGGGTTCGCGCCACCATGAGTCCAATGCTGGGCCGTCTTCCAAGAATGCTGCAATCTGGTCTGGGTCATGCAACACCTGGGCCAGGTAGCGGCCGGTCAGGAATTCCTGAAAAGAAAGGTGTAAAAAGCGGTACAAACCGCCGCGTTCTTCTAGCAAAGTGCCGCGTTCGCGAGTTTGGACCAAAAGTCTGTCCACATAGGGAGCATACGTTTCTTCTGCTTCCAGGACCTTTCGAATGCTTTTTTCGTCCACTTCCCGGCCCTGTTTCTCGCCCTGGCTGTGCATCCGGAAGGCCAGTAATTGCAGCATATCCCGGTTCATCGCCAAACTTCCGCTGATGCGGCTCTCAAGTTCTTTGACCACATCCTTATCCTCGATGTAATCCGGGCGCAGCATGGCATCCACGGCCTTTTTGTAGAGGTCGGCGCGCTGGTCGGGCAAGTGTTTGTCGTTGACATGTACGATCAGTAACATCCGTACCATGAGAGGAGAATTTACAAAGGGCTCGATATCCTCTCCCAGACGGGTACGGCGTTCATCTTCGAGTTTTTCGATTTCGGCCAGCAGGCTGTCTGCCTGGATTTTCGCTTTCTGCTGGCTTTGGGGATGAATGGCGCTGTACGCCCGGCGTACGAGGGAATCAATGTGTTCTTTCTTCAAAGGTAGAACCCGGACGTGTTGAAACCCGCGTCCCAAGACGGCCTGTCCGCGGTAAGCTGCCGACCGGCTGGTCACAATGACACGCAGGTTTGTTCGCCCTGCGGTCAGGTCTTGGATGGCCTGCACCACCCGCACGCGCTCATCTTCATTAGGCACTTCATCCAAGCCATCCAGCAGGAGCAGAATGCAAGTTTGATTGCGTAACAGGTGGGCAAGGAATTCGGGAGGCAGGGTCAGGTTCGTCTGGCGCTGGATCAAGTATTCCGAAATGTAATAGGCCAACGATTTTTGTTCCGCTGGAGCGCTGGGCTTCAAGTTGCGTAAATGAGCGGCATACAAACTCAAAGGAACATACACAGGGAGAGGAACATCGTCTTCCAGCCCAAGCCTTTGGCGCGCCAGGGCCTCTTTGCCTTGCAGGGAGGATGCCAATGTCCAAGCGATATGCTGGAGCACGGTGGTTTTTCCACAGCCCGGTCCGCCGGTAATGATGATCCGCTTTCCAAAAGAGAGCGCCTCATCCAGGCGTAATTCCTTCGTTTTACTGGAGCGCTCTTCGATCCGAAGACTCATAGGCTTGTCGCCGATTTCTGTATCGTACTCTTCATCGCGAAAAGCAATTTCCCGTTCAGCCTGCAAAGGAACATAGACGCTTTCCAGGGGCAATGTAACGACCTGGCTACCGCCTTTCTCGATTCCTCTCAAAGTGATGGTACCGTAACTTTCCTGCATCCAGTCCAGATACTCATCCACTTGGCGCTGCAAATCATTCCGATCCACTCCGGCGCGGCTGCTGGCATAGTGTTGGATAATATTCGTGATTTGATTCCGGTTGCCGATAACTTGGACACTTTCTCGGACATTTCCCTTTGTACTGATTTTTGGTTTTGCATTCGGCTGTTCAGATTTGATGCCTTTTTTTACCGGCCTTCGGTAGAGAAAAACCTGCCACGCAAAGATCACCATCGCCAGGATGGCGACAATATACACCAGCGGGCGGTACTCCGCCGGGATGCGGCTGCCCCACAGCGCCAGCATGGCGATGAGCAGTACGGCAAAGGCCAGGATGGCGGTCAATTTCCCCGCCAGGGTTTCGAGGAATTTGGCCCACAGTTTCATGCGCAACCCTCCACTTGGCAACAGCCTCCCGAAGGATACTTGCGAGGCGCGAACGGTACAGAAAAACCTTCGGGACGCTTTCGCGTATCAACAACTGGATTTCTGCTAGTTTAGCACAAAACCAAGCCTTCCCACCCCTCTTTCGTCTTTCATCTTTCCTGATTTTGGCGGTCGGGTATCCGCTTTCCTCCCGCCATTGAGACA
>DYKZ01000199.1 GCA_020722345.1 Anaerolinea thermophila | reverse complement strand
CAGCTCGACGATCTGGTTGACGATGATTAATCCCAACCCGGTGCCTTCCCCTGAGTTGGCTCCCGAAGTTGAAAAACGCTTGAAGAGTTGGCGGCGATGCTCGAGTCCCATCCCGGCCCCGTCATCGGTCACGGAGACGAGCAGGTTGTAGTCGTTCTTTGCAATGGAAACGAAGATTAGCCCGCCTTCCGAGGTGTGATGGCTGGCATTCTGGATCAGGTTGATCAGCACCTGGCGGATGAGGGCGGGGTCGGCCGGTACCGACGGCAGAACCTGGGGATAATACGTGCGGATCTGCTGGCTGCGCTGCTCGATCAGGACGCGCAAATCATTGGCCACCAGGCGTACGATATGCCGCAGATCCACGGCCTGGGTCTTGGGGGAGAAGACGCCCGACTCCAGCCGCGCCTGGGTGAGCAGGTTCTGCGCCAGTGTGGCGATGCGCTCCTCGTTTTGGTAGACGGTCTCCAGAAAAGTGCGCTGTTGTTCCGTCAGCGGCCCGGCCGGCTCGTCGAAGAGCAGCTCGAGCGAGGCGCGCATCAGCGTCAGGGGAGTGCGTATCTCGTGCGACAGCATGGAGAGGCGGTCCGACTTGACCTGGACGGTCTTCTCCAACTCGGCCCGCGCCCTATACTCGCGCTCGTGCCGCCAGGCTAACGCGGCGGTGATGCCTGTCAGGGTTAGCCAAAAGAGGACGCGCACACCGGCATCGCTGAACCAGCCCTGACCAACGGGGATCATGGATGCTGCGAGTACATCAACGGCGCTGGCTCCCAGACCAAGCAGCAACGCGGTTCTCCAACCCGCCAGGACGCCGTCCGCCACGATGACCAAGCCGAAGAGCAGGCTCAACGCCGGGTCGAGCGATAGGGTCAAGGCTGTCGTCAGCGCGAAGTCGGCGAGCGCGGCCCAAACAGCTCTGTGTCGCGCTGTCCGCCGCCAGCGTTGGGCTGCCTCCAGCGCGATGAGCGTCAGCAACACGAAGGGAGCTAGCAACGTGACACGGGCAACGAGGTCCGACCCACCCCAGACGGCGTAGAGCAGTAACGCGGCGGCGTAGACCAGCCCGCGGGCCAGGGAGACAAAGGGGTTTACTTCGTCCATCGTATCTTGTAGCCACTCCCCTCTCCGCATCTTCAGGGAATATTATGCCTATTCATCGGGTCTGGCCTCGCAACTTGCATCATCATCTCGCGGGGATGGCCGGGGGCAATACCATTGATGAGGGTCAAGTGTAGGGCGAAAAAATGGTCCGGAATGAGATTGACTAGAGGTGAGAGCCACTCTTATTATTATTCGATATTTGGGCATGGTTCAGAAAGCTGGTCGCCAGTTTGTTGATGTAGGCCTTTCCAGCGGTGGGTCAATGGTGTACCAGCCGCCGCTCAGGGCAGTTTTGAAGAGACCGTAGGCCTGGCTGGCCTTGGCCTGGAAGTCCGCGGCCTGCAGGGCGAACTGGTGGAGTTCCGGCCTGGGCAGGAGATCTTCACCAATCCCAAAGACAAGCGGACAGAGGATTACGTGACGGGCAGGTTTGGGTAAGAAATGATTGAACGCGGCGATGGAAATATCCATCCAATCAAAAAGGCGCCCCTGGGATTCAGGAGCGCCTTTGATCTCAAGCCATTTCGACCCCCCTCTATCCCCCCATTTCGAAGTTCAGAAATGGGGGGATGTAAGGGGGGTTCTACCGCAGGATCAATGGCAGGAACAAGTTGTACGCTGGGTTCTCGTTGACATCTGTTACGCTGATAGCAAAGGTTTTGTCGAACGTACCGCCGTTGCCGTCGTCCGTGCGGATGCAGATATTGTAGGTGGTTTTCGTCTCGTAGTCAAAGACGGCCGTGGTCTGCAATTCATCGCCGTCCGCGCCGCCGATCTGGAAGGAGGCATCGTCCGCGCCGGGAACTGCGCAGGCGAAGGAGTAGGTGTGGGTATCGCCCGCGTCCGGGTCGGCGGTGGTGAGCGTGCCGACCAGCGCGCCGGTGGGCTGATTCTCGGCTACGGTGGAATTACTCAGGGTTATGTCGGTGGGAGCGGAATTGGTGGAACGAAATTGCAGCGTGGGCGCGGCGTACAGATAGCGCGTGCGCGCCCCGTCCGTTATTTTGGCGTACACATAGGCTGTCGTTCCGTCGGTCATGGAACCGGTATTCCAGTCCACGGTGTTCTGCGTATACGTTCCACCGGTGGCGGGCGCGGACGGCTGCGTGGAGAGGGTCGCGATGTTGTTGCTGTTGTAGGGATTGTGGTCCGCGTCGGCATAGAGTGTGACCGTGCTGCCGCTGTCGTAGTCCAGATACACGTATTGCAGTTGCAGGAGCGCGCCAATCGTGATGGAATGTAGGCCGGGTCCCATCGGCAGGCCGCCAGATAACACGTCGAGCCGCGCCACATTGGGCCAGACAGCCGCACTCCACGCCAGGTCGGAGCGCGCCCCGCCCCCTCCGAAGGCCGCGTCGTCGTTCAGGCCGGCCTTGATCTGGTCTCCTCCCGCCACAGGTATAGTCGCGCTCGTCCGGTCGCCCCCGCCGTCCAATCGGCTGTAGGTGAAGCCGGTGTCGTCGCCGCTGTTTTCATAGGTATTGAACCATGCCGCGCGTTCCGTGACATCCATGGAGGCTTCACCGTTATTAACCGGATTGCCCAGATCCACGGTGCCTTGATACATCAAATAAATGTTGCGGTGGTTTGGATAGACGGCGGCCGGGACATTATCATAATATCCGCCCGGCATGGTTCCCCATTGGCGGTTGTACGCATTGCCGACTCTTTCGCCGGTGGGATACTCGGCGTTTTGCCAGTAATTATCGGCGAAGACGATGTTCTCGTAGACTGCCAGCGGAGTGTCGATAACTGAAGGAGCAGGAGGCAGAGGCTGTGGATCGGATGCGGTGAGGGGATGCGGATCGAGCAGTGTCAACTGGTCCACGACCACGCCCCGCTCTCCCAATTGGTGGGCCAGTTCCGCGGCCAGCGCTCCGCCGCGGCTGTGACCCATGAGGTGGATCGGCAATTCCGCCAGCGGCTTTTGCCCGTTCTGGCCGGTCACGATCTTGTCCACGACCACCGCGGCCACATCCTGGATGGGAGGACCGCCAGCCAGGTGGTCAGCAACCGCCGACCAATCCAGGATAATGAGAATCCCGCCGGTGGTTTTGGAAGTCAAATCAATATTCCACGGGCTGCACGTGGCGACCAGGTTTGCCCCGGACTTTGTGACGGTGATCGTGCCAAAATTCTGTTCATTCCCCAAAAAATTGGCGGCGATGGCGGAACGCATGGATGCCAGCCAGGCCGGTGTGCCGGCCATGTTCGGATTCCAGCCGTGC
>DYKZ01000198.1 GCA_020722345.1 Anaerolinea thermophila | reverse complement strand
TGTTACGTCTCTCGTTATCTGAGAAAGAGAGAGGCGTTTTATCCCACGGTCATTCGGAGGGATTTGGAGAACGGCTTCTCGTAGAGGGTGGGATGCAGAGGGTATAAAAGGGCATAGAAAGGGCGGAATCTCCTTTGCTATCGTGGGAAGTGAATAAGGCTTTCACGATAACCAAACCCATAGGAGGTCCGCCCTTGCATCGTATTGTAGCGGGTATTGCTACCCTGAAACAGCACCGTGTCACCCTCACCAAAAATCCTGAGCACTATCGCCCCACTCAATGTCCGCACTGTGGTCTTGGCCATCCCTGGCGGCATGGCCACTACACCCGCAAGGCCGACCGGACGAGCTCCGGGCCAGAGAACCCGGTACCGATTCCCCGTTACTTTTGCTCTGGATGCGGACATACCTGTTCCCGGCTGCCGGCCTGCATTGCGCCACGACGCTGGTACGGATGGGCCTTGCAGCAGTTAATTCTGCTGTTGTTGTGGACAGGGCTTTCTCTCTACGCGGTCAGCCGTCTTCCGGCCCTGCTGGATACGCCACCTCCCTGTCGCAGCACCTGCCGCCGCTGGGGGCGATGGCTGCGGTCGCGCAGTGCAGAATTTGCATTTCACCTGCGCAGTGCGTTTCCCGATTGGGGCCGGGTGCCGGGCTGGCCCGATTTCTGGGTGTCGGCACTGCGGCAACAGTCCCTTTCCGCCATCATGACCTGGCTCGATCATCACGCGGTCAGCGTCCCATGATGCGGATGCAGCGGATCTCCGTGAAACGGGCGCTTTCTCCCTAAAAAGCCGACCCCACACACTTTAGCCACTGCCCTCAGCGTGCCCGTTCTGGTGGCATGGGGCTCTCTTTTTTTTGTGAGGAATCACCATGACCCAGATAGACCCCATCGCTTTGTTCCGCCTGTCCGTACTTGGTCCGCTGATCAGTCGGCCCCTGCAACGCGGAGAGTTCCAGCAGACCCTGCGGGAGCTGGCCGGGCGAGAGTACGCCATCCCCGGTTCCCGGAAGACCCGACTGGGAGAGAAGACCATTGCCGGCTGGTACTACGCCTGGCGCAAGGCGGGTATCGATGCCTTGTCTCCCCGCCCACGCCGGGATCAGGGGCAGTCCAAACTGGCGGACGAGATTCAGGCCGCCATCCTCCGGCTGAAGCAGGAGAATCCCCGTCGTTCCCTGCTCCAGATCTTGCAGGCCCTGGAGTCTACCGGGCAGGTACCCCAGGGGACGGTGTCCCGTTCGGCCATCCATCGTCTGTTGCAGCGTCATGGGCTGTCGCGACCGACCGGGGCGGCCAGTGAACCGGAGGAGAAGCGCAGCTTCGTCGCTGATTGTGCCGGGGCCATCTGGTATGGGGACGTGCTGCATGGCCCGCAGCTTTTCCTGAACGGGAAACGGCGCAAAGTGTATCTGGTCTCCCTCATGGACGATGCCTCCCGGCTCATCACCCACAGCGCCTTCTGTCTGGGGGAAACCGCTCTGGATATCGAAGGGGTGCTCAAACAGGCGCTGCTCAAACGCGGCGTGCCCTATAAGCTGGTGGTGGATAATGGCGCCGCCTATCGCTCCGGATCCCTGCAGGGGATCTGTGCCCGGTTGAACATATCGCTCCTCTACTGCCGTCCTTATACCCCGGAATCCAAGGGCAAGATCGAGCGCTGGCACCGGACCTTCCGCGCGCAGTTCCTGAGTGAACTGGACCCGCGCCAGATTCGCGATCTGGACGATCTCAATGCCCGGCTCTGGGCCTGGCTGGAGCAGGTCTACCACCAGCGGCCGCATGGGGGTCTGGAGGGCCTGACGCCCCTGCGCCGCTATCAGCAGGATCTCCCCCGGATCCGCAGCCTCGGCACCCAGGCGGCGCATCTGGATGCGCTGTTTTATCACCGCGAAACCCGCCGGGTGCGCAAGGACGGGACCGTCTCCTACCTGGGGCAGTTCTTTGAGGTCCCGTATGCGCTGGCCGGCAAGACCGTCATCCTTGTGGTCGACGCCCATGCGGGCCGGGTGGTGTCTGTAGAAAGCGCCGCAGGCGAAGATCTGGGCCGGGCCACGCCCCTGGACCGGGAAGCCAATGCCCACCGCCAGCGCCATCAGCCCCACACCAGCGAACCGGCAGGGGAAGAGGCGGGCGACCGGACCAGCCTCGTGGAAATCGCCCATAAGAAGTATTACGGGGAGGATGAGCAATGAGCCAGGTCCTCCAGCACTTCGGCTTTACCCGCCTGCCTCTGGACAAGGATACGGCGGAACTCTGGGATGATGGTGCCTTGGCGCCCTTGCGGGAACGCTTCCAGTGGCTCCTGCAGTCTCCCGGCGTCGGTTTGCTGACCGGCGAACCCGGAGTCGGCAAGACCGCCGCCTTGCGCAGTCTCACCGCCTCGTTGAATCCCCACCGCTATCGGGTCATTTACCAGGCCGATACCGATTTCGGGCGCATCGACATCTACCGTGGACTGGCCCGAAGTCTGGGCGTCGAACCCAGCTACCGCCGCGCCCAGCTCTGGAAAGACCTCAAGGAACAGATCCATGACCTGATGGACCACAAGCAGGTGCTTCCCGTCTGGATCATCGATGAAGCGCAGAATCTGCCGCCGGAATTCTTCCGGGATTTCCCGGCCTTCCTGAACTTCGCCTTCGACTCCCGGAATATGCTCACGGTCTGGTTGGCGGGGCATCCCCATCTGGCCCAAACCCTGGACCGGGTGCTCTATGCCGCTCTGGCCAGTCGCATCCAGGTGCGTATCCGCCTGACCCCTGTCCTCGAACGGGAGCGCTTCGCGGCCCTCATCACCCATGCCCTGAAGTCTGCCGGGTGCCAGCACACCCTGTTATCCGACTCCGGACTGGAACTCCTTCGGCAGGCATCCAAGGGGTTTCCCCGACAGGCCGGCAACATTCTTCATACCGCCCTGCGTCTGGCCGTACCCAAAGGGCTCAACCATCTCCCCGATGAGCTGCTGCAGAACGCCATCGAGGCCTTGCGATGAAGGTCCAGGACCCCATGGAGGAGGCCGATGCGCTGCTGGAGGCCTGGGCATGCTTGTTCTCATCAGACCTCTCCGATGAGGCGGCAGCCGCCTTGGGTCAGTTCGTCACTACATTGGCCCGTCTGGTGAAAAGTCGTTATGGGCGGCAAATAAGCCGTCATCGGGACCACTCTCACCCCCATCAAAAAGAACTTTTCTGACCGTCACTTCCCGCGTGGGATCGCTGTCGCAATCCCACGCTTCTCCAGAACCGTGTACTCCCGGAACAACCGTGGGACGTTCCCGCCGTTTCGACCTCAAATAACTCGGGACATGGCACCTAATTTATTGCGGGACGTAACA
>DYKZ01000197.1 GCA_020722345.1 Anaerolinea thermophila | reverse complement strand
GTGATTTTTCGATTATCCTCGCCGCAGCCGGCTAACATGCCAATTACGGCTGTCGCGACGGCAAAAGCCATGACCGTCTTCTTCATCTTCATATCTCCTATTAGATCCGTTCCCAGAAGTCCGCCCAGTCGCCCAGGCCCCGTTGCCGCAACCATTCGGCCGGCCAACGCTGGCCGTGCTGATCCATGAGCTGCTTCGCATGGCGGATGTCATCTTGCCCGGATGCACCAATGAATGACAACGCGACCGGACCAAAATCGAAACCGAAGAGTCTCCGACCCATCGGAGATTTCAAGTAGTAGTGCCGCTTCGGCGTAGCTTGCGCCAAAATCTGGACTTCGCGCTCGTTTAAGCCGATTTGTCCATACCATCCCGATTGAGCCGATTCCATCGCTTCCGGATTCGGAAGCAGTACCTTTGTCGGACAGCTGGCAAGAAGTGCATCCTTGATCGGGCTGTTCATCACGTCTGCAAGCTCTTGAGTTGCCAGAACAACCGCCGCGTTCTTCTTCCGCCATGTCTTCAGCCAGTCCCGGATCTTCTCGCGGAAAGCCGGATGGGACAGAGCCAGCCACGCCTCATCGATGGTGACGAGCGTCGGGCGGCCATCCATGCGCTTCTCAACCTGCCTGAACAGATAGAGCAGCACCGGGACCACTGCCTTTTCGCCCATGTCCATAAGGTGCTCCATCTCGAACACTTGGAACCGGCCAGCGCGAAGGCCGTCCTGTTCAGCATCCAGAAGATGCCCCAGCGCACCGCCGAGCTGGTAGTACCCGAGCGCGGCCCGAAGCTCCGTGTCCTGAATCTGGGAAATCAATTCAGTCAGCGTGCGCGAGCTGGATCCGGACAGGCGCTGGACGGCATCCGTGATCGTGGCGCGATGGCCGGGGCCAACAGACACGCCCTGCAGCGCCAGCAGCGTTTCCACCCATTCAATCGCCCATGCCTGGTCAGCCGGCGTGTCAATCGAGGTGAGCGGAGCGAAGGCCAGATCGGACTTTTCGCCGCCGATGTCGTAATAATCACCACCCGAAGCATTGCACAGCACAAAACTGGAATAGCCCTTGTCGAAAGCGAAAACTTGAGCGTTCGCATAGCGAAATTGCTGAGCAAGCAGGAATGCAAGCATTGTGGATTTACCGCCGCCCGTTTTACCCAAAATGAGCGTATGACCCACGTCGCCAACGTGGAGCGAGAGACGGAACGGGGTCGCGCCGGAGGTCGCGGCGTAGGCCAGCGGAGGTGACTTCTCGGGATAGAAAGGGCATGGATTGTGTTCCGGCCCCGCCCAAACCGCCGTGATAGGCAGCATGTCGCTCAGGTTCATCGTGTGGATCATCGGACGGCGGACGTTGTAGAGGCCGTGCCCGGGAATTGAACCCAGAAAGGCCTCAACGGCGTTCACGTCCTCGATTCTGGCGCCGAAGCCCATCTCGAGGATGGCCCTGCGGATTTTCGCCGACTTCTCTTTCAAGCGAAGGCGATCTTCATCCATCAGTACGATGACGGTAGTGTGGAAGCCGTATTTCACGGCGCCGGTCTCGACTTCGGCCATGGCAGCTTCAGTATCAACTGTCATGTTCACGGCATCAAGATCCACTGCGCCGCCGGACGTGTTGAAAATCTGATCCTTGAGCCCGCGCTGTTTCTGTTGCCACTTCTTCCGGAGCTTGTTCATCAAAGCCTTGGCGTCATGACTGTCGAGGAAGATGAATCGGCTGGACCAGCGATATTCGGTATCCAGCAGATCCAGCGCACCGAGCATTCCGGGCCATGATTCTTGCGGATAGCCATCAATGGCAATCACCGCGACATAGCGATTGTCGATTTTGGGCTCCATGCCGGTTGTGAGCTGGTGATTGCCGAGCACGGAATCCAGGTACATCGGCACGGGAGGAAGCCGCACTGGACGATTCTCGCCGGAGATGCAGTATTCTAAGTAGCGAAGTTGGTCATCGAGGATATAGTCTCGACCAAAATCATCGGTTACGCGCTGACCCTTCATTCGCTGTACTTTAAGAATGCCAGAAAGCACCGCCTCAAATTCCATGATCGACTTCTTGAAACCAACAAGAATTCGATCGGCGGTCGATCCTGTTTCAATACCATCGCCTTCATACATCAGGGCCGCGACTTTGGAAATCTCCCTGGATGGCGGAAGATAAGTAACCGTCAGTGCGTACAAACTTTCCAGATGCGCGCCCTCACTCATGTAGTGCTGGCGGCGCTCTTCATCTATGACAAGGGTCGTTCGATCAGGAAAAGCGCCGCGAGCCGGGTAGTCGGCGGCATACCGGCGGATGGCATCGACATTCAGCATCCAACCGGACCCGAATTGCGTCAGCACGTTATTCAGGCGGGCGCTCAGTTGAGACAATTCTTGATGAGTAGAACTCATCATGTCCTCGCCCCTGAAATACCAGCAGGCCATCAGCGCACCGTTCTTCCCCATAATAATGCCGTCATCGATTGCAGCGGCGTAGTTAATCAGATCGGGAAGGCCTTTGGAACGATCCCGAAATTCTTTGACAGCGAGCATTTACAGCCCTCCTTTTCGGCTTGCCGGAAGGCTGGATTCAGCGAATGCGCCAGCCTTCGCTGGATAGAACGACTTGTATTTGATGTGACGGGTATAGACTTTGCTCATCATTGGATCCGCTTTAGCCATCTTGATCAGCAAAAGCATGAGTAAAAACCAGATCAATGCACCGGCGATGAAGCTGATTTTGTTCATCCCGGACACGACCACCAGAGCGACAGTCAGGACAGCGAGCAAGACAAGCTCCCGTTCGCCTCCAAGAAGGAGTTGATTCCTGTTCAGTGATGAGTGAATTGGAATTCGTCGTGGTTCATCCATTTCTTTTTCCCCAGGAGTGGGGAGGGATTCCCCTCCCCTACTGAATCAATGAATGAGCGCGCCGCTGGCCGAGAACAGATTCGTCATGATCGAGCTGCCCGCGACCAACAGAGCCAGCGCCATGACCAGCATGATAATCTTTCGGGTAAACTCGGAGAGCTCACCGCCAAACACCAGCGCCGCACCAGCGGCGGCAAGGGCGATGATGGAAATACCAAGCGCGATCGGGCCGGTTAGAGAATCCTTGACTTTTTCCATGGGGCTTTCCCACGGCAGGCCCTGCGCCGTGCCCGCGATGGCGGCGACGGGAGCAAGGACGGCCAGTGCGACCGCCACGGGTGCAATCCTGCTGCCGATGGACTGAACGCGAGAATCGGCTGCAGCGGCGGCGGCATATTTGATCAGGGTACTGTTGATGCAGTTTGTGACTTTCTTGAACATGATCAGCTCCTTTTTTGAGCATGTGTTAAAACAACGT
>DYKZ01000037.1 GCA_020722345.1 Anaerolinea thermophila | reverse complement strand
TACGAAGGAAAACTTTAAACCCCCTTTGTATACTTTGTGCCTTTGTGTTTAAAAAGGTTTTTGCAGTGGACTCTTAATTGTTTATCTTCCTCCCCCCATTTATCTCTGTTCATCTCCGGTAGGAAATGTCCAAAGTTGTCGTTGCCATGTCTGGAGGCGTGGACTCCTCCGTTGCCGCCGCCCTGCTCAAACAGCAGGGCCATGACGTCATCGGAATGATGCTGCGTCTGTGGTCCGAGCCGGGGAAGGAAGACTCGAACCGCTGCTGCACGCCGGATGCCATGATGCTTGCCCGCCGGGTGGCAGCCAAACTGGACATTCCATTCTATGCGGTGGATGCCAAAGACATCTTCCGCCAGACCGTTGTCGAGTACTTCCTCGAAGGCTACGCCGCCGGCCGCACCCCGAACCCGTGCCTGGTCTGTAACCGTGTTGTCCGCTGGGAGTTCCTTCTCCAGCACGCCCTCGACATGGACGCCGAATTCATGGCCACCGGCCACTACGTCAGACGGCGGACGACGGACGATGGACGGATCGAGTTGCTGCGCGCCGTGGACCGCTCGAAGGACCAGTCCTACGTTCTCCACGTCCTCACGCAAGACAAACTCTCGCGAGCCCTCTTTCCGGTGGGGGAATATTCCAAACCCGAAATTCGCGCCCTCGCTCGGACCTTCGGCTTGCCCGCCGCCCACCGCGCCGACAGCCAGGACTTGTGCTTCCTTGCCGGGGAAGACTATCGCGCTTTCCTGCAGCGCCATGCGCCCGAAATCCTGCGTCCGGGTGAAATTGTCAATACAGCCGGAAAGGTGCTGGGACGCCACACCGGCCTGGCCAACTACACCATCGGCCAGCGCAAGGGGCTGGGAATTGCCTCCCCTCAACCGCTCTACGTCCTGGCGAAAGACGCCGCGGCCAACACGCTCATCGTCGGCCCGGCGGAAAAACTCGGCGCGCAGGAGTGCATGGTGGAGGCGATCAACTGGATTTCCGGCGCGCCGCCCTCCGGCCCGTTCCGCGCCGAGGTCAAGACGCGCTATACTGCCCGCGAGGTATGGGGCGATGTGACGCCCCTCGAAACGGGGAGCAGGGTGCAGGTCCGCTTCGACGCGCCGGTACGGGACCTGACGCCGGGTCAGGCGGCTGTCTTTTACGATGGCGAAACCGTCCTGGGCGGCGGGATGATCAAGAATTAGTGCGCGTAGCCAGAGTATAGTATAATTATCCTTGTGTGACGGAATGACGCAAAACCACTGCTCCGGTTACCGCAACTGAAACCAGGGTTTCCCATGACCTTCCCCGCTCTCCTCTTTGGATTTCTGCTTGCTGCCCTCTACGGCGCGGCGTTCCACTTCTGGCGCGCCGAATCGCTGAAGAAACTGCCCCTCCTTTTGCTTTTCTCTGAAGTTGGTTTTTGGGCCGGGCATTTTCTGGCCGCCTCCCTGGCTTGGAAGTTTGCCCAGGTTGGCCCGCTGAACGCCGGCCTGGGGACGCTGGGGAGCGCCCTCTTCCTGTTCGTGGGCCATTGGCTCAGCCAGGTGGAAGTCAATCCCCGCAAGTCCTGACAGTGGGTAGCGCCGCTCATAAGCGTGGCGAGAATCGTTTGCCACGGATTAGCGCAGATTTTCGCGGATTTTGAATTCCAATCTGTGGAAATCCGTGAAATCTGTGGCTGAAGTTTACACAACAGAAGACTCCACGGTTTACTGGAATGTTACCTGACAGTGCATTGCTGCCTGGAATCAAAAATCCCTCCGCGTTTCCGGGAGGGATTCGTTATTCGCAATCCGTATTAGATCGGCTTTACTTTTGCCGCCTGCAGGCCTTTGGGGCCTTGTTCGATCTCGAACTCGACCTCTTGGCCTTCGTTGAGGGTCTTGAAGCCCTCGTTTTGAATTGCGCTGAAATGGACGAAAACGTCCGGGCCGCCCTCGCGCTCAATGAAGCCGTAGCCCTTCGAGGCGTTGAACCATTTGACCTTGCCGGTCACACGTTCTGACATTGTATTTCTCCTTGCTTCTGCAAAAGAAAGAATAGAATTTTGGCTTGCGCCCGCCGGATAAGAAAACGGCCTGAACGTGGTGCTTTGTTCTGGCCAGTCCTTCGCTTCCAGCATGAACGCTTGCAAACCTGGCGTGGAGTTTATCAGGGCAGACGGAATCCGTCAAGTTTTTCGTGATAAGATTGATGTGCAGCAAATTTGGCTCACCTGGCTGTCAGTGACCGGTGAATCTTCCACATACAAGGAGTTGTTAGGATGTCGTATCGTATCGAATCTTTCCTGTCCTCCCGCCTGCACCTTTCTCCTCAGATCGTGGATGAGCGCATCTATTTTGTTAGCAGCCTGTCGGGCAAATTGAGCCTGTATGGCATGTATTACGGCGGCTCGGTGCCCGAACCATTGCTGCCTCCTCACCTTGCGATGCAGAACCCGGAACTGGTGGGCGGGTATTCGTTCTTTGTCTTTCCCCTGCTCGACAAAATCCTGGTCATGCTCGACCGCGACGGCGACGAGAACTATCAACCGATGCTCATCCCGCTCGACGGCGGCTTTCCCGAACCGGCCTTCGACAACTACTTTGCCGATCACCGCGTTCACCTAGTAGACTGCGATATCGAGAAGAACCTTGCCTACTTCAACGCCGAGCGGCGCGACAAGCCCGTGCAGGAAGCCTACCGCGGCGACCTGCGGACGAACGAACTGGAGAAACTGGACGAGTCTGAGTGGGGCGCCTTCCCCGGCGCGCCGGACAAAGACCATCGCCGCCTCTTCCTTGTGGACGGCTATTCGATGGGCGATTCGGTGCTGTACCTGTGGGAGGGCGGGCGCAAGACCCTTTTGCTGGGCAAGCCCATCGAGCAGCGCGCCGAAGGGGAGGTCGTCCCGCCCAACGGTCTGTGGAGCGCCGACTGGTCGCCTTCCGAGACCGGCGTGATCGTCTCCTCCGCCCTCTTCGACGACAAATACAGCCTTGGCTTCATTTCGCCGGAAAAGCCCGGCGAGGTCGAAGCGGTCAAACTGGAAGGCGTCCAGCACAGCGGCGTGGGCGTGATGCAGGGTTTCCAGCGCCTGAAAGGCACGCACTACGCAGTGCAGTTCAACATTGACGGCTGCTCTTGGCTCTACGAGGGCGTCTTCAACGAGGAAAAGCGCCTGATGTCGCTGCGCCATGTCCTGGTCGGCGACGGCGACCTCTCGGACGGCGTCCTCGAACACTGGCACTACGACAAAGTCAAAGACCGCTTTGTCATCTCCTTCTCCACCGCTGTCAGCCCAACCCAGATTTACACCATCGAGGGTAAGGAGCGGGACGTTATCGTCATGCACACCGAGGAGCGCATTCTGGGCATCCCGGAGTCCCGCCTCTCGAAGGGGGAGGACGCCTCGTTCACCTCCTCCGACGGGACGCGCATCTCCGCCCGCCTCTACCTGCCCGCGCCCGAACTCGGCTTCGACGGTCCGCGCCCGGTCGTCTATTACATCCACGGCGGCCCGCAGAGCCAGGAGCGCCCCGATTTCGCCTGGTTCTCCATGCCGCTCATCCAATTCCTGACCCTGCGCGGCTTTGCCGTCTTTGTCCCCAACGTGCGCGGCTCGACCGGCTATGGCCTGGCTTACGCCAAACAGGTGGACCGCGACTGGGGCGGGCAGGATCGCCTCGACCATGTTCACGCGATGACGAAAGTCCTGCCGCAGGACAAACGCCTGGACGTGACCCGCGCCGCGGTGGTGGGACGCTCCTACGGCGGCTACATGACCCTCACCCTGGCCGGCCGCCACCCCGACCTGTGGTCTGCCGCGTGCGACATGTTTGGCCCTTACGACCTGGCCACTTTCTCCGAACGCATCCCCGAGACGTGGAAACCGTACTTCAAGGTCGCCCTGGCCGACCCGTCCACGCCCGAAGGCCGCGCATTCCTGAAGGAACGCTCCCCCAAGACTTACCTGGAAAACCTTGCCTGCCCAATGCTGGTCATCCAGGGACGCAACGACCCGCGCGTGGTGGCGAAAGAATCCGAGGAACTGGTCGCCGACTTGAAGAGCAAGGGCAAGGAGATCGAACTGCTGATCTTCGAAGACGAAGGCCATGACGTGCTGAAATACGCCAACCGCGTGACCTGCTACAACGCCATCACTGATTTCTTCGCCAAATACCTGAAGCCTTGAAAGGATAAAACACAAAGGATTTTCTTTTGTGCACCGTTGTGTCCTTCGTGTTTGAAGGTTTTCCATGTCCTGGAATCTCACCTCCACCCATGCCCAACCTGGCGATCTGGCCCTTCTGGTTGGCCTGCGTCACAAGTACTACATCTTCCCGCTCCTCCCTGGCAGGACGATGCACACGCACCGCGGCGTCCTAAGCCACGACGACCTGATCGGCAAAGCCTGGGGCAGCCAGGTGTTCAGCCACCAGGGCAGCCCCTTCTTCCTGCTCCAGCCCTCGCTGGCCGATATTCTCAACGACCTGAAGCGCAGCACGCAGATTATGTACCCGAAGGACATCGGCTACATCCTGATGCACCTGTCGGTCGGGCCGGGGCAGACCATCCTCGAAGCGGGGACAGGCTCCGGGTCCATGACCGTGGCGCTGGCCTTCGCCGTCGGGCCGACTGGACGCGTGGTCAGTTACGAGAAGCGCGAGGAGCTCCAGAAACTGGCGCGCAGGAACCTGGAACGGCTGGGCTTGCTCGACCGCGTTGAACTCAAGTTGCGCGACATCTGCGAGGGGTGCGACGAGACCGACGCGGACGCCTTCTTCCTGGATGTGCCCAATCCCTGGGATTACCTGGCCCCGGTGCGCCGCGCCCTCAAACCGGGTGGCTTCTTCTGCAACCTAGTGCCGACCTTCAACCAGGTGGAGACCCTGCTGCACGCCCTGCGGCGCGAGAATTTTGCTTTTATCGAAGTCTGTGAACTCCTGCTGCGCTACTACAAAGCGGAGCCGACCCGCCTGCGCCCCACCGACCGCATGGTGGCGCACACCGGCTTCCTGACCTTTGCGCGGCGCATCGAACCGGCGGAGGACAGGCGCGTGCAGGAGTTGCTGGAGGAGCAGGGAGATGTCAGTAAGGATGATCTTTCGTCACAAGTACTGTTCGAGACCCGCTGACAACCTGGAAATCTCACCGTTCCGGCGCGGCAGGCTCGAGGTCCGGCCGCGCAGCCGCAAGAGGAAAAATGAACCGAAGCAGCCTTCCGTTGTGGATGTCGCCAGCCTGGTGGAATTGACCGCATATAATATTGTCCCATAAACCTGTTCAAGGAGGATCAAAGCAATGTTCCGAAGACCTTTTGTCCGGCCCCTGCGGCGCGCCCTGCGCCCCGATGTCCACCCGCTCTTGAGGCGCGCCAACGAACTGATGGCCGCCGGGAATTACCAGGCCGCCGCCGAGGCCTACGAGCAACTGGCGCGCGGCGCTCAGACCCGCGGCCTGCCGCGCGACGCCCAGTTGTTCCTCCAGGCCGGACGCTGCCACATCCTGGCCGCACAGGTCCCGGCGGGGATGGCCGATCTCAAACAGGGACTGACCATCATCGCCAATCGCGGCAACTACCAGCACCTGCAGAATGCCGGGCAGCGCGCCGTCGCCGAATTGAACCAGCGCGGCCTGACTGCCGAAGCGGCCGAGATCGAGTCCCTGCTCAAGGCTTCGCTCCCCGCCTCGTTCGCGGCCGGACCGGCTGCCGGTCCCGCGCCGAAACGGCTGCTGCCCACCGCCTGCCCCTCCTGCGGCGCTCCGCTGCGCTCGGACGATGTCGAGTGGATTGACGAGGTCACCGCAGAATGTCCGTTCTGCGGCGGCGCGGTGCGGGCGCAATAGAATCCTGTGAAACCCATGTCACTCGCGGCAGGGACGCTTACCGAAGCCGAAATCTCTGACCGTCTCCGGCGCGCTTATCGGCCTGGCGCTGCTGCATCCACGGATGGCTACGCCGAGTTGTACACTGGCGTCCCCTTGACGTGCGCGGCGGTGCTGATCCCCCTGGCCTGGCGCGGGGACGAGTGGCATCTCATCTTTACCCGCCGCGCCGACACGGTGGAGCATCACAAAAGAGAGGTCTCCTTCCCCGGCGGCGCCTGCGACGCGGATGAAACTACCCCCGAAGCAACTGCCCTGCGCGAGGCTGAGGAGGAGATCGGGCTGAAGCCTACCGATGTGCGTCTGCTGGGGCGGCTGAACGATGTGGTCACCGTCACCCGCTACCGGGTAACGCCGGTTGTCGGGGTCGTCCCCTGGCCGTATCCCTTCCGGCTTGCCCCGCACGAGGTGGCGCGCGTTTTCACCATCCCGCTCCTGTGGGTGGCGGACCGGCGCAACTGGTACGAGCAGCCTTTCACACCCAACGGCGCGCCGCATTCCTTCCCAGTGGTAATCTATCACGAGTACGATGGCGAGGCGCTGTGGGGGGCGAGCGCCAGGATGACGTTGAATTTTCTTTCTACCCTGGGAATTTAACCGGCAACCCCCGAAGTCCTGAAAACTTCGGGGGTTGTGACTCTGACAAAAAACTTACTTCTCTTCTTCCCCTTCCCCTTCTTCTTCCTTCTTGCCCTTCTCAATGATCTCGGGCTCGGCGCCTTCTTCGACAGCCGCAGCCTCGGCGGTCACTTCTTCGACCTCGGCCTTGGGGGCGGTAGCCAGGACGATCATTTCATCTGCATCTGCCAGCACTTTGATTTTGTCCGACAGAACGATGTCGCGCACATACAGGCCGTCGCCAATCTTGCTCAGAGCGGAGATATCCACCACGATCCGTTCGGGCAGGTCCTGTGGGAAGCATTCCACTTCAAGGGTATCCAGGCCGGTGACGAGGACCGCATTGTAGTCCTTGACCGCCGGGGAAAGCCCCGCGACCTGAATGCCGATGTTGGCGCGGATCTTCTCGGTCAGGGAAACAGCCTGGAAGTCAATGTGGACGAAACTCTTCTTGACCGGGTTGCGCTGTTTCTCGCGCACCAGGGCGGGGAATTCCTTCCCTTCCAGGTCAATGGTGATGAGACTGGAAGCCGTGGTGCGGGACAGCACCAGCGACGCGTCGTGGGCGTTCATCGAGATGTTGACCGGCTCCATGTTGCGCCCGTAGATGATTCCGGGCAATTCGCCAGCGCGGCGCAGGGCGCGCACCTGTTTGCCGGTGACGCTGCGCTTGGTGGCTTTGATAACGACTTTCTCCATGCTTTCCTTCCTCGAGCGCCTCTCACCCCGGCCTCCGCCGGGATTACCTTCGCTCTACAGCAGATTACTCCCGGCTGGGCCGGAAGCGGGCGGAATTGTAGACGAGGAGGCGAGAATCGTCAAGTAAAACTGGGAATGTATGTAGGCCTTTTTCAATCACCGATTTCATAAAAGTAAGACGGAAAATCTGTGTCCTTCTGTGTTTGCCTGTGGCAAAGGAAATGATGACGGTATAATCAGTCCACCATGCGTAAATATATTTACTTCACCGTCTTCATTGCCGGCATGACCAGCCTGGCCGCCGAATTTGGGGCTTCGCGCCTGCTCGGCAACGTCTTCGGGACGAGCAACATCGTCTGGGCGGTCATCATCGGGCTGATCCTCATCTACCTGACCGCCGGGTATTTCATCGGCGGGAAATGGGCCGACAAATCCCCGTACCCTAAAACCATGTACGCCATCCTGGCCTGGGGCGCGTTTACCCTGGGCGTCATCCCCTACGTGGCAAACCCTGTCCTGCGCGCCGCGGCCGACGCCTTCGACAGCCTCCAGGTCGGGGTGCTGGCCGGAGCCTTCGTCGGCGTGCTGGTGCTGTTCACCGTCCCGGTGACGCTGCTGGGCATGGTCTCGCCCTTCGCCATCCGCATCAGCCTGGACGATGCCTCCCGCGCCGGGAACGTGGCCGGGAGCCTCTACGGTATCTCGACCATCGGCTCGTTCCTCGGCTCGTTCCTCCCGACCCTCATCCTGATCCCGACCATCGGCACCACGCGCACCTTCCTCGTCTTCAGCGTGGCGCTGCTCTGCGTAGCGCTGGCAGGCCTCGGGTCCAGCGCCGGAGCGAAGAAGATGCTCCCCTACCTGTTGATGGTCGTCGTCCTCGCCCTGCTGGCCCTCTTTGGTCGCGGCGGCGTCAAACAGTCGCAGGGACAAATCTACGAGACCGAGTCGGCCTACAACTACATCCAGGTGCTGGAGTTCGACGGGACGCGCTACCTGCGCCTGAACGAGGGACAGGGCGTCCACTCGGAGTACAATCCGGCGACCCTGCACTACGGCGGCCCCTGGCAGCAGTTCCTGGCCGGGCCGTTCTTCTACGCGGACCGGGAGCCTGCCTCCGTGACCCGCATCGGCATCGTCGGCTTGGCCGCCGGGACAGCGGCGCGGCAGGCGGCGGCGGTCTTCCCGAACGTTGTCATTGACGGCTGGGAGATTGACCCGAAGATCGTCCAGGCCGGCCGCGACTACTTCGACATGAACCTGCCAACCCTGAACGTCTATGTGCAGGACGGACGCTGGGGGCTGGAACAAAGCCCGGAGCAGTATGACCTGATTATTGTGGACGCCTATCGGCCGCCCTACATTCCGCCGCACCTGACCACACAGGAGTTCTTCCAGATCGCCGCCGACCATCTCAAGCCGGACGGCGTGCTGGCCATCAACGTCGGCCGCGCTCCCAATGACCGGCGGCTGATTGACGGGCTGGCCACCACCATCGAGACGCTGTTCCCGTCCATCTACGTGATGGACATCCCCGGCACGTTCAACTCGATTCTCTACGCCACCTTCCAACCAACGTCGGCAGAAGCCTTGTTTGACAATCTCGTACGCCTGCAGGCGCGCGGCGACGTCCACCCCCTGCTGGTCGAGTCCATGTACCTGGCCTGGAGCAACCTCGCCCCCGCCCCGCAGCAGACGGTGATCTTCACCGACGATCTCAGCCCCATCGAGTGGCTGACGAACAACCTCATCCTCAACTTCCTGCTCGAGGGCGGGACGGAAGTATTGGAATAACATGAAAAACACCCTCTCGAAACTGTCCAAGCCCTGGGGCGTGGCCCTCTCTTGGATCGCCACCCTGCTCGTCCCCGTGATGCTGATCTTCCTCGGCCTGCGCATCGTGGCCAGCAACTTCTTCCTCGGCGTGGAATACCGCCTGCCGAATTTTCCCGCAGATGAGTACGGCTTCACGCTGGAACAGCGCCTCGAATACGCCGGCCTGTGCCTGCGCTACCTGACCACCAACGCCGACATCACCCTGCTCGGCGACCTGACCTTCGAGGATGGTACCCCGCTTTTCAAAGCCGGGGAACTCAGCCACATGGAGGATGTGAAGGCTGTCTTCGTCCCGGCTACCAACCTCGGCTTCGGCCTGACCTTGGTGCTGTTCGGCCTGCTGCTGGCGGCTCAGCGCCGTCCCTGGCGGGCAGACGTGATTCGCGGCATCCGGCGCGGCGGCTGGCTGACCCTTGGTCTGGTCGCCGCCATTGGTATTTTTGCCGCCCTCAGTTTCTGGACCTTCTTCGAGTCCTTCCACGCTCTCTTCTTCGAAGGCAACTCGTGGATGTTCCTGTATTCCGACACCCTCATCCGCCTCTTCCCGCTGCGCTTCTGGCAGGATGCCGTCCTGTGGCTGTTTGGCATTGCCGGCGGGCTGGGGCTGCTCCTTGGCCTGCTCCTGCGGCCAAAAGGGAAGCCAATAGCGCTCTAGTGGGTTATATCTGTAGTGTTATAATTTTGCCATTCCTTTAGGAGGTAGCATGACCAGCGACTATATTTCTCCCGGAAAGACTACTCTCACGCCAGATGTGCTGCTCACCATCGCCCGCCAGTCTGCGCTGGAGGTCGAGGGCGTGCATAGCATGGCGCCCGTCCGGGTGGCGGTGAAAGACCTGTTGGGTCACCGCAGCGACGGGGTGCGCCTCAGCATCGAAGACAGCCAGGTGTTCGTTGACCTGTTCCTCGTGCTGGAGAGTGACGTTAACATCCGCGAGGTCAGCCGCACGGTTCAGGCGGCGGTGGCGCGCGCCCTCACCGAGATGACCGGCCTGGAGGCCGCCCGCGTCAACGTCCACATTGAAGATATTTTCCACAGGCCTGAGGCATAAGACGCAATGAAGGCTCGCACCAGGGCGCGCGGGATGGCCCTGCAGGTCCTTTACGAAGTGGATATGGTGGACCACAACGCAGTGGAGACCATGCAGGCGCGCCTGGAGGAGGAGCCACTGCCGGACGAACTGGCGGAATTCGTCCGCCAGATTGTTTTTGGCGTCCTGCCCCTGCGCGCCCGCCTGGACGAGTTGATCGCCCGCTACGCGCCTGAATGGCCGTTCGACCAGATTGCTGCCATTGACCGCAATATCCTGCGCATCGCCGTCTGGGAATTTGCCGCTTCCGGCGCCACGCCTCTCAAGGTGGCCATCAACGAGGCAGTGGAACTGGCCAAACAGTACGGCTCCGACAGCGCCCCGCGCTTCGTCAACGGCGTGCTCGGCAGCCTGGCCGAGCGCGAGCACGATATCCGCCAATTGCTGCATTCCGCCTAGTCAGGCGGGAGAGGGAAGGGGGAATGAAATACGGCTTCTATATCCGGAATTCCATTGTAAAATAGAGTAAATCCCCTCACCAAAGGAGGGATATGAAACCCCTGACGAAAGCCACTCTCACCTTTGCCCTGATCGGCCTATTCCTGTTGAACGGCTGCACCTTTTCGCTGCTCGACATCCCCGGCCTCACCTCTACCCAAGTCCCGCCGACGCCCTCCGGGCCGACGCCCACGCCCATGCCGGCCGCCGCGGTCACCTTCAACGTCACCCTGCCCGGCCCGCTCCTGGCCGGCGAGACCCTTTACCTGAGCGTGGTGGACGAAGTGACCGGCCTGGGCCTCAACCCGACCAACTACGCCATGCAGGCCATGGACGCCAACCATTACACCCTCACCCTGCCCTTCCCGGTCGGCAGCGTGCTGACCTACCGCTACCTGCGCCAGGCCGTCCTGCCCGCCTTCGAGGACGACTCGGCGGACCGCGCCGTGCGCTACCGCATGTACCACGTTGCCGCGCCGGGCGTGGTGCAGGACGTCGTCTCCTCCTGGACCGACAGCCCGTTTTCCGCCCCCACCGGGCGCATCACCGGCACAGTACTCGACGCCGCGGACGGCAAACCCCTGCCCAACATCCTGATCGCCGTCGGCGGCCAGCAGACCCTGACCGACTCGACCGGCTCCTTCATCATCGAAGGCTTGCCTGCCGGGACGCACAACCTGGTGGCCTATGCCCTCGACGGCGCCTACCAGACTTTCCAGCAGGGCGCCACGGTGGTGGAGGGCAAGACCACCCCGGCCAGCATCTCGCTCAGCCCCAATGCCTTCGTCACCGTCACCTTCACCGTCACCGTGCCTGAAGACACCGTCGGCAACGCGCCTCTCAGGCTGGCAGGCAACCTCTACACCCTGGGCAACACCTTCGGCGACCTGGACGCCGGCATCAGCACGGTGGCGTCCCGCATGCCGCTCCTTTCCTCCCTCGGCGGCGGGGTTTACACCACCACCCTCAGCCTGCCGGCGGGGGCCGACATCCGCTACAAATACACCCTCGGCGACGGCTACTGGAACGCCGAGCATGCCCCCGGCGGCGCGTTCGTCCTGCGCCAGTTGATCCTCCCCGCCGGGCAGAGCAGTTACCAGGTTCAGGATGTCGTCAGCGCCTGGCAGGACGGCGCCTCCTCGCCGATCCTGTTTGAAGTCAAGGTGCCAGACGAAACGCCGGTCTCCGACATCATCTCTATCCAGTTCAACCCCTACGGCTGGACGGAGCCCATCCCCATGTGGCCGCTGGGCAACAACCAGTGGATGTACCGCCTCTACAGCCCGCTCAACGCTCTCAATACCTTCTCCTACCGCTACTGCCGCAACGACCAGTGCGGCGTGGCCGACGACATAACCACCACGCCGAGCCGCCCCGGACGCCCCGTCACCACCAGCCTGGTCCCGCAGGACCTGCAGGACACCGTCACGGCCTGGGCCTGGCTCCAGACCCTGCCGCCCAACTCGCTGGTAGGCCTGCCTGCCTCGGTGCGCCCGGTCGGATTCTGGGCCGGGATGGAATTCTTGCCCGGCGGCGACCCAACCTGGCAGGCCTGGATGCCCAACGCCATCCTCAACGTGCAGGCGCTGTACTCCAACTGGCTCGTGCTCGCCCCGTCCTGGACCGTGAGCCGGACCAGCCCCTTTGGCTTTTCCCCCGTCCCGGGCCGGGACCCGCTCTACAGCGACCTGACGCGCCAGGTGAACGGCGTCCGCTCGCTCGACCTGAACGCGGCCCTCTTCCCCGTCGTCAACCTGCCGGCCAGCGCCCTGGACTGGTGGGCAAGCGCCCCCCGCTCCGACTCCGCCTGGTGGAATGCCTGGTTCGACCGCTATGAAGCCTTTGCCCTCTACCATGCCGATCTGGCCGCTCAGACCGGCGCCTCGGCCCTCATCCTGGGCGGGGAGTGGGTGATGCCTGCCCTGCCCGGAGGCCGGATCGGCGCGGACAGTTCCGGGGTCCCGGACGACGCGGCCGCCCGCTGGACGACCATTTTGCAGGAAGCGCGCGCCCATTACAGCGGCAGCATCCTGTGGGCGGTTTCCTACCCGGATGGCATCGGCAACGTCCCCGATTTTGTCGCCGACCTGGATGGCATCTACCTGCTCTGGTATGCGCCGCTGGCGGGTTCCGGCGCGGCCAGCATGGACGAGATGCGCGTGGCGGCGGGCGTCCTGCTCGACAACGAGCTCCTGCCGCTCCAGCAGACGTTCGGCAAACCGCTCATCATCGCCGCGGCCTATCCCTCCGCCGACGAGGCGGCCACTGCCTGGATGCCCCTGCCAACTGTACTCCAGCCGGGCAGCGGCCAGGGGACGGTGGACTTGCAGGAGCAGGCCGACATCTACCAGGCGCTGCTGGCGGCAATCAACGAGCGCCCGTGGGTGGGCGGCTTCGTCAGCCGGGGCTATTACCCGCCGGTGGTGGTGCACGATACTTCCGCCAGCGTCTACGGCAAGCCCGCCGCGGACGTGTTGTGGTACTGGTACCCGCGTTTCCTCGGCCTCACGCCGTAAGGGAATATTTCAGCCTTGCAAAGACTCTCGACCCTTTGCAAGGCTCACAGTGTGAATGATAATTCTCCCCGTCACTGCGTTGCAGCGAGGAGATTGTGTTATTATCGGATCGCTCGCCGCCTCTCGCACTGTCCGAGTGCGTTAGTGACACGACCGCACCGATATAGTCCAAATTGCCATTGGAGGAACCATGTCTGCCAAGTTACGCCGCTTTCTTGTCCGTTTCATCGGCATCACCCTTTTGCTGGCTGTCCTGCTCTCTCTGCTGGGCGTGTTCACTGCCCGGCGCTCCTTCCCGCAGGTGGAGGGGCAACTCCCATTCCCCGGCCTCGATGCGGAAGTGAACATCTACCGTGACGAATACGGCATCCCGCACATCTACGCCTCCACCCTGCACGACCTGTTCTTTGCGCAGGGCTACGTCCACGCCCAGGATCGCTTCTGGCAGATGGATTTCTGGCGGCACGTCGGCGCGGGGCGTCTCTCCGAGATGTTCGGCGAGGGCCAGGTGGAGGCCGACGCCTTCCTGCGCACGATGGGCTGGGGGCGCATCGCCGAGCAGGAACTGGCCGAATCCAGCCCCGAAGCGGTGACCATCCTCACCGCCTACGCCGAGGGCGTCAACGCCTACCTGGCGGATCACTCTGGCGCGGCCGTCAGCCTCGAATACGCCATCCTCGGCCTGCTCACCCCCGCTTACGAACCCGAACCCTGGACGCCTGTCCACACCCTCACCTGGGCCAAAGCCATGGCCTGGGATCTGCGCGACAACATAGACACCGAGATCGAGCGCGCCATCTTGATGAAGACCCTCTCCCCGGAACAACTGGCGGACCTGTATCCTGCTTATCCTTCTGACCACCCGGTCATTGTGGAAAGTTTCCCGATGGTGGAGAGCGGCGCGCCGGCCTCTTCCACCCTGCCGGGGATGACCGTTGCGTTGCCCGAATCCACGCTGCGGGCAGCGGCTCAGGCCCTGGCGCGTCTGGACCCGGTGCTGGGTCGCGCCGGAACGGGCATCGGGTCTAACTCCTGGGCCGTTTCCGGCGAACTGACCGGGAGCGGTACGCCCCTGCTCGCCAACGATCCGCACCTGGGAATCCAGATGCCGTCCATCTGGTATCAGATCGGCCTGCACTGCCAGCCGAAGGGCGAGGCCTGCCCCTACGAGGTGGCCGGGTTCTCGTTCGCCGGGGTGCCGGGCGTAGTTATCGGCCACAATGACCGCATTGCCTGGGGCTTCACCAACAACGGCCCGGACGTGATGGACCTGTACATCGAACGCGTCAACCCCGAAAACCCGAACCAGTACGAAGTGAACGGCCAGTGGGTGGATTTCGAAGTCCGCACCGAGACCATCCAGGTGGGCGGCGGCGAGCCGGTGGAACTGACCGTCCGCAGCACGCGGCATGGCCCGCTGATCTCGGACGTTTATGGGCTGGAGGAGTTCGGCGAACAGGCCGGGCTGGAAGACCTGCCGGAGAACTTCGTCATCGCCCTGCGCTGGACGGCGCTTGAGCCGCACCACATCTTCGATGCCATCTGGGGTTTCAACAAGGCTCAAAATTGGGACGAGTTCCGCCAGGCGGCGCGCAGTTTCACGGTCCCGGCGCAGAACCTTGTGTATGCCGATGTGGACGGGAATATCGCTTACCAGATGCCGGGTCAGGTGCCGATTCGCAGGAACGGCGATGGGAGCCTGCCCGTCCCCGGTTGGACGGACGACTACGAGTGGACGGGGTACATCCCCTTCGAGGAACTGCCGTTCGTGCTTAACCCCGAGGCCGGGTATATCGTCACGGCCAACAACCAGTCGGTGCCGCGCGACTATCCTTACCTGGTGACCGATGATTGGGATTACGGCTTCCGGGCCGCGCGTATCGTCGAGATGATCGAAAGCGCCCCCGGCCCGATTGACATTGCCTACATTCAACAGATGCAGAACGACAGTTACAACGAAAACGCCGCCAGCCTGGTGCCGGTGCTTTCTGGCCTGTCGCTCGAAGGAAACTCGCTCCAGACGGAGGCGCAGCGACTGCTCGCGGCGTGGGATTTCCGCAACGAGGCCGATTCGCAGGCGGCGGCCCTCTTTGAGTGGTTCTGGTGGAATCTGGCGCTGAAAACTTTCAGCGACGATTTGCCGGAGGATTACTGGCCCGACGGCGGTTCACGCTGGTACGAGGTGACGCGCCGTCTGCTCGATTCGCCGGATTCTCTTTGGTGGGACGACAAGACCACCCCTGACAAGGTGGAGACCCGCGATGAATTGTTTGCCCTGGCGTTTGCCGAGACGGTTGCGCAAATGGAAGAGAAATACGGCGGCGACCTCTCACGCTGGCCCCGCTGGGGTGACCTGCACGCCGCCACCTTCCGCAACCAAACCTTGGGCCAGTCGGGCGTGGGGTTGATCGAATCCCTCTTCAACCGCGGCCCCTTCCCGACCGGCGGCGGCGAATCCATTGTCAACGCCACCGGCTGGACAATCGGCGTTGGCTTCGAGGTGGACTGGCTGCCTTCGATGCGCATGATTGTGGACCTGGGCGACCTGCGCAATTCGCTCACCGTCCATACGACGGGACAGTCTGGTCACGCCTACCATCCGCATTACGATGATCTGTCTCCTCTCTGGGCTTCGGGGCAGTATTATGCGATGTTCTGGGACGAACAGGCGGTGATAAGCAACGCGGTGTCGCACTTGAGGCTGACGCCGTGAGGAAGTGAGAAGCAAGAAGGAGTAACGGGAAAAGCAAGACCGCAGCGGATTAAGCGGATTCACGCGAATTGTTCTTTGATAATCCGCGAAAATCAGTGCAATCCGCGGCAAAAACCCTTTCCAGCAGGCAGTCTTCCTGTCAGAAACGGGAAAGCCGGAAGAAGTAATAAGGATGAAGGCAAGAAAAAGAGGCCTCCCACGTTGGGAGGCCTCGAAATTTCTCATTGCTTACTGTTCACTTGCCTTGGCGCTCAAGCCTCGCTTTGCCTTGATTCCCTCCACCACTGCCGGGACGAGGGAGATGAGGATGATGGCGATGATGACCAGTTCGAAGTTCTTTTGCACGAAGGGGATATTGCCGAAGAAGTAGCCGAGCAGGGTGAAGGTCGCCACCCAGGTGATGCCGCCGATGATGTTCCAGCGGAAGAAGAATCCGTAGGACATGCGGCTGACGCCTGCTACGAACGGCGCGAAGGTGCGGATGATGGGCACGAAGCGCGCCAGGAAGATAGTCTTGCCGCCGTGCTTCTCGAAAAAGGCATGGGTACGTTCCATGTACTCCTTCCTGATCCACTTGATCTCGCCGGTGTAGGCGCGTTTGCCGATGCGGCGGCCAATCCAATAGTTGGCCGAATCCCCAAGCACGGCGGCAAAGGCCAGCAGGCCGAACATCAGCCAGGGGTTGAGGGCGCCGCGCGCCGCGAAAGTGGAGGCGGCAAAGATAAGCGAATCGCCGGGCAGGAAGGGCGTCACCACGAAGCCGGTCTCCATGAAGACAACCAGGAAGAGCAGGCCGTAGGTCCAGCCGCCGTAGTTCGAGATGATCTGTTCGAGATAAACGTCAACGTGCAGGACGAAATCAACCGCTTTGAGAATCCAATCCATCGAGGGGCCTTTCGGGGGGGAGGAATGTGGGCGGGATTATATCACGCCGCAAGCGCTGGTTGAGCAGGGGCAGGGCCACCGCCACGCCGACGAAGACCAGGCCGATGATGCCCACCCCGGCGGCCATGCTCCCCAGCGTCAACGGGTCGAGGGGGTCTGCTCCCGGCAGGATCGTGCGCAGGGACCCGTAGACGGCCAGCACCGCCGAACCGTTCCACAGCCCGTGCAGGGCGGCGCTCAACGCGTACACGCCGACCAGCCGTCCCCAACGTTTTTGCAGCAGCGCCGAGGCGATTCCCCAGCCCATGAGGCTGCTCAAGGTGACGTGTATGAGCGAACTGGCCAGGCGCGCCGGCAGGCCGAAGAAGGGCGTCTCCACCAGCATGCTGGCCGAGAGGAAACCCTCGATGATGGCAAAGCCCGCCCCGCCGAGCGCCCCCAGAGCGAACCCCTGGGCGGGGGACTGGAGGCGGCGTCCCAGCAGCCAGACCGCCAGCGGCTTGACCAGTTCCTCGGTCAGCGGGGCGATTCCGGCCGCGTAGGCCAAGACGGCCGCCAGCACCCAGGGCTGGGTGATGTAGGGCGCCAACAGGTCGAGCAGTTCCTCCATGCTGCCGGAATTTTGCAGTTGCGCCTGCATCTGCTGGATGGTTGCCAGCAATTCGGGGTTTGAGGCAGCCGCCATGCCCGCTGCGACCAGCACCAGGAGGATTGGGGTGTACTGGAGGACAATGGCGATTAAACTGCTGCCGGTGATGGAGAACCCCAGCGCCCCCAGCAGGCGGCGGCGGGAGCCGCGCGCCAGCCCGCCCGCGCCGACCCAGGCAAAGGTCAGGGTGGCAATGGCAATGGCTGGCGTGACGAAGGGCGCCGCCAGCAACGCGCCGGCAGAACCCAGCAGCGAGGCCGCGCTGGCAAACACCACCAGGATAAGCCAGGCAGTCGCCAGGAGCAGGAAGACGCGTCCCTTCAAGGGGGGCAGTTCGAAGGCAGGAATGTGCCCACCGCGAATCTGGCGAATGGAATCCAGAATCAGCGGCGCGAAGAAGAGAGCGCACAGGCCAAGCCCGATCGTCGTGGCCAGGGTGGCTCCCAGTTCGGCCAGATTCGACCCAGACTGGAAGAAAAAGAGCAGACTCTGAACAGCCTGCAAACCGGCCCAGACGAGCAGCCCGATCAGGCTCAGGATGCTGAAGATGAGGATCAGGATCGAGCGGTTGTAGTTCGATGAAAAGAAATGACTCACTGTGCTTACCTTTCCTCCACTTCCACGCTTACCAGCAGGTCGCCTGCCGAGAGACTGGCGAGAACGTCCAAGCCGCTCAGCACCTCGCCAAAGATGGTGAACTGCCCGTTCAGTTCGGGCTGGGCGGCGTAGGTGATGAAGAACTGGCTGCCGTTGGTATCCGTCCCGGTGTTGGACATGCCCACCAGCCCGGGCCGGTCGAAGGTCAGACCCGGCGCGGCCTCGGTGGTGAAGTAATAACCGGGGTTGCCGTACCCGGTCCCGGACGGGTCGCCGGTCTGGATGACGAAGCCGGCCTCAACGCGATGGAAGGGAATGCCGTCGTACCAGCCGGCGCGCGCCAGGAAGATAAAGTTGTTCACTGCCAGCGGGGCCTTCTCCGGGAAGAGTTGCAGCACCGCGTCGCCGCGCGCCGTGTGCAGGGTGACGATGTACTGGCGGGCGGGGTCGAGCGTCCAGGGAGGGCAGGCGTGGAACTTGCGCGTCTCCAGCATTGCCAGCCGCACCATCACGTCTAGACTGGCGGCGTCGGCCATGCCGCTGTAGGGGGTGGCGCTGTTGATGTACAACAGCGGCGGGACGTAGGGGAGATTCGCGGCGGCTTCCAGCGCCTGCTGAACAATCGCTGCAGCGGCTTCCCCGTCGAAATCAGATTCGAACTGCTCCGCATCCAATCCCAGACCGGCGGCCTGCTCCCGAACCCAGGCCGGGAACTCGTCCGCGGCCATGCTGTACCACTCCGGCTGGCGCGTGAAGAGCAGATCGTACATCTCCCAGAACTTGCCCTGCTGATGGGCGGCCTCGGCGGCCTGGATGGCCAGGGCGTTCTTCTCGTAACGCGCGTCTGGCAGGTAGCGGACGATGAGCCGCACATCCTGCGGGTGCGCCGCCTGAACCTGGCGGATATTCTCCGCCAGTAGCGCGCAGGCCGGGCATTGGAAGTCGGTGAAGACCAGCAGGGTGACCGGGGCGTCTTCGGGACCGGCGGCGTGGGCGTACTCGTCGGCGAAGGCAGACATCATCTCCGTGATGCCGGTAGCGTAGGGCAGGATGGAGCAGGGCATCGTCCCGGGCGTGGCGGTGGGCGTCAGGGTGACGACCGGCGCCGGGGTGGAGGGCGGTGTGCAGGCGGCCAGGAGCAAAAGGCAGCCGATAAGCATTGCAGCCTGGCGAAAGCCAACGATGTCATTGCGAGCCGTTCTTTGGCGAAGCAATCTCAAGCGGGCAGCATGTGACTCAATCCCAGGAGATTGCTTCGTTCGCGAGGAACGCTCACTCGCAATGACATGCAGGGAGGGCGGTTTTTTCATGGGCTGACCGCTTTCTGCAATTCCTCGAAGGAGGACATGGCGGCGATTGTCTTCAGGAACTCGGTCAGCGAGGCAGATTGGGCGCGCAGGGCGCGCACTGCCGGGCCGACCGGATCCTCGCCCGCCATACCGCCTTCTACGTCGGCGTAGGCGCCGTAGAAGGCAAAGAAGGCCTGATTCAACTTGCGGATGTGGTAGCCATTTTCCCAAAAGACCTGGCGGCGCATTTCCATGTAGGCTTCGGCCTCCTCGACCTTCCCCTCTGCCAGGAGTTCGTCCACGTGGACGCGGGTGGTGTGCATCTCGCTCCAGTAGTCGAAGACCGGGCGCGGGAAGCCGCCGGGCGGGAGGGGGGCCTGGGAGGCGCTGATTGTTTCCAGGCCGTAGGCAGCCGCCAGGTCCGGGTAGTAGCGTTTCATGAAGAGGATGGATATCTCTGTGCCGGCGATGGAGGCGGTGGTCTCGTTCATGGTGCGCAGTTCGGGGCTGGCATTGTAGTTGACACCCAGCGGGCGCAGGCTGAGCCAGTTGTGAGTCCATTCATGGGAGATGACATTGGCCAGCCAGTCGAGCGAGGTGGTGCGCATGACCATGGTGGGGTAGGTGGCGATGCCGCCTACCGGCACGACCAACGTGGAAACGTCCAGCGCGGCGGCGACCTGGTCTTCGATCTCCACCTGCCGGTCGAGGGTCAGGTCGGGCAGCAGGCTGAGGGAGGTGATCTGCTCGATGCGGTCGCGCGGCGAGAGGATCAGGTGGTAGGGCAGCGGGCTGATGTGGAAGGCAATGGGCGGGAGCGGCTGGCCGAGGGTCGCCAAATCGAGGTCGGCCAGCAGGGCGGAGATTTGCTCTTCGAGCACGGCTTCGGCCAGGGGGGCCAGGCTGCGCTGGCGGGCGTAGGCTTCGTCGAGGCGGGCGCGCAGGTCGGCGGAGGCGGTTACCGGGTCCGGGATGGACGGGTCGGCGTAGATCAATTCCAGGTTGTATTCGTCCGTCAGGATTTGATAGGTGAGTTGCAGGTAGTCGGTAACGACCTGCCGCCGGGCGGATTCGCCGAAGTAAGCGGGCGTATCGAGGGCGGCCTGGCCGAGTTTGACGCTGATAGCGTCCAGCGTCCAACCGAAGTAGTCGAACTCGACGGCGCGGGCATAGCGCCGGATGCGCTCCTGCGGATCCTCGGAAAGGATGAAGTCGCTGCCGCCCAGCAGGAGGGCGAGGAAGATGAAATAGAGGGCGTTTTCCACCCCGCGCAGGAGGCGGCTGAGGAAGGACATGCGGGAATTATACTCGGCTTGGATTAATTCCAGGTTTGAAATATACTCAGGTAGTAACGACTTTAGTCGTTCTTTTTTTAGAGGGAGCGACTACCCTAAAGGGCGCTTTGCGAAAGTCGCTGCTGTATAGGATTACTGAACTTTTTCGCAGGTGTTTGTCTGAAGGTTCCCGAAAGTAAAAAAGCGCTTAAAATTGTCTGAGAACGCCCTTGACATGACACTCAAAACCTTAGCTTGTGACTGATGGCCTAAAAGCACGCCTGGAATTGGTCCCAAATTGTGGCATTCATTTTCGAAACCAATAGGAGTTGAGATGAATCGAAAACATATTTCGCGTTGGGTGAGATGGCTGGGGAGCCTCGCGGCGGCCCTCATTTTTAGTACGGGCTGTACTTTCCCGGTTGATTTTGCAGCGGATATCCAATCCGCTTCCACTCAAACGCGCGCGCCGACCGAAACCCGGCGGCCCACCTCGACATCCAAGCCGACGCTTATCCCAACACCGACGACGTATTACCGCCCCGTCACCTGGATGGAATTGGTGGATTTCATTACGGACGACCACACCAACTGGAACGATTACGATGCCGTGGACTATAACTGTCTCGATTATGCCGTTGACCTGGTCGAGAACGCCCACGAGCAGAACCTGAAAGCCTGGATCGTCGGCGTGGACTTCGTGGGCGAGGAAACGGGTCACGCCTTCGTGGCCTTCGAGACGTCAGACCGGGGCGTGGTCTACGTCGAGCCGCAAGGGGATAACACCTACCTGGTGCTGGAAGTCGGGAAACCGTTGTGCGATGCCTGGGGGGTGTACGAATGTTTCGGTGTCGTCGAGTCATTCGAGTATGTGCAATGCGACCACGACGGGTATTGCACGCCGTACTCGCCGTAACCAGTATACCGGACATTATGATGTAAACACACCTTCTGAAATACTTGACTGGGGAAAGTGATGACAAATATCACTTGCATTCCATAGCGCGGCTTCCAGCCGCCCACCCAGGTGTACGGGGCGTGGCGCGCCCCATGCACCTGTGGTAAACCCCGATGGGTTGAGACTGTCGAAACCAACTTTAACAAATCACACCACCTTATTTTGACCCGTTTTCAAGTCTAAAGAGTTTTATCCACATCAGAGAAAGTAC
>DYKZ01000196.1 GCA_020722345.1 Anaerolinea thermophila | reverse complement strand
ATTCCCAGCGCAAGAAAACCCTTGCGAAGATTCCAAAACCTTCGCCAGGTTGAATGATAAGAGATCATGTTCCTTACCGAACAGCAAACCCTCGAAGCAAAGATCAAATCCTTCTGCGAAGCAAACGGAATCCCGCCTGCCGCGCTGGACTGGAAGCCAATCCCCTTCAGCGGCGAATGGGGCATCAGCACCTCGTTCTTTGCCACTGCCGCCGCCGAAGCCAAGGCCGGAAAGGGGAAAGGCATCCCGGTGCCGCAGCGCGCCCAGGAGATCGCCGAACAGATAGCCGGTCAGATGAACGTGCCGGGCATCCGCCGCGTCGAAGCCGTCAAGGGCTATCTCAACATCTACTTCGATACCGCCGAGTATGCCCGCCGCGCCGTGGACGCCATCCTCGAGCAAGGCCCGGACTATGGACGCGGCGCCCCCCAGGGCGAGCGCGTCATGGTCGAGTACGCCCAGCCGAACACCCATCACTCTTTCCACATCGGCCACGCCCGCAACGTCATCCTGGGCGAGGCGCTGGCTCGCCTGGTGGAATTCGCCGGTTTTGAGACCATCCGGGCCTCCTATCCGGGCGACCTGGGGCTGGGCGTGGTCACTGTCCTGTGGGCGTACGACAAGTTCTACAAAGGCCAGGAGCCGCAAGGCGTGCATGAACGCGGCCAGTGGCTTTTGAAGATTTACGTCGAGGCCACCGCCCTGCTGGAGCCGAAAGAGAACGAGACCCCTGAAGAGAAGGCGCAGCGCGAGGCCTACGAGGCCGAACGCCGCGAGATGTACCGCAAATGGGACGCCGGCGACCCCTACGTGCGCCAACTGTGGCAGATGACCCGCGAGTGGTCGCTAGAGGAACTGCGCGATATCCTGCACCTGCTGGACGTGAAGATTGACGTCTGGTTCTTCGAATCGGAAGTGGACGAACCGGCCAAGCAAATCGTCGAGGAGTTGATTGCCCGCGGCATCGCCGACGACGAACGCCCGACTGGCGGGCCAGTCATCGTCAAGATTGACGAGAAATTGGGCCTGACAAAGGAGAAATATCGCACTAACGTCATTTTGCGCGCCGACGGGACGACCCTCTACTTGACCAAAGATTTGGCCCTGGCGAAAGTCAAATTCGAGAAATACGGCGTGGATCGCTCGATTTACGTGGTAGATATCCGCCAGAGCCTGCATTTCCAGCAAGCCTTTGCCATCCTGCGCCTGATGGGCTTCCCGCAGGCCGAGAAGTGCTATCACCTAGGCTACGGCTTCGTCAGCCTGCCGGAAGGGGCCATGTCGGCCCGGCGTGGGCGGGTGGTGCTGTTCAAGGACGTGGTAGACGACGCCGTGCGCCGCGCCCTGGCGGTGGAATCGGACAAGTCCCCCGAACTGAGCGATGACAAGCGCCGCCAGGTGGCCCTGCAAATCGGCCTGGGCGCGCTGGTCTATTCGATGCTGGCGGTGGACAACAACCGCGACATGGTTTTCGACGTGGACCAGGCGCTGAGTTTCGACGGTCGTACCGGTCCCTACATCCAGAATGCCCACGTGCGCGCCAATTCCATCCTGCGCAAGGCTGGCAAAATTCCGGAGCAGGCTGCCTTCAACTACGAGTTAACCCCGCATGAGGTCAACCTGATTGATTTGCTGGCGCGCTTCCCGGATGTCGTCCAGCAGGCGGCCAACGAATACCGTCCGCTGGTGATGGCAAACTATGCCTACGATCTGGCAAATGCCTTTCATAGTTTCTACCATTCTGTACCTGTACTTCAGAGCGACTCTGAAAGTCTGCGCGCTGCCCGTCTGCGACTGGTGGCCGCGACGAGAGCCGTTCTCGCCAATGCTTTGGCGCTTTTGGGCATCACAGCCCCAGAAGTGATGTGACGTGGCGGACGCTTCCGCCGCGAAATCAGTGCACTCCTGCCTGGTTGCAGGCTGCCCCTCGAGCGGAACGCTCCGGGGCGGGATTCTCCTCTAAAGCGCGGGAGAGTCTTGATGGGCAATCGCTCCCCATCCCCTGCAGGCGGGCCGGTCTGGCGCTGAAATTCACTATTCTGAAGGAGTATTTTACAGCATGTCCCCAATCAAAACCCTCATCATGGGCGCCGCCGGGCGCGATTTCCACAATTTCAACGTGGCCTTCCGGGACAACCCCGACTACGAAGTGGTAGCCTTCACCGCCACGCAGATCCCCGACATCGAAGGCCGCACCTACCCCGCCGCGCTGGCCGGGAAGCGCTACCCGAAGGGCATCCCAATCCATGCCGAAGACGACCTGTTGAAACTCATCAAGACTTTAAAGGTGGACCAGGTCGTCTTCGCCTACTCGGATGTGCCGCACGAGTACGTGATGCACAAGGCCTCGATGGTGCTGGCCGCCGGGGCGGACTTCCGCCTGATGGGCGAGAAGAGCACCCAGGTCAAATCAAGCAAGCCGGTCGTCTCGGTCTGCGCCGTGCGCACCGGCTCGGGCAAGAGCCAGACCACCCGCCGCGTCTCGCTCATCCTGCGCGGCATGGGCTTCAAGGTGGCCGCCATCCGCCACCCGATGCCCTACGGCGACCTGGTCAAGCAGGAAGTCCAGCGCTTCGCCACCTACAAGGATCTCGACAAGCACGAGTGCACCATCGAGGAGCGGGAGGAATACGAACCGCACCTCGACAACGGCGTCATCGTCTACGCCGGCGTGGACTACGAGAAGATCCTGCGCCAAGCCGAGAAGGAAGTGGACATCGTCCTGTGGGACGGCGGCAACAATGACTTTTCGTTCTACGTTTCGGACCTGAAAATCGTCGTCGCCGACCCGCACCGTCCCGGCCACGAGAGCACCTACCACCCCGGCGAGACCAACGCCCGCGACGCGGACGTGATCGTCATCAACAAGGTGGACACCGCCGACCCGCAGGCTGTAATCCGCGTACGCGAGAACCTGCGCCTGCTGAACCCGAAGGCGACCGTCATCGAGGCCGCCTCCCCGCTGTTCGTGGAGGACCCGGCCGCCATCCAGGGCAAACGCGTCCTGGTCATCGAAGACGGCCCGACCCTGACCCACGGCGAGATGGCCTACGGCGCTGGCTACGTGGCCGCCAAGCGCTTCGGCGCCAAAGAAATCGTGGACCCGCGCCCGTTCGCGGTCAAGTCCATTGCGGCAACGTACGCCAAATATCCGAAGACCGGTCCCATCCTGCCCGCCATGGGCTACGGCGAAGCGCAGACGCGCGACCTGGAAGCCACCATCAACGCCTCTGACGTGGATCTGGTCGTCATCGGCACGCCGATTGACCTGACGCGCATCATCAAGATCAACAAGCCCAGCCAGCGCGTGCGCTACGAATTGCAGGAGATTGGCCAGCCCACGCTGGAAGATATTTTGAAGGCGAAGTTTGGCAAGAAATAA
>DYKZ01000195.1 GCA_020722345.1 Anaerolinea thermophila | reverse complement strand
GCATTTTCCTGGCGGTCTTCGCGTGCTGCGCGGTGCAATAACCTTTTTGCAGTAGTCATTTATCTATTTGCTTTCGCTTACCAGCTCCACGTGGAGCCTTCCTTCGTGTCTTCGACGTTGACGCCCAGTTCCTGCAGACGGTTGCGGATCAGGTCGGCCATGGCCCAGTTCTTCTGAGCGCGCATTTCGGCGCGGATCTCCAGCAGCAGGTCCACAAATTTATCGGCCGCGCCGCTGCGCCTCGTTTTTTCCAGCCTCAGGCCCAGAACAGATGTCAGTTCACGCAAGACAGCCTGGGCAGAGGCAAGTTGTTCGCTCGAAGCCTGGGCGTCGCGGGCCGCGTTGATGGCGCGCACGAGTTCAAAGAGCGCCGCCAGCGCCAGGGGAGTGTTGAAATCGTTGTCCATGGCTTCGATGAAAGCCTGGCGGGTGGCGTCGGCTTGAGCAATGAGTTCCGCCGCCGCCCCGGGCGCGAGACCGGCAGGTTCGCCGGCCGCAGGTCGCAGCCCGGAGCGCAGCCGTTCGAGGCCCTTTTCGGCATTCGCCAGCACCTCGTCACTGAAGGTCAGCGGGGCGCGGTAGGAGGAGTTCAGCACCACCATGCGCATGGCATCGCCCTCGTGTTCTTCGAGGAATTTCTTGATGCTGACGATGTTGCCCAGCGACTTGGACATCTTCTCGTCGCCGAGTTGCAACATGCCGTTGTGGATCCAGTACCGCGCAAATGGTTTGCCGGTGTAGGCCTCGCTCTGGGCGATTTCGTTCTCGTGGTGCGGGAAGATGAGATCGTTGCCGCCGCCATGGATATCTATCTGCTCGCCCAGTTCGGCCAAGTTCATTGCCGAGCACTCGATGTGCCAGCCGGGACGTCCCTTGCCCCAGGGCGAGTCCCAAGATGGTTCGCCCGGTTTGGCGGCTTTCCAAAGGGCGAAATCCATCGGGTCGCGCTTGTTCTTGTCCATCTCAACGCGCGTGCCGACCATCCTCTCTTTCGGGTTGCGACCAGAGAGTTTGCCATACTCGCGGAACTTCGACACTTGGTAGTAAACATCCCCGCTGCGAGCGACGTAGGCGTAGCCCTTCTGGATCAGCCCCTGGACCATCGAGCGGATGCTGTCCATCGTCTGCGTGGCGCGGGGGTTGGAGGTGGCCGGCAGAACATTCAGGTCGCGCAGATTCTGGCGGTAGTCGTCAATGTAGCGGTTGGCCAGTTGCAGCGGGTCCTCGCCCAGTTGCTGCGAGCGTGCGATAATCTTGTCGTCCACGTCGGTGAAGTTCATCACGTGATGCACTTTATAGCCGCGGTATTCCAGGTAGCGGCGGATGATGTCAAAAATCAGTGCCGACATGGCATGGCCAAGATGGGCATCATTGTAGACCGTGACGCCGCAGACATACATTTTTACTTTCCCGGGTTCCAGCGTGTGAAACTCTTCGACCTTGCGGGTCAGTGTATTGTAGATGCGCAACATATCATTCTCCTGGTAAATCCTGCCCCATTGGTTGAGGCATTTTCTAGCGCCTAATCTTCCAGCCGGGCGAAGATCATCCGGCCTGCTGCCGTCTGCAAGACCTTGGTGACGGTCACATCCTTCGTCTGGCCGATCAACTTGTTCCCGTTCTCGACGACAACCATCGTGCCATCATCCATGTAGCCAACGCCCTGGTTTTGTTCCTTGCCTTCCTGGATGATGCTGATGGCAAGCGTCTCACCGGGCAGGACGACCGACTTGACGGCGTTGGCCAGTTCGTTGATGTTGAGAATGGAAACGCCCTGCAACTCGGCGATACGGTTCAGGTTGTAATCGTTGGTCAGAATCGGACATTTCAACTGCCGCGCCAGGATGACGAGTTTGTCGTCCACCTCGCGCACCCCCTCCACATCAATATCCGAGATGCGGACCACCACCGAGGAGGCTTTTTGCAGTTCGGAAAGCACTTCCATGCCACGCCGCCCGCGCGCCCGGCGCAGGTTGTCGGACGAGTCGGCGATGTACTGCAACTCGTTCAATACAAAGCGAGGAATGAGCAACGTGCCGGGCAGAAAGCCGGTTTTGGCGATATCGGCCACGCGTCCGTCAATGATGACGCTGGTATCCAGCAGGATCGTCCGGCTGGCCTGCGCCCAGTTCGCCTGCCCGCCTTCCTCGCGGCGGGCGGAGATACCGTTCAGCAGGTTGCCGATGTCCGTCTGGCGCATCACGAACAGGGAGACGCCGAAGTAGCAGAAAAGCAGAACGCCAATGAAGGGCAGGATTTTACCAAACGGAGTCGGCAGGAGCGAAAGCGGGAAAGAGAGCAGGGCGGCGATTACCAGCCCCACCACCAGGCCGATGGTGGCCGAGAAGAGCGTCTCGGCAGCCATTTTTGCTAGCAATGCTTTCAGGGCGCGAATGGGACGGGTGGTGAAATATGGCGTGGCCACTAGCCCAAAGAGCGCCCCGACCAGACTGACGGTGAGGGTATAGAGCAAGACGAAATCAGGGTTGAAACGTCCCAGCCAGTTGCCCCAGAATGCCCCCACGATGGCGAAGATGATCATGCCCAGCAGGCGGAAAAAGAAATCAGAACTCATAAATAACTCCTCTGTTGAATAAATGCGAAAAAGAGAGAATAACGGATAAATCATAGCATGCCTGATAGAAGCCGTCAACAGCCGTTTTTTCTGGTGATTACTCACATCTCAGGGGCTCCGACACAGGTGACGAGGGAAGGGCTGGATACCGTCCACGAGAGAGTGGCGACCGTTTGCCAGACAGCGCTCAAGCCGCGAAGCAAGACGTAGGGGCCATCCCGGTCGGTTTTCAGGCCGAGTTTGCCGCCCAGTTTTCGGAGCCAGAGGACAGCCATGGGCGGCCAGCGTTTCATGATGTAGAAAACGAATTGGGCAGATACCAGGACCAGTGCGAAAAGACGGCGCATACGTTCCACCGTATGAACACGCCGGTCCTCAACCTCCAGGCCTTGCTCCTGACCAAAGCGGTAACCATGTTCAATGCGTCTGCGCAACCGCCAGTCGTTGTAGATATTCTGAGCGAGGGTTTCATTCAGGATGGGTACATTGGTCAATAGGGTCAGAGTGCGGCTCTCCAGGTCGCTTTCGATGCCCAGAACCCAGAGTTCATGATGGGAGTCTGGCAGGCAAACTTGGAACCAGCCCATTTTGAGAAAAGAGTTACAATTGGCTTGGTTTCAAGCAACTGCTGGAACTGTTCGGCATCGCCAAACCATATCTCGTGGGTCGCCCCAAACGCGCCGCCCGAAAGCCGCACTACGCTTGGACTTAATCCTTCTGCGAATGTGAGTATCACTGAAAAGCCCGGCGCGATAGTTCCGCATCACGCAGCAATCCCTGTGGGACGCCGGGATTTGTCCAGTAAGAGCATCTGGATGATATGCGGG
>DYKZ01000194.1 GCA_020722345.1 Anaerolinea thermophila | reverse complement strand
ATTGAAACAACGAAAGCGCAAACGACACAATCATCAAGAGTTTCAGGCAATCAACGCGCCTTCCAACTTGAGCAGCCATTCTTTGGTCTTCAATCCCTCCCCCAGGCCATAGCCATGTAATTTCCCATCCGTCCCGATGACGCGGTGACAGGGGATGACCAGCGGCATCGGGTTCGTGGCTTCGGCGCGGCCCACGGCGCGGGCGGCGCGGGGACGGTGAATCTGCTCGGCGATCTCCTTGTAAGTTCGCGTCTCGCCATAGGGAATCTCATACGTGGCGCGCAGCACTGCTTGCTGAAAGGGGCGCAGGATCATCCAGTCAATGAGAAGGGTAAAATGCCGGCGCTTTCCGGCCAGGTATTCTCGGATTTCACTGGCGGCCTGGGCGGTCATCTTTGGCTTATATTCCACTGGCCGCTTGAAATGCTTGACGAGGTAGGCTTCGAATTCGGCTTGGGATTTGCTCCAGTTGATTGCCGCCAGCCCCTGGTCCGAGATGGCCAGCCACAAGTTGCCCAGAGGCGTGTCCTTGAGTTCGCCAGTGTAGAGAGAGGGTTTGTCAGCCATCGCATTCTCCTTTGCCAGGGCAAGCCCCTGAACTCCACTGTTTCAGCCGAGCAGGGACTCCAGATAGGCATCCACCATCTTATCCAGACCGAAAGCCTGCTCGGCATGATGGCGCGCCGCGGCCCGGAAGCGCGGTTGATTGCCCAGAATTTCGGTCACAGCCCGTGCCAGAGAGGGGACATCCGGCGGGTCGAGTTTCCACGGGTCGCCGCCGTAGGGAACCAACCGCCCGGCATCGCCGAGCACCAGTTCGGGCAGCGCGCCGGTGGCAAAGCCGGTCACGGGCAGGCCGCAGGCCAGGGACTCAATGACCGAGTTGGGGCAGGGAGGGTTGGGTTCGGCGGAAAAATAGACGTGCGCCGAGCGGTCGAGGACGGGAATCTGCTCGCGCGGTACGACCCCCAGCAGCGTCAGCGGGAGGCGGGCGCGGGACTGCCACTCGGCCTGCTGGGCGGGAGTCAGTTTTCCGGCCACAACCACTTCCATGGGGAAGTTGTATTCGAATTGCAGGATTTCTGCCAGTTTCAGCGCGTTGGCGAGACCAACGTCTTGTCCCCCGGCGAGGCTGCCCTCTACCAGCAACATCCGAAACCGGTCGGCAGGCCGCTCGTGCGGGCCTTCGGGCGCGTAGACCGAGAGGTCCACGCCGTTGTGGATCACCGTCCAGGGGAGGCGCGTCGCACCGTACCAGCCTTCCCACCAGTCGTGGACAAAACGGCTCTGGTACACCACCCGGTCGGCCAGGAAGCGGCGGATGGAGGCCACGACCCGGTTGTTGACCTCCGAGCGAAGGAAATGCCGCAGGGAGGTTTTCCGCCGCCGATGGAGCCAGTTCAACCCGTCCAAGCGGTGGACGACGCGCACGCCGCGCCGCCGCGTCTGCCATAACGGGAGCAGGCGTCGGGTCCCGGCAATAACCAGCACGGCGTCGTAGGGACGCTCGTCCAGGTCGTAGCAGACCTCGATTCCGCGTCGCGCCAGACCGGCAGCCAGTTTTCCCTGGAAGGAAACCGGCCCGCCTGTGCCGCCGAGTTTGGGGATGAGGCAAATGCGAGTCATCAATAATTCGTTACCCGGTCAATCGGGCTGCGCTCGCGCGCCCGCCGGTCGCAGGCGCGGAATGAAAATGGATGCCACGCCGAAGGCCACCGACAGCCCAACCAGGATGCCGAGCAGTTCCAGGTTGCTGAAGTGCGCCAAGATATGGAAAATCTGCGCCACATCAGGGTTGTCTTCTCATAAATGCCGCTCAGGGCTTCGGTTTCGATGGCTAAAGCGGGCATGCAGTCTCCAAAATGGATTAAAAATTGCTGACAAACTTGTCAGACAAGCGTAGGGGAAGCGTAGGGGAAGCGTCAAGCACGATTTTTGGCGCCGTGTTAATATACAACCAGAAGGCGATTTCTCTTCTCCTCCTTTTCAAGAGAGCCGGGGTCGGCGTCCCCGGCTCTCGTGATTCTAACACATGTTATACTCCGACTCGATGAGCCTGCCTGCCCGCCTCGCCTACCGCGTTCGACAGTTCCGGCTGGCGTTTTTCGGCTCCTGGTCGCCTGTGCCGGATGAAGTCCTTTCGCCCCATCTTTCTCCTGACCAGATCGCCGTCTTTCGCCGCATGACGCCTTCTGAGCAGGCGCACTCGCTGGCAGTCCTGAGGCGTCTGAAGGAACAAGGGCACACGAATCCCGACCTGCTGGCTGCCGCGCTGCTGCACGACGCGGGCAAGTCGCTCTCGCCGCTCTCGGTTTTCGATCGCGTGCTGATTGTGCTTGGAAAACGTTTCGCACCGCGCCTGACCCGCCGCTGGGGGGAGGGTGACCCGCGTGGACTGCGCCGCCCATTTGCTGTCGCCGCCCACCATGCCGAGTGGGGCGCGGACCTGGCGGCTGCCGCGGGCGCTTCCTCCCGTACCTGCGACCTGATCCGCCGCCACCAAGATTTTCCTCCCACCGAGGATGCGCTGCTGGCCGCCCTCCAACAGGCGGATGACTTCGAGTAACGATGGCCTGCTTTTGCTACATTCTCGAATGCTCGGACGGCACCTACTACACCGGCTGGACGACCGACCCACAGCGCCGCCTGCGCCAGCACAATACCGGACGCGGGGCGCGTTATACGCGCAGCAGGCTGCCGGTCCGGCTTGTGTATGTGGAGGAACTGCCCGACCGGGCTTCGGCGATGAAACGCGAGAGGGTCATCAAGTCCCTCCCGCGTCCACAGAAAGAGCAATTATTCCGCTAGCGGCGGACGGCGTCCGCCCGTTTTATTCGGTGAACAGGGGCAGGTGCCCCAGAGAGATGACATCGTTCCAGCGTTCACGCTCGCCCTCGGTGAGAATGGCCGCCTCGCAGACTACCTCCCCCTCGGCCTTTTCCATGATTCTTTTCATCCCATCCAGCGTTGAGCCGGTGCTGATGACATCGTCCACAAGGACGACCCGTTTGCCCCTCACCAGTTCCCGATCTTTTTCGTCGAGGATGAGCGTCTGCGGCTCGCCGGTGGTGATGGAGTGGGTCTCGGCGATGAGCGCCGCGCCCATGTAGGGCTTGTAGGCTTTGCGCAGCACGATGTAGGGTTTTGCGGTCTCGACCGAGAGGGCATAGGCCAGCGGAATGGACTTGGCTTCCGCCGTGACGAGCAGGTCGAAGGGAATCTCCTGCAACATCCCGGTCAACGCCGCGGCCGCCGCCTGCACCAGTTCGGTGTCGCCGAGGATGTTCAAGACGGCGATCCGCAGGCCGGGCTTGACCTCGAACAAGGGCAGGTCGCGCTTCACCCCTACGATTTCGATGGCGTAAGTTTCTCTTTCGGGCATTTTGCTCCTCCTGGCAGAATTCGGTATTAGTTTATCATATTTGACTCTCCTGCAAAAAGGCTATTGC
>DYKZ01000193.1 GCA_020722345.1 Anaerolinea thermophila | reverse complement strand
CCACTGCCATATATCCCCGCCGGCAAGGTAATAATCGTTGATGTCTTTACTACCCTGCGACAACCGTGGTACCTTAACACACCGCATACGTGCCGACGCATCAGATAATACCGCAGCCCCTCGGACGCCAGCGGTATCTGTGTCATAAGCCACTAATATAACCTGTGCCGCCATCAGGTATTGGCCATACGCCGCAATATCTAGCGTTTGGGTTGCCCCTCCCAGAGTAGCAACCCCTACGGCATCCCCAACCGCTTGGTGGGCTATCATGCAATCCATCTCACCCTCGGTTAGGAGTACCACATCAGCCCCGCGTACCCAATCGGCGTTGTATAACCCGCCCCGTGACCCTGCAATCTTGTAGTACTTCGGGTTACCAGCGGGGCGGCGGATATTGACGGCCAGCAGGGTATCACCAAGTACCCATGGTATCACGACGCCCCTAGGCAACCATACCCGCTTATCGCCTGCGGGTAGCCCATAGGCTTCGCGTGGAGCGTAAGCATCAGTAGGGTTGTAACCGAGCCTAAATTGGGCTATCGTGTCCCGCGTTAGGCCACGGGCTTGCAACCACTCCAATGCCTTGCTGCCGGTTGGCTGCCACAACGCCGCTTCGCAGGCGGCGACAAATGCCATTGCGCTGGCGACCCACGTGGCCGTGTCAACATCTGGACGTGGTTTCCGCGGGGATGGCTCCGCCGGTGGGGCGGCCGTGCTGGTCACTTGGCCGATATCCCCACGGCCGCCGACAAGGTTATAAGCGTCCCTCCAGGGTATCTTGCGATAGTTATGTAACCAGCCGACCATGTCTCCGCTGGCGCCGCAGGCAAAACAGTAATATCGGCCATTGTCAGGCGTTACACCAAGGCTTGGCGTGTCGTCGTCATGGAACGGGCAGCGGAACATGTACCAGCGGCCAGATTTTCGGCCAACCCCCAAGTCATGCGTAACCATTGTGAGCAAATCGTTCATAGTTCTCCGTTTGGTTTGGTTATTTATCAAAAGTTGGTGTCGCTCCCCCCACAGGGAGCGTGGATTGAAACGTAGCAAATTTCGACGGTCGAAAATTGGTTGTTGTAGCAGTTTGTACGGTTGTACGCCCCCCTCCGTTACGGGGCGTACAAACCGTACAAACTCGGGTTGGTACGGGAAAAATTGGCTCTCGAAGTTTGTACGTTTGTACGCCCCCCTTTTAAGGGGCGTACAAACTGTACAAACTTAGCCCGCCCGTGAGCAATGTGCAAACTGGTTACTCTTGCAGGTACTCTCTCCCTTTGTCCGTCACTGTCAGCGTGGCCGGTGTCCCTTGGCGTCCGTCGTCTACGCGGCGCAGATACCCTTGCGTGATAAGCGTATCTATCGTGCGACGGCTGCGACACTGTTGTAATATATCTTTGCGTGCCACCGTACCCCCCGCAGCCATAACGTACTCCAAGGCGGCTTGCAGATGGGCAGGCAATAGGGGCGTATCCATGCTGCTAAGCCAAAACGCCCCGTCGTGCCACGTTGGGGCAGCGCGGAAACTGGTCATCTCACTATCGCGGGCTTTTGTAGTCTCAAACTCAACTACGTTCCCCTTGCTGGTTATCTGCACCATGCAATCGGCAGCGGCGGATAGCGCAGTTGACCCGCGATAGCCGCCGGCCTTGTTGCTGTGGTGTATCAGGACTATCGCCGCCCCCGTCTCATCAGCCACCCAGCGGATACCATGCATTAGCGGCTGTACGTCTTTGACGGCATTCTCGTCGCCCCCGAGCATGACATCCACGAGCGCATCCACAACGACCAGTTGGGCGCCTGTGTTGCGGATTGCCCCCACCAGATGGTCAAGATGTTGGGCATCCCGCAAGTCATAGCCCATCATGGTATGTACCGTAATAGGCTCCGTACCGTTGGCGTCGTGGCCACGCAATACCATGCCGAGCCTGTTGCTTATGCGACGCCAACCCGATTCTTCGTCGATAAGCAACGTAGGGGCTGCAGTGGTTGCGTGCCGCAGCCATGGCTCCCCTCTGGACACGGCCACCATCATGTCCAGCGCCGCCCATGTCTTCCTGCTGCCCGGGGCGCCGTACCAGATGTTGACACTACTCTCGGTTATCAGGTCGCCCACGAGCCACCCAATGGGGTCGAGCGGCTGCAAGGCGTCGTAGGCCGTGATAACGTGCCGCTTGGCCGTTGCACGCGCCAAGCCGGCCAAGTCTTCCGTCCCATCACTGCGGAAAACCGCATCAAGTAACGTGTCACGCTCTGGTAGGTCACTAACGGCCACGCCGAGCGCCCGTGCACGCTGGTCAGCAATGTGCGGTGTTACTCGTATAGCATCAATAACACCTTGCCACGCGTCTGGCAGATGGGCGATATAAGCCTGGTCGACATCTTGCCCGTTGATAAGTCTACGGGCGACCGCCCCAAATATGATATAATATCTTTGGTTGTCCCGCCCATTACCTGCTGCGCTATCAATCGCAGACCCCGCCGTGCCCCCGACGGGGTTTTTGTTTTCTCGCATAGTACCCTCCCGTAGATATATTCTTGTGACAATTTTTATTCGTCATTGTTCGCGCCCCGCTTGTAGGGGATATCTAGCAGCGCGGCTGCCCGTTGCTTAGCACGCTCCCCGCGGCGGTCATAACGCTGCGTCGTGGCCACGTTGGCATGGCCTAGCACGCCCGCAACCGTGGATATATCTGTCCCAGCGTCTAGCAGATTGCTGGCACAGGTACGACGCAAGTCATGCGGGCTCACATCCGCGACCCCAGCCTTGCGGGCTAACCTGGTCAGCCTGTTGTAGATTGCCCCGCCAGTAATCCGCTCCCCGACGCCGATTCGCCCGTTGCGATAGACGTGGCACAACAAGGCGCCATCAGCGTCGCCGCGCAAGGCTAACCAATCATCCATTGCAACGCGGGCGCCGTTGGTGATGTATACGAGGCGCGTCTTGCGTCCCTTGCCCCGTACCGTCAAGACACCGTTGGCCGCGTCGTAATCGCGCAAGTCTAATGCGGCCATCTCTGCCCGCCGTAGGCCGCATGTAACACCCAAGGCCACGAGTACGGCATCCAGTATCCCTGTGGGCGTGTTATCGCACGCTTTTAGCAGCGCAGCAACTTCGGCGTCCCCCAAACTGCGGCCACGGGGCGGCCTAGAACCCCGCACAGGCTGCAAGTCTATGGCGCGCTGGTAATCATCCGCGCCCATCAACCCCAGCCGCCAAGCCTGTTTGAGTACCCCGCGCAACGCCGCCAACATGCGATTGACGCTTGCGGGCGCCAGGCCGCTGTCTATCATGCGGGCACGGAGCGCCTGCGTATGCTGGTACCGCAATTCGTGCCACGGCATTGTCTCGACGGTCATGTCGAGCAATCGCGCAATCGCATTGAGACTTAGCCGTTGCACGTACCGACTACGATCGCTTGGGAGCGACGCCAGATACACCAGCGCGGGGTTGGTAGCAACAGGTTGCGTGGGCACGATATCCGACGGTATTACTGTAAT
>DYKZ01000192.1 GCA_020722345.1 Anaerolinea thermophila | reverse complement strand
CTGCATGCTGCCTCCTTTTCCGCCTTCTCTCCCTAATGCCGGTCTGATCTTTACCAAGAAAATACACCACCTGGCGGACTTTCGTCCGCTCCAGATGCCGAAGACACCGGGATCTCATCGCGCAGCCCGGCAGGCTTCGGGGACCGCCCTGTGCGGACCCGCACATGTCAGGTGGTGTGGGGAGGGCCGGTTAGAGACCGGCCCTTATCCGATTAGACCCCTCTTCTCCGAGTCGCCTGTTTCCACAATCTCAAAAGTCAGATTCAGCTGATGCGCGGACTCCCTTATCGCCTTCAGTGCGGGATCGTTCTCGCTTAACGCCTGATCGTCGGGGAGTACCATCTCGAACTTCACGCCGAGCCCGAGCTTTTTCAGGTTCATCCGTGCGGCAGGGCTGACGAAGCAACGGAAAAGCTCGCTCCAGTTCTCGACCGGAACGTTGCCGTGGACAACGAACCGGCGGACCGTGCGCTTGGCCCCGGGCTTCGTTACGGTTGCCGTTCCCGGGCTGTCGCCGGGGGTCGTGCCAGCACCCGTTCCGCCTTTGGTGCCCGCAGTCTCATCGCTGCCCTGGGCCTTCGCCGGCTCCGGCGTGAACGGCGGGATGATCCATACGCCGTCCTCGCTGGGGTCCAGGGACACCGATTGCTTGCAGTAACAAGTCTGAAGGTTCGAAGGGCTCGGGCCACGACCGACGCCCACCAGTCCGTCCGTGCAGGCCTGGGCAAGACCTGCGGTCACCGCCTCCTTGGCCGCGACCATAGGCTTGTCCGTGAACCGGAGGAAGGCCTCGACGGCATCCTTCAGGCGCAGTCCGCCTTCCTTCGGGATCAAGCCCGTGCTCGCCAGCGTCACCGAACCGACGCGCCTAAGAATCCACTCCTCGTCCTCGACGAGCGTGGTCCATACGTAGCCCAGGTGTTCCTGGAAGCTCCGGCGCGCATCCGAGAGCGCGCACGGCTCCACCTCTTGACCATGCACTCGAAGGACAACCGTGTAGGCGGGGCCCAGTGCCTCCAGCGCGGCCTTGCGCGCCGCCTCCAGCCGCTTCTTGAGATCCTCCTGCTGCTCCGCGTCGAGCTGATCCCAGTAGTCCTTGCGCACGCCCTCCAAGGCCGCCCGCTCACGGTGTGCCTGCCGCAGTTTGCTTAAGCCCCGGGAGGTTCCTGCCAGGAAGAGAAGCGTGTTGCGGTACAGGCGGTCCTTTCCACCGCACCGTGTGCTGATCGACTTCACGCTCTCCGCGACGGCTTCCTTCGTCCCTCCGTTCTCGTCCCAGGCGATTGACGGAGGAAGGACCAGCAAGGTGAGCGACTTCTGCTCCGGCAGGTCCTCGGCAGGGTTGACGATCACGCGCCAGGTTGCGCCGGCCAACGCGCCCTTTTGCGACTCGACCCGCAGGTCCTCGAGGATGGCTTCCTCGAAATTTTCTTTCGCCTTCTGCTGGCGGTACTGGACGACCAGCTTGTTCAGCGTCGGCTTCGTGCCGAACCAGTAGCGCTTGCCGAGGCTCCCGGCGGTTGCGGTGTGGAGGTAGAAGCAGCGGTTCTCGAGCTCCAGCAAGGCGCCGTCGGTGTAATTCCAGTTGAGGCCGTGCTTCGAGCAGGCGAGCTTCAGGTCCTTCGAGCTGAACCCGCTGCGACCGCCCTGACCGCCGAACGAGCCGAGCAGCATGGCGGACGCCAGCCCCTGCCCTATGGCCTCGCTTCGGTAATCACCTCCGCGTTCCTCGTCGAAGCTGCCGGCGTTGGAGCGCTCGCCGATCACGTCGGCCGCGGCAACGGACTGGTAAGCAGGACCCCAGAGTCGCGTGAGGGCCGCCTGTAATGCGTCCACGGACCAGCGGATATGGCACGGCTGGATGAGGTGCTGGGTCTCGGTGCTTGCCTGTCGGCGCTTCCAGAGGTCGCCCACGATGCTCGCGAGCAGCCGCAGCACCCCGCGAGTCCGCTGGAAGTCGGGGTGGCTGCCCCAGCGGGTATAGAGCGCATCGATGAGAAGGGGATGGAAGGGATAGGCGCGCTCGATCTGCTCGCGGTACGTGTTCTTTGCGGCCTCCGAGGGTACCTCGCCGGCGTGAGCTGCGTACATGCCCTGATAGACCTGGGCGACCTTCTTGGGATACCAGAAGTCGGGGGCCGGGCTTCCAGCCTGCACACCATCTATGGACTCGAACAGGCGCGCGCGGACGACCTCGTAGATCTCCTCGTCCGCGACCGGCTTGACGTCGGCCCCGAGGCGCTGGAAACGCTTCTCCAGGGTCACAAAGGCCTCCTGCCCCTTCTCGCTCTGGGCGACCTCGTACTTGCTCGCCGGAAGAGTGGCGACCACAACCGCGCCCGGGACCTGCTGCACGGACTCGGTGAGCTGCTGAATGAAGGAGACGGTCTGATCCGCCAGGCTCGTGTCGCCTACCGGAACCGCGGCCGCGCCGACGCAGTAGTCGGCCAGCTCGTCGAGCAGGATCAGGCAGGGCGATGCGGCCTTGAGGATCTCGAAGAAGAGCCCTTGCGGCACGCGCTGGCCCTCGTCGTTCGCGCGCACGCGCTCGTAGAGGGCCTTCCCGCCGAGCTGGTACGCCAACTCGCCCCACAGCGTGCGCAGGTGAACGCCGCCTTCGACTTTGCGTCCCTGGGTCGCGTCGCAGGTCTGGTTCGTGAAGACGGCGATGGATATTTTCGATTTTTGATTTTCGATTTCCGATTTCAGAGTGGCAACTGCTGGAATAGCCAGCTGCGGCAATTTTTCCAATGAGCGGGCCAGATGATATAGGGCGACGAGCGTGTGCGTCTTGCCGCCGCCGAAGGCGGTCTGGAGACTGATGATGCGGTCCCCGGAATGCAGGCTGGAAGCCTGCCCTCCGAGCGCGCCCGCGACTCGGCTCAGCACGGTGGACAGCCCGGTGGTCAGGTAGGTCTTGCGGAAGAACTCTTCCGGATCGAGGTAAACCTCCGGGGCCGTGCCCTGGACGACCGCCCACAGATTCGCCGCGAAGACGGCCTCGGCGAGACGTCCTTCGCGGATGTCCTCGTGAGGGGTTGCGATGGCGTACCAGGGCTTCAACGCTTCGCTCATTGTCGATCTCCGATTTTCGATTTTCTATTGGATATGCCTGCTTTGGCGGTCTTTCGTGACGAGGCCATGATGGCCACGAGTTCTTCCGCTTCTTGCAAGAGCGATATGACCTTGTCCTTCGGCATAAGCCCTCCTTCGATGATCAACTCAAGCCAGTACGCGCTTTCGTCCGCTTCTTCTTCGACGATTCCAATCTTCGCAATAAATTCGGCTCTGGATCGACCGCGACAGGCCGCTCGATAGTTCGCTCCAACGGCCGTTCCCGAACGTACAAGCTGACCTGAGATCGCCCGACCAACGCTGCCATTAGGCAATGCGGAAACCAATTTCATAATCCGCAAGCCGAATTGCTTGGTTCTTTTCCGCAGTTCATCAGCGTTCATCCTGCGCTCCTGTCCTTCGTCAATCGGCAATCTCAAATCGCAAATC
>DYKZ01000191.1 GCA_020722345.1 Anaerolinea thermophila | reverse complement strand
TAAAATTGAGACAATTGACTTATGCCATACGAAGAACTCCACCACACCGCGGACTGGTGCCTGCGCGTTTGGGCTGACAACCTGCCCTCGCTGTTTGCAGAAGCCGCGCAGGGGATGAATGCTCTTTCTGGTGCGCAGCCTGCTCCCGGTCCCGTCACGCGCCGGACCCTGAGCCTGTCCGCCCCAGACGCCGAGTCGCTTCTCGTTGCCTTTCTGTCGGAACTAATCTACGCCGCCGAGCAGGAAAAGGTCACGTTCTCACGTTTTAACGTTACCACGTTGGAACATTCAGATGGATGGGAACTGAAAGCCGAAATGGACGGCGCGCCGCTGGCTTCGGCCACGAAAACGATTAAAGCGGCCACTTACCATAATCTACAAATCAGGCAAACGGATCGCGGGTACGAAGTGGAGATTGTGTTCGATGTGTGAGGAAAATAGAGAGCAGAGAGAATAGAACAGTCCGCTCCCTTCCTGGTGGAGGCGCTATGATTCGCATTCAGGACTTGATAAAAATTTCTGATTACGAGTGGGAAATCCCGCAGAGTCTCCGCGGCGATATGCGCGTGCCGGTGCGCATCTTTGCCACGCGCGCATTGCTCGAACAGATCGTTGACGATAAATCGCTGGAGCAGGCAGTCAACACGGCCACCCTGCCCGGCCTGGTGGGGCACGTGGTGGTGATGCCCGACATGCACCAGGGCTACGGCTTCCCCATCGGCGGCGTGGCGGCCAGCGAGTTCCCGCAGGGAGTGATCTCGCCGGGCGGGATCGGCTACGACATCAACTGCGGCGTGCGCCTGCTGTCCTCGTCCATCGAGGCAGAGGCCGCCGCCCCACACATGAACACCCTCGCCACCCTGCTGAACCAGTACTGCCCTTCGGGCGTGGGCAAGGAGGGCGTGGTGCGCGTCAACATGCCGGAATTGGAACGGGTGCTACGCGAGGGGGCGCGCTGGGCGCTCAAGAACGGATTTGCCAGCGAAACCGACCTGGCGCACACCGAGGAAGGCGGTTGCCTCGAAGGCGCGAAACCGGACAAGGTCAGCCAGCGCGCCAAGCAGCGCGGCCGCGAACAGATCGGCTCGGTCGGCGCGGGCAATCACTTCGTCGAGGTGGACGTGGTCGAGACGGTCTTCGACCCGGAGACGGCCAACGCCTTCGGGCTGCGCGAAGGCTGTCTGGCGGCCCAGATCCACTGCGGCTCGCGCGGGCTCGGCCACCAGGTCTGCACCGACTACGTGCAGGAATTCCAGGGCGCGGTGCGGCGTTACGGCATCGAACTGCCAGACCGGGAACTGGTCTGCGCGCCGATGGACAGCCCGGAGGGACAAGCCTACCTCGGCGCGATGCGCGCCGCCGCCAATTTTGCCTTCGCCAATCGGCAGATCCTGGCGCACTCCATCCGCCGCGCCTTCGAGGAGACTTTCGCCGGCAAAGAGAAGGGCTGGCAACTGACGCAGGTGTACGACATTTGCCACAACATCGGCAAAATCGAAACGCACGAGGTGGATGGGGAACGGGTCAAGGTCTGCGTGCACCGCAAGGGCGCGACGCGCGCCTTCGGCCCCGGCTCGCCGGGTCTCCCGCCTGAGTACCGGCAGACCGGCCAGCCGGTCCTCGTCCCCGGCTCAATGGGTACGGCCTCCTGGGTGCTGGCCGGGACAGAAGAGTCCATGCTGCGCTCGTTCGGTTCCTCCTGCCACGGCGCCGGGCGGACGATGAGCCGCGCCAAAGCCAAGCACGATGTGCGCGGCGAAGACCTGCGCCGCGAGATGGAAGGCCGCGGTATCCGCGTCCGCGCCGGGAGCATGTCCGGGCTGGCAGAGGAAGCGCCGCAAGCCTACAAGGACGTGGACGCGGTCGTGGAAACCGTCTGCGCGGTGGGAATTGCCCGCAAAGTGGCGCGCCTGCGTCCGCTGGCAGTGGTGAAAGGATGAAAACAAAAGAATCAAAAGAGCCCGAGGCTTTGCCTCCGGCTCTTTTGTGCTTTTAGGTCTCTGTTTACTCCCCTATTTCTCCAAAATCTGCGACAGGAATAATTTAGTGCGATCAGATTTGGGGTTCTTGAAAATGTCATCCGGCGTGCCGGTCTCGACGATCTGGCCCTGGTCGAAGAAATACATCCGGTCGGCCACTGCACGCGCGAACCCCATCTCGTGAGTCACCACCAGCATGGTCATGCCAGACTTTGCCAGTTCCACCATCACATCCAGCACTTCCTTGATCATCTCCGGGTCAAGGGCCGAGGTCGGCTCGTCGAAGAGCATAATGTTGGGCTCCATGGCCAGGGCGCGGGCAATCGCCACGCGCTGCTGCTGACCACCGGAGAGGTGGGCAGGGAATTTGTCCGCCTGGTCGGGAATGCCCACACGCGCCAGTAGTTCCTTCGCTTTGGCCTCGGCGCGCTCCTTCGGCCACTTTCGCACCTGCAGAGGAGAGAGCGTCACATTCTGTAGCACGCTCAGGTGCGGAAAAAGGTTGAACTGCTGGAACACCATGCCGGTCTCAGTGCGGATCTTCTCGATGTTGCGCATATCGTTGGTCAGTTCGATGCCATCCACGATGATCTGCCCCTTCTGGTGGTCTTCGAGGCGGTTGATGCAGCGGATGAACGTGGATTTGCCCGAGCCGGAAGGTCCAAAGATGACAACCACCTCCCCTTTCTGTACCTCCATGTTGATCCCCTTCAAGGCGTGGAAATGCCCATACCACTTCTCCACACCGCGGGCAATAATGATCGGTTCGTTTGTGCTCATCGCTCTCTCCTCTAGGTTGTCTGGTCTCAATTATAGAGTATGCGCCACGCAGGCACAAGGTCAAAACGACTCAACTCGTCTCTGGGATACTGATGACCGCCAGCCTGGCGCGGGTAAGTTCGAGCAGGTCTTTCACCGGCAGGCAAATATTCAGCCCGCGCTGCCCGCCGCTCACATGGACCTCGGGCCTGTCCGCCGCTTCGGAGGCGATTACCACCTGGAAGCCCTTGTTCAGCAAAGCCAACGGCGAGATGCCTCCCGCCTGCAAACCGGTCAACTGCTCCGCTTCGCGTTCGGTCGGCAGGGAAACTTTCTTCTCGCCCAGCGCGGCAGCCAGCAGTTTCAGGTCCACGCGGTGAGGTCCGGGGATGACCGCCAGGATGGGCTTTCCGCGTTCACGCGTCACCACAATGGTTTTGTAAACCAGCGCCGGATCCACGCCGAGCAGACGGGCGGTCTCCTCCGCGCCGAGTTTTTCGGGCGGCAGTTCGTGTGCCCGATAGCGGACCTTCCGGGCATCGAGCAGGCGGGTAACGTTATTCGTGATCGCCATTCTGACGCCGATTATATGCGGAAAAGATATAATAGGGGATAGGCAGCGTCGAATTTTGGACAGTGAACGCAAAAAGGAGCGCTCGATGAGACGGATCGCGGCCATGGCCGCGGTGGCTGCCGTCTGATAGCCGAACCAATTGTATGACTCTCCTGCAAAAAGGCTATTGCACCGCGCAGCACGCGAAGACCGTCAGGA
>DYKZ01000036.1:4917-22524 GCA_020722345.1 Anaerolinea thermophila | reverse complement strand
AGTACCAACTGCGGCTGCGCGCTCAGGACAACGCCGGGAACTGGAGCGGATTCGCCGAGACCAGCCTAATCATCTTCGCAGACGTGACACCCACCCCCGAAGTGATGGCTACGGAGACCCTCACGCCAACCTCCACCCCGACGCTGACGCCTACCCCGAGCGGCGGCGTCTCCATTGAACGCATCTCCACCAACGTGGTCTATGTTGGCAGTAGCCGTTGTGGCCCCACCGAAGTGACCATTCTCGCCCGCGCCACCGCGCCCAAAGGGATTACGGTTGTGATCTTGTTCTACCGCTTCAGCACCGGCAGCACCCCCACTGAATTTGAGAGCGTGGCGATGAATCCAATGGGCGGCGACCTTTACCAGCGCACGCTCGACATGAACTCCCTATTCGGCGGTTCCATTCCCTTCGACGAAGCCACCCTGCAATATCAGGTCGTCGTCCAGCAAAGCGATGGCGATACCTCCCTGCGCACGCCGGTCATGGCCGACATTACCGTACAGGCCTGCGGCGAATGAGTTAAAGGATGAACGTCCCGCGAAGTACCCGCAGGGTGAAGGTTTTCTGACGATAACCTTCGGGACGGTTTCAACTGAATGAAACACACCTGAATTCATTCCGCTCCATGGCGCGCCGCCAGATAGATGGGGCGCATCACGGGAAACCCCAAAAAGCCAGCCTCTCTTTGCCCTCGCGCTTGACCGTCTCATCCAGATTGGGGGCAATGAATATTTCCTCTCCGGTCAGGTTCAGGTACCAGCGCGGACGGAGGAGGTCAATGAGCAGAAGGAGGAAATAAATGCCACCCGCCCCGATTGACGACATCGTGCAAGGAACTTCGAATCGCGAGGCGGATTTCTACCGCGTGCGCCTCACGAAGTCCGCCGGGAATCGTCTTTGTAGAAATTCGATTACCCATTTATAATCTCTGTCATGGCATTCGTTGCTGTCCCCCGACCCCGGCGTTCCCCTCTTCCTTATCAGATCCTGACCGCGCTTGCTCTCGGCGCTGCGCTGTTCCTGCTGACCGTTGGCCTGCTGAGCGGCGCGATCCGCATGGTGTACGCCGGGCGCATCCTGCCGGGGATTTCGGTCGCTGGCGTTGACCTTTCCAACCAGACGCCCCAGCAGGCCGTAGCAGCGCTCGGCGAGCGGCTCACCTATCCCCAGAGCGGGCAGATCGTGTTCCGCTACGGCGATGAAGTATGGGTGGCTCACCCGGAGGAACTGGGACTGGTGTTCGACACCGGCGCGACCATTGAGCGCGCTTACCTGCTCGGGCGCGGCGGGATGTTCTCCAGCCTGACCGGGCAGTTCAATGCCCTGTGGGGCGGCATGGACCTGCCGCCAATTGCGGTCTTCGATGAGCGCGTGGCGCACGGATACTTGCAAAACCTGGCCGTGCAGATTGACCGCCCGATGGTGGAGGCCGAATTGTCGCTGAACGGGACCGAGGTCCGTTATACGCCCGGACAGACCGGCCGCGTACTGGACGTGGGCGCCACGCTGGAATTCCTGTTGGCAAAAATGAACGTGTTTGCCGACGGCGAAGTCCCGCTTGTTATCGAGGAGCAGTCTCCGCTGGTGTTGGACGCCTCGTCCCAGGCGGAAGCCCTCCGCCAGGCTCTCAGCGCCCCCCTGGTGTTGACCCTGCCAGACTCCCAGCCCGGCGACCCCGGTCCCTGGACGCTGGAACCTGCGCTGGTGGCCGGGACGCTGACCGTGGCTCGCGTCCAGACCGACTCCGGGTGGCAGTTCGAAATTGCGGTGGATACACAAGCCATGCAGCAGTTGCTGGAGGAGGTGGCCGAGCAGGTCAACCGGACGCCGGAGAACGCTCGCTTCTACTTCGATGATTACACCCGCCAACTGGTTCTCGTTTCCCCGGCGCTGGTGGGCCGCACCCTGGATATTTCCGCTACCCAGGAGGCTATCGCCCAGGGGTTGGTCTCTGGTTTGCACGAGATTCCGCTGGCGCTGGACACCGAGATGCCCGAAGTGAACAACGACGCCACGGCGCAGTCGCTGGGCATTACCGAACTGGTGAGCGCGGAGACTACCTACTTCCGTGGTTCCGGCCCTGCCCGTCTCCAGAATATCGAAAAGGCGGCGGCGGAGTTCTACGGCCTGCTCGTTCCGCCGAACGCGACTTTCTCGATGGGCGATGTTTTGCGTGACATTTCACTCGAGAACGGTTACGCTGAGGCGCTCATCATCTACAACGGACAAACGATTACGGGCGTGGGCGGCGGCGTCTGCCAGGTTAGCACCACTTTGTTCCGAACAGCCTTCTTTGGCGGGTATCCCATCGAGGAGCGGCATGCCCACGCCTTCCGCGTCCTCTATTACGAGCAGCGTCCCGGCAGCGGCATTGACCCGGCCCTGGCCGGGCTGGACGCCACCGTGTACTTCCCGCTGGTGGACTTAAAGTTTACGAATGATCGTCCCTATTGGCTGCTGATGGAGACCTACTTCAACCGCGATGAAAGCAGCCTGACCTGGAAATTCTATTCGACGGGCGATGGCCGCCGGGTGGAATGGCAGAACCTCGGCCTGCGCAACGTCGTCCCCGCGCCTGCCCCGCTTTACGAAGAAAGCGCGGACCTGGCGCCGGGTGCGTGCAAACAGATTGACTACGCCGCCGACGGCGCGGACGTCACCGTGACGCGCGTGGTGTACGATCTCAACGGCCAGGTGTTGTTCAGTGATAACATTCAGACCCACTACCAGGCCTGGCAGGCCGTTTACCAGTACGGCGCGGGGACGGAAAACCCCGCCGCTGTGTGCGGTCCCTAAAAGTGGTAAAATAGCCGTCTGTTGCTCCCGGAATGGAGAATATTATGGTTGATCAGAAGTTGCTGGAGATCTTGCGCTGCCCGGCCTGCGTCCGCGAGAAGGAGGCGGCCCTGACCCTCTTCAGGGATTCCTGGCTCATCTGCCGGGACTGCGGGCGAAAATATCCGATTGTTGACGATATTCCCGTCATGCTCATCGAGCAAGGAGAAAAATGGATGCAAGTGGCCGAGGCCGATTTACCCGTTCCGCCTCCCCCGGTGAAGTGATATGTCCCTGAAACCCAAAACGAACGCCTCAGTCAAGAAACTCTCGATTGGAAAGCCCACTGCGATGCAGATCGTGCTGCTGGGCGTTGCCGTGGCCCTGGCCGTTGCGCTCTTCCTGTTCTTGCGTGGATTTGTCGCCTGCTGGCGGCTGACGGCCCTGCCCGGCATTCCCCTGCCGGCTTGCTCGACCGGCGGCGAAGAACCAATCAACCCCGAAGGCACCCCCCTCGATGTCACTAACACTGTTGGTCCAAGCGCGCCGGCGATCGAAATGCCCGACCCTTGGGATGGCGCCAGCCGCGTGACCGTTCTGTTGATCGGCCTCGATTACCGGGATTGGGAACAGGGAGTGGGCGCGCCGCGCTCGGACACAATGATGCTCCTGACGCTCGATCCGCAGACGATGACGGCAGGCGTCCTGTCGGTGCCGCGCGATCTGTGGGTAAACATCCCCGGTTACGGGTATAACAAGATCAATGCCGCCTATGCCTATGGCGAAGGCGACAAACTGCCCGGCGGCGGTCCCGGGCTGGCAATGAAGACGGTGGAGAATTTCCTGGGCGTTGACATCCAGTATTTTGCCCAGTTGGATTTCACCACCTTCGAGCGGATGATTGATACCATCGGCGGCGTCTGCCTGGATGTGCCGGAGGAAATCCGCGTCGGGCGGACGTACGAGAATTCCCAACTGCTCGAGGCGGGCTACCAGTGCCTGGACGGCAAGGCCACCCTCGGTTATGCCCGCGCCCGCTATACCGATGGCGGCGACGTGGACCGCGCCGGACGCCAGCAGCAGGTTGTCCAAGCCATCATGGATAAAGTCTTCGATCCGGCCAATTTCCCTGGCCTGATTGCCAGCGCCCCCGACCTGTATAACCAGATGTCTTCGGGGATTAATACCAATATGTCTCTCAACGATGCCCTCCGCCTGGCGGTGCTGGTCAAGGACCTGCCGCGCGACAACATCAAGTGGGGGACGATTGATTACACCATGGCCGATATCGGCACTATACACCACAATGGCGAGAACCAAAGCATCATGCGCCCCTACCCAGATGCCATCCGCAACCTGGTGGACTCGATCTTCGACAGCGGGGCTATGATTCCGCTGGCGGAGAGCGATATCACTGCGAAGATGCAGGCCGAGTCGGCGCGCGTGGCAGTTGTTAATGGGGCCGGCGTCGAAGGTCTGGCCTCGCGCACGGCGGAGTATCTGCAAGGCCAGGGGATGAACGTGGTTGGATTTGGCAATACTGGCGATTATCCCGCCCCCTATAACTATCCTTTCCCTTCTCGCACGATACTAATCGTCCACGGTGAGAGTCTGTATGCCATGCAATACATCCAGGCTGTGATGGCGTTCGATACACCGTCTCAGATCGTCTTTGACTACAACCCGGATGCGCCTGCCGACCTGATCATTGCCCTGGGGAGCGATTACAGTCGCCTGGTCCCGTAAGCGTGTACTTCAATTCCCCCGCGCTCCGCTGTGGCAGGCGGGGCGTTTTCTTTTGGGCTTGTTGGATTGGCTGAATTCGGCTATATTTCCGGGCATGACCTCCACACGAACCTGGCAGAATGTTCTTCTGTTCACCCTCCTGACCGCCGTTTTTGCCATTTCTTATTCCCAGTCTCCTCTCTACACTTCCAACCAATATCAATATTTCGTCCACGGCCTGGCCCGCTGCGGGCAAGGCGCGCTGGCGGAAGACTGGCTCGCCTCCACCGCGGACCCGACGCCTGTCTTCAGTTTCATCGTCGAAGGGGCCTGCCGCCTGGATGTGCTGCCTGCCCTCTACGTTTTTTACGCCCTTTTGATGGGTGTTTATGTTTTCTCCCTCATCGGTATCGTCGAAAGCGCCGCGCCTGTAAAAACATCCCCGCTCCTTCTGGGCGTATTCTTCACGCTGACGGTTTTTCAGCACTCTGCCGCCCTGCGTTACCTGTTGACCGGCCTGGCAGGGCCCGACTGGGGCTATTTATTCGACGGCGGCGTGGCAGGCCAGCGCCTGCTGGGGCCGGTCTTCCAGCCGAGCAGTTTTGGCGTCTTCCTGCTCTTGTCGCTGTCTCTCCACCTGCGCGGCAAGTCAACCCTGGCCGTATTGAGCGCGGTTTTTGCAGCCACGGTTCATCCCACCTACCTGCTCAGCGCGGCTGCATTGACCCTGGCTTATCTGGTCGAAATGTTCTTCGTTCAGCGCCGTCCAAAGCAGACCGTCCTGACCGGTGTCGCGGCGCTCGCAGCGGTAACTCCCATCTTGCTCTACACCTGGACTCTGTTCACCGGCAGCGACCCGGCCCTGGCGGCGCGCGCCCGCGACATCCTCGTCAACATCCGCATCCCCCACCATGCCCGCATTCAGGACTGGTTCGACGCGACAACAATCGTGAAACTGTGCCTGATCGCCGCCGGGATTTTTGCAGTCCGCCGCCGGCGTCTCTTCCTGCTCCTGTCGCTCCCGCTGGGGCTCTCCCTGCTGCTAACCCTCGTTCAGGCCGCGACGGGCAGCCACGCGCTGGCCCTGCTTTTTCCCTGGCGGCTGTCCACCTGGCTGCTGCCGGCGGCAACTGCTGTCCTGACCGCTGAACTTGCCCGCCGCATCGTTGCCGTGACGCCTGCCCGCCGCGCCCGGCTGCTTAAAATTGCCAATTTGGCCATTCTTGCCCTGACCCTGACCGCCGGCATTACGCGCTTCTGGCTGGAGACCGGCGAGCAAGCGCTCTTACCTTCCCGCCCGGTGGCGGCGTTTGTCGCTCAGCACCGCCAACCAGGACAGGTGTATCTCATCCCGCCCAAACTGTACGATTTCCGCCTTATGGCTGGCGTGCCTGTCTATGGTGACTTTTTCTCCATCCCGTATCGAGATCGCGATGTCATCGAATGGTACAGCCGCTTCCTGAACGCCAAGCATTTCTATGAGTCAGCCGACTGCGCCTTGTTGGAGGAACTCTCCTGGCAGGGCGTTACCCACGTCGTTTTACCCGCCGATTTCGCGGCGCTCTGCCCCGCGCTCCGGCCGCTCTACAGCGACCCGGCGTACCGATTATTCGAGTTGACCACCGAGTAGGGGGCGTCTGTGGCGTTCGTCCGCTTCTACTTTTGCTCGAAGATGAGCAAATACCCGCCTGAATAACTACCGCCCGTTTCATCGTCCATACAGACGGGCAGACTCAATCCTTCGGCCACCTCGCCGGAGGGGGGAATCTGGACGGCGTAAACAAAATCTGCTGACATCACAAAATCCGCGTACCCTGCTCCCAGTTCGGGCTTGAGGCCGGTGTTCAGGCGCTGCTGGCCGCCCTCCCATGTCACGAGGAGGGTCACCCCCGGCAGGGGCTGCTTGGCGGCATCGCGGACCTCGATCTGGGTCAGCCCGGCAGGGAGCGCCGCGTCGCAGACGGTTTGCTGCACCACCAGCCGGAAGGACGGCGGGGTGGCGGTGGGTTGGGCGGCAGGGAGGGAGGCAGTCGCATCTGGCGGCGTTGACGTGGCAGCGGGCTGCTGCACGGCTCCGGCCAGCATGGAGAGCAGGAACACCGTCTGCGGGGAAGCGCCGGCAGCCAGGGCGCGCTCGGACTGCTCCAGCAGAGCAGCGGCGGGATCGGGGTCGGCCAATAGGTTCAGGCGGACGCGGGCGCGGCCCAGGTCGCCGGTGGCAGCGTAGGCCGAGGCAATCAGCAGGCGGTATTCGTCCTTATAGTCGGCGCGCAGGGCAGCGGGGGAGGGGTCCACCTGGGCGCGCGGGGCAAGTCCCCAGGCCACCCACAGGCCGAGCGCCAGCCCCAGCAGGAGGCCGAGGAGGGGTTCGAGCCAGCGGGAGGCCAAGCGGTCTTTCCCTTCCAGGGTCGAGAAGACGCGCGCCCGCCTTACCCTTTTCATGGGACCGCTCCAGGGTAGGTTTGCATGGCCGTCAGGAGGAACTGGAGCAGGGCGAGATCGGGGGAAGCGTATCCAACGCTCCGGGCGTACTCCAGCGCCTCGAAGACAACCGCGGCGGGCGGCTGGGGGGAGAACAGGCTCAGGGAACGCGCGGCAGCCTGCGGGTCCCGCGACGAGGCGTAGGTTTCGGCGACCATGAGAACGTAATCGGCGCGGTAGTCGGCGCGCAGGTGTTCGGGGCTGGTGTCCACATATTCCACCGGGCTGATCACCCAGCCATAGACGAGGCCGGCGGCCAGTCCAAGCAACAGGAAAAGGGCGAAACGAATCCAGCGCGGCATGGGGGTATTTTGCCACAGGCGGGGGAGAAAAACAATATCCGGGCAGGCAACCCGGCGGCACCCGGAGACACTTCCTTACCGCTGCTTCCTTTCGGACCTGACGGGGTTCGAAAGGCTCCGCCGCGCCGGACCCACCCGGACGGCGCAAGCATACACGATATGGGCGCGGCTGTCAACGAGGCGGCGCGGTTCTGTGCTATACTGGAGGCGGAAGGGATGATGAACACGACTTACCAGACCAATTCTTCTGTGCGGCGCGACCCGCGCCTGATGCGCCTGCGGGATTTTCTGGTGGAGAGGATCTCGCTGGAGATCGCCGACCATCCTGAAAGCGAACGCCAGAACCGGCGGATGGTTCGCAAGTGGATGGTGGATGTGCTCAATGCCACGCCCGCGGCGGACCTTTCGCCTGCTCTGCGCGACGAGGTGGTGGATTCTGCTCTGGCGGAGTTGATTGGCTACGGCCCGCTGGAACTGCTGCTCGGCGACGCGGAGATCAGCGAGATCATGGTCAACGGGGCGGCAAATATCTTCGTGGAGCGCAACGGCGAACTGCTGGAGACCGACCTGCATTTCGATAACGATGAACACCTGATGCGCATCATCGGACGCATTGTCAACCCGTTGGGCCGCGGCGTGGATGCGGACAATCCGGTGGCGGATGCGCGCCTGCCGGACGGTTCGCGGGTGAATGTTATCATCCCGCCTGTGGCGGTTGACGGGCCGCACCTGACCATTCGCAAGTTTCTGCAAACCAAGATGAGCATGGACGAGTTGGTGGAAATGGGGGCGTTGACGCATTACATGGCAAAGTTCCTCGAAGCCTGTGTCGTGGCGCGTCTGAACATTCTAGTGACCGGCAATACCAGTTCGGGCAAGACAACAATCCTGAGCGTGCTCTCCTCGTTTATCCCTGAGCGGGAGCGGATCGTGACCATCGAAGACGCGGTCGAATTGAAACTCAAACAGCGGCACGTGGTGCGTCTGGAGACGAAATTGCCGGGCGTGGACGGGAGGGGGGCGATGAGTGTGCGCGACCTTGTCCGCAACGCCCTGCGCATGCGCCCCGACCGAATTGTAGTGGGGGAGGTGCGTGGCGGCGAGGCGATGGATATGCTCCAGGCGATGAACACCGGTCATACCGGTTCGCTGACCACGCTGCATGCCAACAGTCCGCGCGACGCAATTGCCCGTCTGGAGACGATGTCCATGATGGCGGGGCTGGATATGCCCCTGCTGGCCATCCGCAAACAGATCGCCGCGGCAATCAATCTCATTGTCCACCTGGCGCGCCTCTCGGATGGGACGCGCAAAATGACCTACATCACCGAGGTGGCCGGCATGGAGGGGGATGTCGTTACCCTGACCGACATCTTCAAATTCGAGCAGATGAGCGTCACGCCGCAGGGGAAGGTCGTCGGCCAGTTGCGCTCCACAGGAATCCGCCCGTTGTTTTCCCCGCGGCTGGATGCGGCGGGATATAAACTCGGGGGCGAGGTCTTTGGCGCAGGTTTGTAGTGGGCAGGAATGGCTATGATATAATTCCGGTAACTTCGTTCATGATTTTGGAGGTCAAATGGAAATCACGGTTCAGCAATACAAACATTGTGATTTGCTTGCCGTCAAGGGCAAAGTGGATAGTTTCACGGCGCCGGAATTAAGCAGTTCCATCGAAAAGATAAATAACGATGGCCGTTTCAGGATTGTCCTGGACTTGAAGGAACTCGATTACATGTCCAGCGCCGGTTTTCGCGCCTTGCTGGTAGGCCAGCGGAACTGCAAGCGCTACAACCGCGGCGAGATTGTCTTGGCGCGCGTGCCCAAAAAGATTATGGAAGCGCTCGAATTGACCGGCTTCACGCCGCTGTTCAAGATCTACGACGATGTAACCGAGGCAGTTGGATATTTCTAGGCGGCAGCCGTTTTGAAGGAGAAAATGGCCGTCTCTTTCTGTGGGCGATGAGGCGGCCTTCCTGTTTCTATGCGTACACTGATCTTCCCTGCTCAATTCGGCCAACTTGAGATCGTCCGTCAGTTTACCAGGCAGGCAGCGGCAGACGCCGGCCTTGATGAGAGGTCAATCTGTGCTGTGGAGATGGCGGTGGATGAGGCGTGTTCGAACATCATCGAACACGCGTATGAGGGGATGAGAGATGGCGAAATCGAATGTACTTGTGAATACGACAAAGAGTCTTTTATAGTTATTCTTCGCGATCATGGCAGGGCTTTTGACATGTTGAAGGTCCCTGAACCCGATTTCGATGCCAGTCTCGAAGAACGCCAGGTGGGGGGGTTAGGCGTTTATTTGATGCGCCATTTGATGGATGAGGTCCGGTACGATCATCTCGGCGAGGCCGGGAACGTTCTTACCCTGGTAAAACGCATCAAAAAAGCAAAATGACCCCCGCGCGTTTTTCCCCTTCCTCGGCTTGGACCCAGATCACTCTGCTGGGCGAGAAACTGCTCGCCGTCCGCCAACTGGACGAACAGCGCGCTTTGATTCTGGAGGCGACCGCAGCGTTGTTGAACGCGGAAGCATCCCTTTGGCTGGATGAACGTCTCTTTCGCCTGCCGGGATTGAACCAGACGCCTATCTTTCCGCCGGAGCCGGCAGAGGGTCTTATGCGGCGGGTATTGGAAGACGCCGGGGGCCGCTGCCAGCAGGATGAGGGTCCGGCAATTGCCATCCCGCTCCGCTCTCAACAGGCGATGCTGGGGGTGTTGTCTGTTGCCCGTCCGGGCGGCAAGAAGTTCGGCAAAGCCGAAATTGAGTTGCTGCAAGGGCTGGCGGCTCACACGGCGCTCTCCCTGGTGTCCTCCCACCGTTTCGCCGTCGAAAACTGGCGCATGGAGCAGTTGACGCTTGTCCGCATGGTTAGCGCTCAACTTGCCAACGTGCTCGACCTGCCGACGTTGACGCGGCGCGTCACGCGCTTGATCCGCGACACATTCAAGTATTATTACGTGGCGATTTTTACCCTCGAGGAGGGGAAACCGTACCTGCAATTCCAGTCCAGCGCAAGCGCGGGCGACCGGAAACAGCCGCGCAAAGCCGCCCGCCTGACGAAGGTCAAGCCGGGCGAGGGGTTGATCGGAACCGTCGCCGAGACAGGGGAGGAGATTGTCTCGAACAACGTTGAGGACGAGCCGCGCTTCCGTTTCGTCGAGCGGCTGCCGGGCACCCGCTCCGAGGTTGTGCTCCCGTTGAAGATCGAATCCCGCATTCTCGGCGTGCTCGATATCCAGAGCGACCAACTGGAGGCCTTCCACCCCAACGACCTGCTGGTGTTGCGCTCGCTGGCCGATACCATTGCCACTGCTGTCAACCGTGCCCGCTTGCACAGCGACCTCCAGCGCCGCCTTGAACAACTGGCGATTGTCGCCAAAGTGAGCGAAAGCATCGCTTCGGTGCTCGACCTGGATGAGTTGCTGGCGAAAGTGACCGCGCTGATTCAGGAAAGGCTCAAATTTCCTTATGTCCATCTGTTCACCGTCCACCCGAACCGGCGGCAGATCATCTACGAAGCGGGGAGCGGAAGCCGAAATGACTTGCTCAAAGGGTACGCCATCAGCCTGGATAGCGCTGAAGGGTTGATCCCCTGGGTGGCGCGCCACGGTACGACCGTGCTGGCCAACGATGTCGGTCGGGAACCGCGCTACAGGCCTTCGCCCTTCCCGCCTGACGATACCCGCGCGGAATTGACCATCCCCCTGCTGTACGACAACAAACCGGTGGGCGTTCTCGACCTGCAAAGCAACCGCGCCGGAGCGTTCAGCGAGGAGGACCGATTCATCCTTGAAGCCCTGGCCGACAACATTGCTCTCGCTATCCATAATGCCGACCTGTTCCGCACCGAACGCTGGCGGCGGCAGGTGGCAGACAGCCTGCGTGAAGTGGCCGGGCGGCTCTCCGCTGAAGCCAGCGTGGACGATGTGTTGGACAGCGTGCTGCGCGAACTGGAGCGCAACTTACCCTGCGACGCCTCCGGCGTCTGGTTGATGGACGGCGAGAATTTGTATCCGGCGCACATCCACGGCGCAGACATCCTGGATGTGCAGACGGCCATGCTCCGCTGGCCAGAAACAGTGCGCACCTTGTTTGACGTGTTGTCTGCCTCCGAGCCGGTCATTCGCAAGCCGACCGACCCGTTCGGACCGTTGGGGTCTGCGCGCGGTTTTTCGGCAGATTATTCGTCTGTCGGCGTTGCCCTGCGTGTCGGCGACCGTCCTCTCGGCGTGTTGATGCTATCCCATCACACACCGGGGCGCTACGGGCACGAAGCGCAGGCGATCACGGCCACGTTCGCCAGTTATGCGGCTGTCTCCATAGAAAATGCCCGCCTTTATGATTCGGCGCAGGAACAGGCTTACGCTTCGGCTGCCCTTTTGCAGGTGGCGCAGACGGTTTCCAATTCGAACAACTTGGATGAGGCCATCATCTCGATTGTACGCATCACCCCCATCCTGGTGGGCGTGAAGGCGTGCGCCATCTACCTGTGGCAGGATGACCGTTTCCACCCCGCCAGGGATTACGGTTTCCCCGATACGGTGCGCCCGCTCTTGTGCGATCACGACTTTGAAGCGGGCGAATTCCCTCTGCTGGATGCGGTCCGCGAATCTGGCCGCATGACCGTTGGCGTGCTGGCGCAGGAACTGCCCGAAGATTGGCTCGATCCCGTGCTTGCCCGCGACGAGCAGGAGGAATATTACGCACTCCAGACTGCCGAGCATCTGTTGATTGGTTTCCCGCTGATGATCAAGAATGCCTTCTATGGCGTAATGGTGGTGGAAGAATCGTCGGCTGCCCGCAGGTTTCGGCAAAAAAGAATCGAGATTGTCAACGGCATTGCTCAACAAGTTGCCCTCAGTGTCCAGAACGAACAACTCCAGCGTGAGATGGTCGTCCGTGAACGGCTCGAACACGAGGTGCAACTGGCGCGGCAAATACAAAGGACCTTCCTGCCCCAGAGCCTGCCGCGCTTCCCCAACTGGGAACTGGCGGCCATGTGGCGTACGGCGCGCCAGGTGGGAGGCGATTTCTATGATGTTTTCGAACTTCCAGACCGCCGCCTTGGGCTGTTCATCGCCGACGTTTCGGATAAAGGCATCCCGGCCGCCCTCTTTATGGCGCTGACTCGCACCCTGGTGCGGGCCGCGGTGATAGATAATCCCTCGCCTGCCGCTGTGATGCGGCGCGTCAACGAGTTGATCATCCCCGACAACCAGCAGAGCATGTTTGTAACGGCTGTCTATGCCGTACTTTCGCTGGAAAACGGCAACCTGACGTTTGCAAACGCCGGCCACAACCCACCGATGTGGATGCGCGGCGCGACCGGGAATCTGGAACTCCTCCGCCGCACCGGCGCGGCGCTAGGCGTAATCGAAGGCCTGGATATAGGCGAGCGGACCATCTCGCTTGGCAGCGGCGACACCCTCTTGTTCTACACCGACGGCCTGACCGAAGCCTTTTCACCCGCTGACGAACTCTTTGGCGAAGCACGCGTCAGGGATGTTTTGTGCTCCACTACAATCCTCTCTGTGGACGAATTGCTGAATGTGCTGGAAAAGAAAGTTGAGGAGTTCATGGGGACGCTGCCCCCCTCGGACGACCTGACCATGCTGGCGCTCAAGCGGACGGGTTGAGCAAAAAAGCCTCATGGTATAATTACTTGCAGCATAATAAAAGGAGCATCGCACTTTGGCTTTCAACCCCCTCAACTGGCTGTTGGGACTATTTTCCCTGGATATCGGCATTGATTTGGGTACAGCAAATACCCTGGTTCATGTCCGTGGCAAGGGAATCGTCATTAACGAGCCGTCCTGGGTGGCAGTGGATAAGCGTTCACGCCAGCCGCTGGCAATCGGATTGCAGGCCAAGGAGATGGTGGGCCGCACATCGGGTTCCATCAGCGTGATGCGCCCCCTGCGCGACGGGGTGATTGCAGAATTTGACATTACCGAAGCCATGCTCGAATACTTCATCGGCAAAGTGCACGAACAAAGCGTGGTGCCTCTGCCGCGCCCACGCGTTGTTATCGGTATCCCCTGCGGCGTCACAGAAGTGGAGAAACGCGCCGTCTTCGACGCAGCCATCTCCGCCGGGGCGCGCGAAGCGCTCCTCATTGAGGAGCCGACGGCGGCTGCCCTGGGAGCGGGCTTACCCATCTCGGAGACGCGCGGCTCCATGGTGGTGGACATTGGCGGCGGGACAACGGAGGTGGCCATCCTCTCGATGGGCGGCGTGGTTGTCTCCCGGTCGCTGCGCGTGGCGGGCGATGAGATGGACCAGGATATCGTCCAGTATGTTCGTAACAAGTACAATGTCCTGATCGGCGAACGGATTGCCGAGCAGGTGAAGTGGCAAATTGGCTCGGCATTTCCCCTGCCGGTCGAAAAAACGATGGAAGTGCGCGGTCGCAATCTCGTCACCGGTCTCCCCGAATCGATCGAGATTTCCTCTGTTGAAGTCCGCGAGGCGCTGTCGCAATCCGTGCTGGTAATCGTGGACACCATCAAGGATGCCCTCGATGAAGCGCCTCCCGAAATCATCGCCGACCTGATGGATATCGGCATCTGCCTGGCCGGCGGAGGCGCCCTCCTGCAAGGCTTGCCCGAACGTCTGTCCGATGAACTGAACTTGCGCGTCTGGGCGGCGGAAGACCCCCTGACCTGTGTCTGCCGCGGTACGGGCATGGTCCTGGAAGATTTCTCGCACTTGAGCCGCTACCTGGTTGGCCTGGAGCGCGGCAGCACGCGTCATTCGTAACCGCGTGGCCGCGCCGGAAGCGCGGTGTCCTTTATGAAAACCGGTTTCCCACGTTCCCTACAGAGAATTGTTATTGGCTTGGTGGCTGTCGGCTTGATTGTGTTGGCGCTGGGCGGCTATTTCCAGCCTGTTTCTTCCTGGTTCCAACGGCTGGTGGTGGATGCGCAGACTTGGTTCTCGGACCGCTACTTGGCGTTCGTGGATTTCCTGACCGTTCCGCGTGATGTGGCTTCTCTGCGCCAGCAAAACGCCGAACTGGAGGCCGAGGTGGCCCAACTCCAGACGCAGGTGATTGCTCTGCAGCAACAGGTGACCGAGGTCCAAGTTCTGTCTGCCTTGCTCGAATTTGCTCGCGCCAACCCCGAATACTCATACATGGGCGCAACCGTCATCGGTCGCGACCCAAGTCCCTTCTACCGTTACGTGATTGTGGATATCGGCTCGAACAACGGCATCCTGCCTGGGATGCCGGTGGTTACTAATCAGGGACTGGTGGGCCGCGTGGACGCGGTGATTGCCGAAGCGGCGCGCGTCCAACTGATCACAGATTCGGCTTCGGCGGTCAATGTTCGACTGCCGGCGTCGAACACGGAGGCCATGCTGGTTGGTTCCGTGACCGGCGACCTGTCCCTCGATATGGTCCCGCAGGACGCGACCGTCCAGCCGGGGGACGTTGTTCTCACCTCCGGCTTGGGAGGCGGCTACCCTCCCAACTTGCTGGTAGGGCAGGTGGTCAGCGTGCGGCAACTCGAATATGAATTATTCCAGCAGGCCTCCATCCAGCCCAATGTGGATTTCTCACGCCTCCAGTTCGTTCTCATCATTACCAACTTCAAGCCGGTGGATATTACGCCGCTGATCCCGGCGACGGGGCCCTAGAATGCGCGCCTTCCTGTCCATCCTGGCGCTGGTGCTGCTGGCAGTGTTCCTGCAATTGACGGTGGTCAGCCGCATCAACTTGCTGAGCGGCAGCGCCGACTTGGTATTGATTTTCCTGGCAGCCATGAGCCTGCAGGAACGCGTCCGTCACATGCTCCTCTGGGGCGCGGCGGTTGGCCTGTTGGTTGGAGGTATCTCGGCTGCGCCGTGGTATCTCTGTGTCGGCGCGTATCTGACGGTGGTCGGGCTGGGACGTTTGCTGGCGCGCCGCATCTGGCAGGCGCCGCTCCTGGCACTGCTGGTTGTGACGATGGGCGGAACCCTGATATTGCAGGGTTCGATATTCGTGTATCGCGCCTTGTTCGAAACGGCGCTTTCCCTGTCGGAAGTATTTTCGCAGGTTGTCCTGCCAAGTCTTTTCCTGAACTTCCTCATTGCAGTTGTCCTTCACCCGCTGATTCGTGATCTGGGCGACAGGCTCTATCCTTTAGAGGCATAATATGGCTGTAACTTCCCGCCCGCTTGGCTTTGCGCAGTGGCGATACCTGGTCATCTACGGGATCGTCCTTCTCGTTGGATTGATATTCGTGGCGCGCCTATTTTCACTGCAGATCGTCAACGGCAGCGATTACCTTGCCCAGGCGGAGGATAACCGCACCGCCATTATCAGCGACCCGCCCGCCCGCGGCCTGATCTACGACCGCAACGGAATCGTGCTTGCCCGGAATATCCCATCATACACGATTGTCGTCACCCCAGCCGATTTACCCGATGACGCCGGTAATGTCCAGCAGATCTACCGCGACCTGTCGGAACTGACCGGCGTGCCGGTCGGCGGGCCGGTGACCGAAGAGACGCTCAACGCTGCCAAATTGTTCGCCCCCTGCGTCCCCGGACCGAGCATCTCGGACCTGGTGGCGCTGGGCGAATCCAACGCTCCCTACGAACCGGTCAAGATCCAGTGCAACGTGGATGAGGAGATCGCCCGCATCGTCGAAGAGCGTGCCTCCCAGTGGCCGGGAGTGGACATCCTGATCGAGCCGCTGCGCGATTACCCGACCGGCTCGCTGACGGCCAATATCATCGGCTTCCTTGGTCCCATCCCGGCCATCCTGGAGCAGGAATACCGCGCCCTGGGCTTTTTACCCAACCGGGACAAGGTCGGCTATGCGGGCGTCGAACTGACCCTCAACGACCTGCTGATCGGCACTCCCGGTACGCGCGTCGTGGAAGTGGACGTGGCCGGTCAGGTATTGCGCAACCTGGAGCCGCCAGTCGCCCCGGTGGCAGGCAGCAACGTCGTACTGACGATTGACACGCGCCTCCAACAGGCCGCCCAGGCTTCGCTGCAGACGGCCATTGAATACTGGAACGATGTTTTTTACGGCTATTACCGCATCTCCAGCGGCGTGGTCATTGCCATAAACCCTCAGACCGGCGAGATCCTGGCCATGGCGCAGACGCCCACCTTCGAAAACAACCGCATGGCGCGTTTCATCCCGGCCTACTACTACCGCCAGTTGGAACAGGACCCGGCCCACCCGCTGCTGAACTATGCCATCACCGCAGAATTTCCTCCCGGCTCCACCTTCAAGTTGACCACTGCACTTGGCGCTCTGAACGAAGGGGTTGTTACGCCCGCCTCGGTCATTGACGCGCCCGCCATTGTTCGGGTGCTGAACACTTATTCCCCGACCGACGAAGGGAAATATGAAGAATATTATGACTGGACGTACACCTTCTACGGCGAGACCAGCGGCCTGGGCCAGTTACCCTTCCTGAAGTGCATTGCCCTATCGAGCGACTCGTGTTTCTACAAAGTGGGCGGCGGCTATCTCCCCGAAGTGACCGGCGGCGGGCTGGGGATTTGGCGCTTGCAGGAATATGCCCGCGCCCTGGGCTACGACCAGCAGACGGGCATCGAACTGCCCGCCGAATACACTGGCCTCATCCCCGACCCCACTTGGAAGCGTATCTTCAAAGGCGAGAACTGGTCAACCGGCGATACCTATCTTGCCGGCGTTGGGCAGGGATATGTGCTGGCTACGCCTTTGCAGGTGCTTGTCTCGGCGGCCATCATCGCCAACGACGGCAAATTCATGCAGCCCACGATTGTCCATGAGATACAGGACAATCTTGGCAACGTTATCCAGCCGTTTACTCCCCGCCTGCGCTGGGACATCACCCAGGACCCGCTCATCCGCGACTTCGCCTGCGACGAGGACGGCGACTGCGAACTGACAGGCAAGATGAAGACCGTTTCGCTCGATGCCGTCCAGCAGGTCCAGACCGGGATGCGCATGGCCGTCACCGATTCGCGCGGCACACTCAACCGGGACTTTTCCTTTGGCAATTACCCCATCGCGGTAGCCGGCAAGACCGGCACCGCCGAGTATTGTGACGACGTGGCGCGCCTCAAGAACCTTTGCCAGCGCGGCGAGTGGCCCTCCCACGGCTGGACGGTGGCCTACGCCCCGTTCGACAACCCGGAGATTGCGGTGGTTGTATTCCTCTATAACGCCGGGGAAGGCGGGCGCGTCGCCGCGCCCATCGTGCGGGACGTGATGAGCGCCTACTTTGCCTTGAAGGCGATTGACACGGCGCAGGAAATCACCGGCAATCCGTAGCGCGGAATTTATTCCGCAACCAAACGCAGCGCCAAATGTAGCGCCGACC
>DYKZ01000036.1:0-4858 GCA_020722345.1 Anaerolinea thermophila | reverse complement strand
TTGCCGGATAAGATTTGCGCGTTCAATGCAAATGCCGCGCGGTAATACTATAATGACCGGAATGGCAGTATAATTTCGGCAATTCATCGTTTGGGCTTGGTCGGACGGCGAACCGTCCGAAGCGCCAAGTGTAAGCCCTTGGCCTCCAAATCCCTGCCTCCATTCGCGCTGATGGATGACTTACCGCTTATCCAGATCAAAGGTATCCGCGACGGCCTGCTGGTGACCCTGGGCCAGGCCCCGTGGCCGGACCTGTTGGCTGCGCTGGCCCACCAGGTCGAAACTCAGCCGGCCTTTTTTCAGGGCGCGCGGCTGGCGCTGGATGTGGGTTCCTGTGCCTTGCGTGTAGCGGAACTCTCTGCGCTGCGCGACCAACTCTCGGAGCGCGGCATCACCCTTTGGGCAGTTTTGAGCGAGTCCTCCCTGACCGAAGCCACTGCCCAGAACCTCGGGCTGGCGACCCGCCTCTCGAAGCCGAAGCCGCCTCAGGTCCAGGAAGTTTCGGAAGCGATCCCTGCCGAAGCGGCCAAATGGGTCCGGGGTCCACTGCGTTCCGGGGCGAAGATCACTCACGAGGGACCGGTGGTCGTGCTGGGAGATGTCAACCCAGGGGCCGAGATCGTCGCCGGCGGGAGTGTGATTGTCTGGGGGCGGCTGCGAGGCGTTGTTCACGCTGGGGCGGGCGGAGACGAGAAGGCTGTTGTCTGCGCGCTGGAGTTGTCGCCGACGCAGTTGCGTATAGCGGGTGAAATTGCGATTTCGCCGCGCAAGCAAGGTAAAAATCAGCCAGAGGTGGCCCGGCTTGTAGATGGCCGGCTGGTCGCCGAACCCTGGCAGGCATAACAGGATGGTGGCATGGCAGCAAAAGTGGTGACGATCAGTTCGGGAAAAGGGGGGGTTGGCAAGACCACCTCGGTGGCTAATATCGCCGTGGCGCTGGCGGCGCGCGGACAGCGCGTGGCCTGCGTGGACGGCGACATTGGCCTGCGTAACTTGGACGTTGTGATGGGGCTGGAGAACCGCATCGTGTATGACCTGGTAGACGTCATCGAAGGGCGCTGCCGGCTGCGGCAAGCCATGATCCGCGACAAACGCCTGCCAGAACTCTACCTCATCCCCGCCGCCCAGACGCGCGACAAGACCGCTGTCTCGCCGAGCGACATGGTGCGCCTGTGCGACGAATTGCGCCCGGAGGTGGACTGGATTTTGATTGACTCGCCTGCCGGGATCGAGCGCGGTTTCAAGAACGCCATTGCCGCCGCCGACCGTGTCCTGGTGGTGACCAACCCGGACGTCTCGGCGGTGCGCGACGCCGACCGGGTGGTGGGCATCCTCGACGCCGAGGAAAAGGGGCCCGCCTTGCTGGTGATCAACCGGGTCAATACCGATATGGTCAAACGCGGCGATATGCTCTCTGTGGATGACATCCTGGATCTGCTGGCGATTGACCTGATCGGCATCGTCCCGGAGGACGAAAACGTCATTGTCGCCTCGAACAAAGGCCAGCCTCTGACACTGGACACGAAGAACCGGGCGGGACAGGCCTTTCAAAACATTGCCCGCCGACTGATGGGCGAGCAGGTCGCCTTTCTTGAACTTGAAACTCCTGGCTTATGGCAGCGTTTGCTGGGGAGGAAGCCGCGATGAACTTTTTCCGACGAAAAAAGAGCGCCAGCAGCGCCAAGGAACGCCTGCAACTGGTGCTGATCCACGACCGCACCGACCTGAACCCGGCTGAACTGGAGGCCTTGAAAGACGACCTCATCCAGACCATTTCCCGCCATGTGGAGATTGACCCGCAGGGCGTGATGATCAACGTGGCGCAGGACGGCCGCTCCCAGCGGCTGGTGGCCGACATTCCCCTGCGGAGCGCCAACCGCCGCCACAGATGAACCGGCCCGCCTGCACTGCCTGACAAACTTCTGAAGCCATAGCCGCCGGGTATTGCCCCGGCGGAGAGTTAAAGACACCTTCCCATGTTTTTTCGATCAGGTTTCTGGCGTCATTTCGACTTCTGGCTGCTTGGCGCAGTCATCATCGCCCTCGTCTTTGGCGTGACGATGATCCGTTCTGCCATTGCAGGCAACGAGGCTCTTGCAGACGTGGTCAACCGGCAGATCATCTTTGGCGCCATCGGCCTTGCGGTCATCCTGATCGTTTCCATCATAGACTACCGTTTCTGGTCTGGGGCAATCGTGCCTATGTATGTGGTGATTGTCATTGCCCTGGGGTTATTGAGAATCATCGGCGGGACGCGCTTTGGCGCCACGCGCTGGATCGAGACCGGCCTCATTTCCATCCAGCCGACCGAACTGGCCAAGATCGTGGTCATCCTGGCGCTGGCGAATTTTTTCGCCAAAACGGTCGAACAGCCGCGCGACTGGAAGTGGCTGCTCAAGAGCCTGCTCATCACGCTCGGCATCGCCGGGCTGATCTACATCCAGCCCAACCTGAGCAACGTCATCGTCACCATGGTGCTGTGGGCGGCCATGGTCTGGGCAGGCGGCTTGCAGGTCAAGCAGGTTGTAATCATCGGCGTGTTGATGCTTGCTTTGCCGCTGGCCATTTTCCCGTTCCTGAAAGAATACCAGCAGCAGCGCGTGATCAACTTCATTGCCCCCGACCCGAATGAAAGTTACGGCGACACCTACAACGTCCGGCAAGCCCTGGCGGCGCTCGGTTCGGGCGGGTTGACCGGCAAAGGCTACGGTCTGGGCACGCAGACCCAGTTGCGCTTCATGAAAGTCCGCCACACCGACTTCATTTTCTCGGTTATCGGCGAAGAGTTCGGCTTTGTGGGCAATTTGTTCGTGCTGGTGCTGCTCGGCTTCATCATTTACCGCTGCCTGCGGGCGGCGCGCCTGGCGCGCGATCCCTTCGGCTCGATGATCGCCTACGGCGTCGCCATCCTGATCCTGTTCCAGGGATCGGTGAACATCGGCGTCAACCTGAATCTGATCCCGGTCACGGGCGTGCCGCTGCCCTTCATCAGTTACGGCGGCAGCGGGCTTGTCTCGCTCATGCTCGCCGTGGGGCTGGTAGAATCTGTCGCCATGCGGCACAAACCACTGGATTTCTGACGGAGGCTCTTTTGGATACCCCCACCGTTCCCGGCGCGGACCGGAAACCTGTCCGCACCCGCTTTGCTCCCTCGCCGACCGGACGCATGCACCTCGGTTCGGCGCGCTCGGCGCTGTACCCGTTCCTCCTCGCCCGCAGCACGGGCGGGACCTTCATCCTGCGCATCGAGGACACCGACCAGAAGCGCTTCGTCCCCGGCGCGGAGCAGGAGTTGATCGAAGGCCTGCGCTGGCTGGGGATCGAGTACGACGAAGGCCCGGATGTTGGAGGGCCATACGGCCCTTACCGCCAGAGCGAGCGTCGCGAGATCTATCGCGAATATGCCTGGAAACTGGTCGAACTTGGTCACGCTTTCCCCTGCTTCTGCTCCCCCGAACGGCTGGAGAGAGTGCGCCAGGAGCAGATGGCGAACAAGCAGAACCCGCGCTACGACGGCGCTTGCCGGGGTCTCGACCCGGACGAGGCGCGCCGGCGCGCCGCCTCCGGCGAGAAGTACGTCATCCGCTTCAAAATGCCCAAAGAAGGCAGCATCGCGACCACCGACCTGCTGCGCGGGACGATCGTGACGGAGAACTCCGCCCTGGACGACAGCGTCCTGCTCAAGTCGGACGGCCTGCCCACCTATCACCTGGCCGCCATGACCGATGACCACTTGATGGGTATCACCCACGTCATCCGCGGCTCGGAGTGGCTGCCCTCGCAGCCGCTGCACGCCCACATCATCCGCGCCTTTGGCTGGGAGGAGCCGCTCTTTGTGCATCTGTCGGTCTTTCTGAAGCCCTCCGGCAAGGGCAAGATGTCCAAGCGGGAGGCGGCGGATGCCCTCAAGGATGGGCACTCCATCTACGTCAGCGATATGAAGAACTTAGGCTACATCCCGGAAGGCGTGCTGAACTGGATTGTGCTGATGGGCTGGGGAGTCTCGGAGGACGATGTGATGACCCTGCCGGAGATGATCGCCCGTTTCGACATCAACAAACTGACCCCCTCGCCGGCCGCCATCAACTTTGCAAAACTCGACCATTTCAACGGCGTCCACATCCGCCGGCTGCCGGTGGAAGAACTGGCGGCGCGGCTCAAGCCCTATTTTGTCAACGCCGGCCTGACGGTCCGGGATGCCGACCTCCTGAAGGTGACGCCGCTGATCCGCGAGCGCCTTGTCACCCTGGACGACTGTCTGCCGTTCGGGGCCTGGTTCTTTCGCGAGACGGTGACGCCGAAGCCGGAGGAACTTGTTGCCAAAAACCTGACTGCGGCCCAATCGGCGCAGATTGCCCGCCAGGCGCTGGAGATTCTCTCAGGCCTTCCGGAGATTACGCCCGCCACCGCCGAGCCGCCGATGCGCGCCCTGGTGGAACGCTCCGGGTTGAGCGCCGGGCAGGTGTTCGGCATCCTGCGCGTCGCTGTGACCGGGCAGACGGTCAGCCCGCCGCTTTTCGAGAGCATGGAGATCGTGGGGAAGGAGAAGGTTCTGGCGAGGCTGAGACAGGCAATTGAGATGTTGGAAAAGATGGGATAAAGCAGGGCGGGTAGCACTACAGTAAACTGTGGAGTCTCTTTTTCCACAAAGTATGCATGAACTCCATTCACCCCGAAGCATGAAAATCGAACCACGAAGGCACGGAGTCACGGAGTTTTTTTTCAGTGCCTCCGTGTCTCAGTGGTTTGCACTCTGTGTAATCTGTGGCTAAAAATACAGCCCACGTTTAAGTGCGGTGCTACCCTTTGTCCCAATTATTTCAGCGGGGATTCCGGAGCAGAACCACTATCAGTAATA
>DYKZ01000190.1 GCA_020722345.1 Anaerolinea thermophila | reverse complement strand
GATCAGCTATGGCCGGTATGTCAAGCATCATTAGCCGCATCCGTCGCCATCTTGCCGACCCAGAATCCCACCACCGTAGAATCGCCGTGGGCTTCGTTTGGGTCAGCCTGTTTGTGTTTATTGGCAAACTGGCCGGCGCCGCCAAGGAGATGGCCATCGCCTGGCGCTACGGTGTCAGCGAGACAGTCGATGCCTATGTCTTCGTTATCAACCTGGTTGGCTGGCCGGTGTCGGTGTGGTTCAGCGTGCTGACGGTGGTGCTGGTGCCATTGGTCGCCCGCGTTCGGCATGAGAACCCCGGCGAGCTACCCCGCTTCAGGGGAGAACTGCTTGGATTGACGGTGATCGTCGGGTTGGGACTGGGCATTCTCGCCTGGTTCGGGCTGCCCGCGCTCTTGCGGGCCGATTGGCTTGGCCTCTCCGACAAAGCTGTAGCTGAAGCGCTCAACATGTCCAGTGGTCTCGCGTTGCTGGTGCCCATGGGCGTGGTCATCAGCCTCTTCTCGGCCTGGATGCTGGCCTGCGGCCGTCACCGCAACACCCTGTTCGAGGCCATTCCGGCCCTGACGATTCTGGCCGCGCTGTTGCTACCGCACGGATGGCTGCCCGAACCGCTATTGTGGGGAACAGTCGCCGGATTCGCGCTGCACATGGTTGCCTTGGCCGCCCCGTTGCGGCAGCGTGGCGAGCTGCAAATACCCCGTGTGGGCTTCACTTCCCCTGCATGGCAGGGTTTCTGGAACAGCGTCGGCATCATGGCGGAAGGGCAGGTGCTGATGAGCTTCACCGGCATCATCGACCAGTTTTTTGCCGCCGGGCTTGGCCCGGGCGCGCTATCCACCCTGAGCTATGCCAACCGCATCCTGGCACTGATACTAGGTATGGGCGCCACGGCGATCAGCCGTGCCACGCTGCCTGTTTTTTCCGAGGCTAACGCCAAAAGCAGCGCAGATTCGAACGCACTGGCATTGCGTTGGGCGAAGTGGATGTTTGGCATGGCAGTTGTCGTCGTGATTGCTGTGTGGTTATTATCACCTTTAATTGTAGAAATACTCTTTGAGCGTGGTGCATTTCAAAGTGACGATTCCGAAGCCGTAGCAGAATTACTTCGCTATGGCTTGCTACAGGTGCCATTTTATGCGGCTGGATTAGTTTTTGTTTCAGTATTGTCAAGCAAGAAGAGATACAAGGTTCTCGCACTGATTTCTTCAATAAACTTGGTCGTTAAAACTGTTCTAAACATTTATTTGGTAGACACCTTTGGTGTGGCTGGGGTTTTTCTTTCAACTGCAATAATGTATGGAGTTTCCACAACTCTATGCGTTATGGTGTTGTCGAAATCAAAGTGAGAGGAGAAGAATGACTACTATTTACTATTTTCTACGTCGTTTAACCAAACCCGCTTACCGAATCAAAGGCGTTGGACTTGGCAGGGTTTGTGAGCTTGTACGTAAGATAGTGGCAAAGCATGCTCCGCAGACCCCTTTTCCGATTGACGATTTTCGCGGCAATCTCCGTTTCCTGTGCTATTGAAGGAACACATGGGGAGCCAGATTTTTTTTCGTGGGAGTTACTCCGGGGATCAACTGGCAATTCTCGAGAAGTTGCTGGGTGAACACAGCGTTTTTGTGGATGCTGGTGCAAATCAAGGCGAGTTTTCAATTGCTGCCGCTAAAATCGCTCAGAAAGGAAAGATTATTGCTTTCGAGCCGATATCGGAGTATCGGGCGCGGCTGTCTGAGAATGTGCGACTGAATCATTTCGGCAATGTCGAAATCATTCCTGTTGCCTTGGGTGAACAAGAGGATTCCTTGCCTATTTACGATCAATCGGTAAATTTCGCGGACGGAACACGAAACGAAGGACTGCCTACTCTATTTGCCACCGAATCTCGGAATCATGCCCGAGAAGTGGTGCCGGTTAAGAGACTCGATGATGTGTTGGTTGAGCTTGGAATTAAGCGTGTTGATGTCATAAAACTGGATATCGAGGGTGCTGAGTGGATCGCTTTGCGTGGGGCAATTAACACTATAAGAAATTGTCGCCCAACACTGATCCTGGAAATTGGCAGGTCGACCTGCCGGGCGGCGGGTTATGAACCGGAAGCTTTTGTAGAGTGGCTTATTGGCCTGGACTATCGAATCGAAAAAATAACAGAGGGGTCCAAGACGCTACCAATCAATCCGGAGTTGCTGGGTGATTTTCAGAATGTTATTGCGTACCCTGTATGACGCACGTTCCTTTCAGCCGATTAGTTATATTCATTCATTCAATGGGTAACGGCGGTGCTGAGCGGGTTACCGCCAATCTGGCCAATCACTGGGCGGAAAAAGGCTGGCGGGTCACGGTGGTGACGCTGGCTTCCCGATCGCTGGATTTCTATGAGCTGCATCCGGCGGTGAATCGCATTGCCCTGGATCTGGCGGGAGAGAGTGGTAATGCGTTTGTTGCTCTCGCCCGCAACCTGCGCCGGGTGTTCGCGCTGCGTCGGGTGCTGCGCCAAGTGCAACCCGATGTGGTCCTGGCCATGATGAGTTCGGCCAACATTCTGTTGGCGCTGGCCGCCACAGGTCTCAAACGCATTGCCACGGTGGGGTCGGAACGTATTCATCCCCCTCAATATCCATTGGGGTCGATCTGGGAGTCTCTGCGCGCAGACCTCTATGGCCGCTTAGCGGCGGTGACTTCCTTGACACAGGAGTCAGCAGCCTGGCTCCGCCAACATACAAAGGCCAAAAAGATCGCTGTCATTCCTAATGCCGCACCCTATCCCTTGCCTGTACAACAGCCCTACCTAGAACCTGAAATCTTGCTTGGCGGACGACGGATGTTGCTGGCTGTCGGCCGTTTGTGCGAACAAAAACAATTTGATTTGTTGATCCGGGTGTTTCAGCGGTTGTTGAAGGAATTCCCGGACTGGGCGCTGGTTATCCTGGGCGAAGGGCCTGACCGCAAGGCATTGGAGGAGCAGATACAAGGGGCGGATCTGTCAGAACGCATCTTGCTGCCCGGACGCGCCGGTAATATAGGCCAGTGGTATGAGGCCGCCGATCTTTATGTGATGACTTCCCGCTTCGAAGGCTTTCCCAACACGCTGGCCGAGGCCATGGCGCACGGTTGCGCGGCGGTCAGCTTTGATTGCGACACCGGCCCGCGCGACATCATCCGCCACGAAGTGGATGGACTCCTGGTGCCGCCCGGCGATGAGGTCGCGCTGGAAAATTCCCTGAGCCGACTGATGGCTGATGAGACCTTGCGTCGGCAGTTTGCCGACCGGGCCATCGAGGCGAGGGAGAGGTTCTCGATCGAAAAAATCGCCGGGATGTGGGAACAATTATTTGAGGAGCTACGCCTATGAGCCAACACCAAAACGAACTGAACGCTGGCGAGCGTTTCGCCTTTGGGGACAATTGGGCACGGTTTTTATCCGTCTTGAACGATGAGCGCATCCGTATGGCGGCGGAGTCGCTGAAAAGGATGCTGGAGGTTGAGACACTGGCGGGGAAATCCTTTCTCGACATCGGTTCCGGCAGCGGCCTGTTCAGCCTGGCGGCGCGCAGAC
>DYKZ01000035.1 GCA_020722345.1 Anaerolinea thermophila | reverse complement strand
AAACCCGGCGGCGAGTTTCTCATTTTGGATTACAACGAATTCGACCTGAAACGCTCCCCCTGGCCGGTACGTTTTGCCTTCAACCTGGAATGCCCACTGGCAACCGATTTTATCGGGCGAGACTTGCAAGCGCTCCTGCGGGAACAGGGCTTCGATGGTTTCCGCGTCCACACGTATTATCGGGGATACGTGCGCCTTCTGGCCGCGCGCAAGGCGGCTTGAACATGACCGTGAACGATCAACGTATTGTCACCCGCCATCCCATGCGGCAAGATGAACTCAAAAAAACTGGCGCATAGGTCCAAGGGACAAGTGAACGAAGTGCTGTCGGAATTGGAGTCCAGCGGCAGGGTACAGGTGGTGGAACGGTACGGGGTCAGGTTCTGGAGCGCGTCACCGTCACATTATCCCGACGAGACACAAAGTCAGCGCACGGCGTCAAGGGAGCATAAGCGAAAAGTCCACTGACCGCGCTCCAGCAGCGATCCCTCGTGCCCCGCCTCGTGGAGCCGGGCCGCGAACAGGCTGCCCGGCGGGCCGGCGCCGTACACCAGAATCTTTTTCATCGTCCGCTTTCCTCTCTCAGGAAGATCAGATCTGCCACAGCCTGACAGCATCCGTGCGGGCTTTGGATTTACAGATGCTTTTCAGGCTGCACCCGCCGCAGGCGTCGTTGCAGGTTTCGTAGGGGCGGAGGTGCCCTATCCGTTGGAGATGCTCCAGCATGGCCTCTACCAGCGCAGGAGTCGTTCCCAGTCTGGCAGCCAGGACGCCGGTCTCGAACGTGCCGCCAGAGCGGATTTCAGCAAGCAGTTTTTCCAGCATGGTCACAACCCCATCCAGACGGCCAGGTGATAGGTGGCCGCCCCGGCGGCAATCGAAATCACCAGCAGCAGACCGACGCTCAACAGCGTCCAGCCCCAGGAATTGGTCTCCTGCTTCATCACGGCTACCGTCGCCATGCAGGGGATGAAGAGCATGGTCACGACCAGGAAGGAGAGGGCAGTGGCCGTCGAGAAGGAGGCGGTCAGCATTTCGGTCAGGCCTGCCTCGGGCGAACTGCCGAAGAGCACGCCCAGGGTGGCGATGACGTTCTCCTTGGCCGGGAAACTGGTGATGAGCGCCACCGTCAGGCGCCAGTCGAAGCCCATCCAGCGTCCGACCGGTTCGATGAACTGGCCGAAACGCGCCAGGTAACTGGTGTTCAGGTCGCCGTTTGGCAGGTAGGAGAGCACCCACACCAGCATCGCCATGGCCAGGATGGCCGTCCCGGCTTTCTTGACGAAGGCCAGCGAGCGTTGCCAGACGAGCAGTCCGATGGTGCGAGCGTTGGGGATATGGTAGAGCGGCATTTCCATGATAAAGGCCGAGCGCTGTCCCTTGAAAATCACCTTGTTCAAAGCCACGCCGCTGACCACGAGCGCCAGGAGCGACAGAAGCACCATCCCCCAGGTGACCCACACTGCATTTGCCCCGAAGAAAGCCGGGGCGATGAAGGCCACCACCGCCATGCGCGCTGTGCAGGGCACCAGCGGGGCGATTAGGATGGTCAGCAGGCGGGCGGGCCAGGAGTCGATGACCCGCGTGCCCATCACCGCCGGGACGTTGCAGCCGAAGCCCAGGAAGAGCGGTAGGAACGACTTGCCGTGCAGCCCCATCAGGTGCATCAGGTTGTCCATCACGTAGGCGGCGCGCGCCATGTAGCCCACATCTTCGAGCAACGCAAAGGCGGCGAAGAAGATGACCAGGATGGGCAGGAAGGTCAGCACCGAGCCGACGCCGCCAATGAGGCCATCCACGACCAGGCCCTGCACCCAGAACGGCGCGCCGGTCAGCGCCCCGGCGACCAGACCGGAGAGCGGGGCAATCACGCTCCCCTCCAGCCAATCCTGCAAGGGCGTGCCGAGGGTGAACGTCAGCCAGAAGACCAGGCCGAGGATGCCCGCCAACAGGAACAGCCCACCGAGCGGATGCGCCGCCCAGCGGTCGAGGCGCTCGGTCAGTCCGATTTGCCCAACCTTGGGGCGCGTCATCGCGGCGCGCAGCATGCGTCCGATCCACTCATAGCGCCCGGAGGCGACCGCCAGAAAGGCATCGTCGTGGGCGCGTAAAATCTCATGGACGGCCTCCCAGGTTTCGGGCAGCAGCGCCTCCCGCATCATGCGCGTCACCTCCGCGTCGCCCTCCAAGAGTTTGAGCGCCACCCATGCCTGCGGATACGGGGCGGGAACGTGTTCGGAAATCAGCGCTTCGATCTTTTCCAAAACTTCGCGGTGGTCGGCGCGCACCTCGGGCGGGCGCGGACGGGGGACCTGATTCCCGTTCAAGACGTTTTCCACCACCTTGAGCAGTTCGCGCACCCCCGCAGCGCGGGAGGCCGTCATCGGGACGACCGGCACGCCGAGGGCTGCCTCGAGCACGTGGGCGTCCACCTGGATACCCTCCTGCTCCGCCACATCCATCATGTTCAAGGCCACCACCAGCGGCGCGTCCAGGGCAGACAGTTCGGCCACCAGGTACAGGCTGCGCTCCAGAGTCGCCGCGCTGACCACCGCCACCACAACGGACGGCTTCTCCCGCAAAATGAACTCGCGGGCGATGACCTCCTCCGGGGAATTGGCGGTCAGGCTGTAGGTGCCGGGCAGGTCCACCAGGCGCGCCTTCCGCCCGTTCAAGTCGAAGTGGCCTGCGCGGTGCTCCACCGTCTTGCCCGGCCAGTTACCCACGTGCTGGTTGAGGCCGGTCAACAGGTTGAACAGGGTGGACTTACCCATGTTGGGCTGCCCGGCCAGGGCGATGACCGGCGCGTCCGCATCGAGCACGGCCATGCTGGGGAGAACCGAGGCAGGGGATTCATGGCGCTCACTCATGCGCGCCTCGCTCTACCAGGATTTTGGCCGCCTCGCCGCGCCCCAGCGCCACGCGCGTCCCGCGCACGGTCACGATTAGTGGACCATGCCCGTAGTTCTGGGTCATGTTGACCAGCACGCCGGGGGTCAGGCCAAGCGAAGCCAGGCGGCTGTTGACGTGGCGGCCGCCGTGGAAGGCCAGGATGGTGGCCTCCTCCCCGGCTGTTATCTCCGACAAGTAGGTTGCGTCCCCCTGGCCCGGGAAATAGTGTCTGTGGCGATGAGGGCGTTTGAACCAAAAATGGCGCCGCATCTTTGTCTCCTCCGAAGTATAATAAAGGTAGTCAATCAAGAATTATTATAGGCTAATAAATAAGATTAGTACAGGAAAATTATCAGGATGGTTTTATGACAAAACTCCCCGGCTCGAAAAACATGGAAGTTTCTGGCCTGAGTTCTACCATCCAAGATTACCTGTCGCTCATCTACGTGATGGAACGCGACGATGAGCCGGTGGTGGGTTCACGCCTGGCGGAACTGCTGGGCGTCACGCCCCCCACCGTGGCCAACACTCTCAAACGCATGACCCGCGACGGGCTGATTACGATGGACAAGAACGGCACCCACCTGACGGAAAGCGGCTGGGAGGCAGCGCGCGTCGTCATGCGCCGCCACATGCTGATGGAATGGATGATGCTCAAAACCCTGCCCTGGTCGAAATTGCACGGCGAGGCGCACCAACTCGAACATGCCATATCATCCATGACCGAAAGCGCCCTGATGGAGCAACTCGGCCACCCGCAGACCTGTCCGCACGGCAATCCCTTGCCCGGCTGCGAGGAGGCCGTGGCCGCCTGGATCCCGCTGCCCAAAATCCCCGCAGGTGAGACTATCACCATCCGCCGCATCCACGAACTGGCGGAGGAGAACGCCCCCCTGCTGGAGTTCCTGGAGCGGCACGGGATCATGCCTGGCGCCTCCGCCAGGGTGACCGAAATCCTGCCCTTCAACCAGACCATCACCCTCGAAGTGAAAGGCCGGCCGGTCGCGCTCGGCAACGTCGCGGCGCGCTACATTTTCGTGGAACGGGGAGCGTAGGACAAGTCCTACAACAAGGATAACGATGACAGATTTCCACTCCGGCTTTATCGCCATCCTCGGCAAGCCCAACGTTGGCAAGTCCACCCTGGTCAACGCGCTGCTTGGCCAGAAGATCGCCGCCGTCTCGCCCCGCCCGCAGACCACGCGCCGCCGCCAACTCGGCATCCTGACCACCGAAACGGCGCAACTCGTCTTCGTGGACACGCCCGGCATCCACGCCCCGCGCCACAAACTCGGCCAGTTCCTGAACCAGGAAGCCGGGGAAGCACTCGAAGGGGTGGACCTCGTCCTGTTCCTCGCCGACGCCAGCACCGAGCCGGACGAGGACGACCGCCGCATTGCTGCCCTCTATTCTTCTCTTCGGCACAAACCGGACCTGGTGCTGGGTCTCAACAAAACGGACCTTATCCCGGCTGAGACGTTGGAAGCGCGTCGAAACGCGTACCAGGCTCTCGTCCCGGACGCCCCGGCGGCGGCCTTTTCGGCGGTCACCGGTCAGGGGCTGGATGAGTTGCTGGCGGCGCTGGAATCCCGCCTGCCGGTCAGCCCGCCGCAATTCCCTGAAGATCAGTTGACCGACCTCTACGAACGCGAGATCGCCGCCGACCTGATCCGTGAGGCAGCGTTGATTGCACTCCGAGACGAAGTGCCGCACAGCCTGAACGTGCGCATTGACGAGTTCAAGGAGCGCAGCGAGGAGATGGCTTACATCCATGCCACGATTTTCGTGGAACGCGAGTCGCAGAAGGGCATCGTCATCGGCGAGGGCGGCAAGATGCTCAAGAAGATCGGCTCGGCGGCGCGCCAGGAGATCGAGGCGATGGGCGGCCGTCAGGTCTTCCTGGAACTGCGCGTCAAGGTGGAGAAGGATTGGCGCAACCGGGAGGATGTATTGCGGCGCTTCGGATACAACCTGAAAGCGAGGCGAAAATGACCCCTATTCTATTTCTTGTGTTGGCTGTGGCCGTTCTGAACTGGGTGGCTGTGGCTCGAGGCTGGAAGCGAGTGGAGTACCTCGCCAAGCCCGGCACGCTGGCGGCGCTGTTCGCGATCTTTGCACTGGTTGGCCGCTTTGGTTCGCCCCCGCTGATCTTCTTTGGCGCGGGCCTGCTGCTCTCGCTGGCGGGCGATGTCTTCCTGATGCTCTCCGAGCGCTGGTTTCTTGCCGGGTTGGTCTCGTTCCTGCTGGCGCATGTGGCCTACGTCGTCGGCTTCAACCTGCCCCTGCCGGACGTTTCGCCGGTCTGGTCGGTGGGCATCGCCATTGTCCTCGCGCTGATGGCAGGACGCGTGCTGAAGCGCATTGTCCTCGCCCTGAGGGAAAAAGGACTGCACCGGCTATCTGCGCCGGTTGTGCTGTATGGAACCGTCATCACGCTCATGCTGCTCTCGGCCCTGCTGACGCTCTACCGCTCCGATTGGACGACGGCTGCTGCCGGGCTGGTCAGTCTGGGCGCGATCCTGTTCTATCTCTCGGACATCCTGCTGGCCTGGAACAAGTTTGTGACTCCTATCAAGAACGGGCGAGTGGCGAACATGGTCACCTACCACCTGGGACAGATCGCGCTGACAGTGGGGGTATTGATTCAGTTTGCGCAGTAGCAAATTCTCCCGCAGGTGTTGCTACCCGCGGGAGTGGATGGAGTGCCGAATAATTCTCATGCTGCCTCCTGCTCCGCCCATCACTTGATGCCGTAATATTCCTCGGCTTTCTCTTGCACTGCCTGTTGCAATCGCTCGGCTCGTTCGTTGTAGCAGGGGATGTCTCCCTCGCACATGTTCTCGATAGCCTGCGGCGGGAAGATGCGCTGAATGCTTGGTTCGTAGTCCACCCCATCGAGGGGGATTTCGTGACTGATGACGCGGTATTGCTCATCTTCCTGTTGCAAGTGCAATGCCACCGGCAGGCTGCTGGCCGTCCCCATCGTCAGCGCGCCGTTGTCGAGATAATACTCCGCGCACAGCGACCAGACATACACATCAACTCCTGCCGGCTGTGAGACCGTGTCGAGCACCTCGAAGGCGCAGAAAACCTGTCCACCGAAATTTGCCTCCCCAATCTTCTCGATGAGATACCCTTCTATTGGAGTCAGGTAATCGGGGGAGGCGGGTGCGCAGGCAGCCAAGAGGGCCAACGCCGCCCCAAGAAGAAACAGATTTTTCATTGTCTCATCCTCCTTTCTTGAACGGCTGGAAGCCCTAATCCCTAAACGTATTGTCTTTGCTTGCCCGGGACAGAGCAAGCGGCTCTCACTCGACCTTTCCCAGCACGAATGACAACAAGAGCAGAGATAGGACGGTGAGGGTGATGAATGTGTAAACACGGTCTTTTTGGTAGATAAATATCAGCGCGGAAGCTGCCACGCGCAGAATAGGGGTGGCGATGAGCAGCAGCAGCCCGATTATGACGATGGACTGTCCGCGCAGAAACAGCACACCGGTCCAGATATCGCTCCACGTGAAGGGGAAATCAGTCCCGTTTCCGGTGAGTTGCTGCAGTTCATCGGGCGATGAAGCATAGTCGGGGTGGTGGACGAAGGTGAGAATCGTGCCTGCAACCACGAGCGCCAGGCTGGCAATGACGCCGGCGCGCAGTAGGGTGCTGAGGAGCAATTCCATGAGGCGCGCGCGGCCATCTGCTTTTTCAGGGGGCGTGCGAGGCGATGCAGATTTCATATACCCATCCCCTTCCACAGCATCTGCAAAGAGACCCATAGCAGCACGATCACGAAAAACACCCGGATGGTCGAACTTTGCAGGCGGCCTAAAAGACGCGATCCCAGCAGCGCGCCCACCAGGACGCCGGTGGCGACCGGCGCGGCAATCAGGGGATTGATGTCGCCGCGCATGAAATAGACGGTTGCGCTGGCTGCCGCGGTGACGCCAATCATGAAGTTGCTGGTGGCCGTCGAGACTTTGATGGGCAGGCGCATGCCGAGGTCCATGGCCGGCACCTTGAGCGCGCCTGAGCCGATGCCCAGGAGTCCGCTCACGACCCCGGCGATGTACATCAGCCCCAGCCCGAGGCCGGCATTGCGGACGCGATAGGTGATTTCCTGTCCCTGGGCATCATCGTAATAACTGCTGTGCAGACGCAAATAATCGACCCAAGGCGTTGCTTTGGCGGCATTTGATTCCTGGGTGCGGTCGCGCCGTTTGCGAAGCATCATCAGCGCCGAGTAAGCCAGGATTAGCCCAAATATCACGTACAGCCAGCGCGCGCTGAGCACCCCAACCAGATAGGCGCCAGTTAGAGCGCCCGAAACTGTGCCCAGTTCCAGCCACATTGCAACGCGCAGGTTCGTCATTCGCTCCCGCACGTAGGCGGCGGCCGCGCCGCTGGAGGTGGCAATGATCGAAACAACAGAAGCGCCAATGGCATAGTGGATGTCAATCTTGAAGACCAGCGTCAGGACGGGGATCACAATGATTCCGCCGCCCAGGCCAAGCAGCGACCCAAGAAGACCGGCGATGATCGCAACGGCCAATATCAGCAAATCGAATTCGAGGAGGTTCATATATTGTTTTTCTTTGTGGTTCTTCGTGATCCTTTGAGTCCTTCGTGTTTCTCCTTTTAATGCTTGAAAAGAATTCAACACGACGCGCACAAAGGGTCACGAAGGTACACGATGAACAATTATTGTTTTTCTTTGTGGTTCTTCGTGTTTCTCACTTCTTATTGTTCAGGATTTTCAAATTTGCCGAACTTGCTACCATGCGCTTGATTCCGACGGACTCGAAGACTGCCTCCACGGTCTCGTCGCCGTCCTGCAGGCGGGCGTTGAGGACGATGCCCTCGCCCCAGATGGAGTGTTTGATGCGCATCCCGGCGCGGAATTGTGTCTGGGATGGCGCGGCAGGTTTCGGGTCCGATCGCAGCCAGGACGGGGAGTCGGCGCGCCGGGGCTCGCGGAACGAGCGGCCTGTTCGCGTCTTGCCGGAGAGCAGTTCGGGGGGGATGTCGTCCAGGTAGCGCGAGGGGAGGGTTTCCTCCGCGTAGCCGTATCCGCCGCGGCGCAGGGCGCGCAGGAGGTACAGGCGGTCCTTGGCCCTTGTAATTCCAACGTAGAACAGGCGGCGCTCCTCCTCCATCGCTTCGGGGTCATCGAAAGAGCGGCTGTGGGGCAGGAGGCCGTCATCCAGGCCGACGATGAAGACTGTGCCAAACTCCAAGCCTTTGGCGGCGTGCAGGGTCAGCAGAGTGGGAGCGTTCTTGCCCTCGGTGAGCGTGTCCTGGTCGGAGATGAGCGCCACGTCTTGCAGGAATTCGTCCATCGTGCGGGTGGAATATTCCAGCGTCAGGCGGCGCAATTCCTGGACGTTCTCCCAGCGTTCAGCGCCTTCCTCGGTGCCGTCGTCAATGTATTCTTTGTAGTTGATGTCCGCGACGATGCGGTCGAACAGTTCGCTGACTGTGGCGCGGGCGGCAAGGGCGCGCCAGTTGGCCAGCAGGGCGCCGAAGTCCGAGAGCGGCAGCGCGGCTCGACCGGTGAACTGCGTCCACAGCGGGGAGGCGTCGGCGCGCGCCAAGTCCATAACGGCTGCGCCCGGCGTCAGGTCCGCGCCCCGGGCGGCGGTGTGCAGGGCGAGGATGGTCTTGTCGCCGATGCCGCGCGGCGGGACGTTGATGATCCGGTCGAGGGAGATTTCGTCGGCGGGATTGTGCACCAGCCGCAGGTAGGCGATGATGTCCTTGACCTCGCGCCGCCCGTAGAAGCGCTGCGCCCCAACGAGGCGGTAGGGCAGGCGGGCTTGCAGGAAGGCTTCTTCCAGCAGGCGGGACTGGGCGTTGGTGCGGTACATCACGGCGCATTCGCCGGGTTCTACCGTTTTAGAGGCAACGAGGCCGGCGATGGTGTCCACTACGAAGGAGGCTTCGCCGTAGTCGTCGAGGGCTTCGTAGAAGAAAAGTTTCTCGCCCGCGCCTCGCTCGGTGAAGAGTTGCTTGCGGCGGCGGTGAGGGTTGCGGTCAATGACGGCCATGGCCGCGTCGAGGATAGTCTGCCGTGAGCGGTAGTTCTGCTCCAGCAGGATGACCTGAGCATCGGGGAAATCCTGCTCGAAACGCTGGACGTTGCGGTAGTCTGCGCCGCGCCAGCGATAGATGGATTGATCCGGGTCACCCACGCAGAAGATGTTGCCGTGTACCGAGGCTAGGTGCTTCAACAAAGTGTACTGGGCGAAGTTGGTGTCCTGGAACTCGTCCACCAGCACGTGGAGGAAACGCCGGGCATACTTCTCGCGCACGGCGGGGAATTCCGACAGGAGGTGCGCGGTCCAGAGCAGCAGGTCGTCGAAGTCCACGCCGTTGGATTGCTTCAATAACTCCTGGTAGCGTTTGTAGACGCGCTTGACTACTTCGTCGCGGTAGGTCTGGACGGGGTAGTCGTCGGGGAAGATGAGTTCGTTCTTGGCGCGTGAGATGGCGGCATGGACGGAGGGCGGGCGGTAGGATTTCTCGTCCAGGTTCAGGTCGCGGATGGCAGTCTTGACGAGGCGCGTCTGGTCGTCATCGTCGAAGATGACGAAATTCGATTCGAAGGGCAGGTGTTCGGCCTCGCGTCGCAGCAGGCGGGCACAGGTGGCATGGAAAGTGCCCAGCCAGAGTCCGTCCGCCGGTAGGGGCAGACCTTGCGTCTGCCCACCTTGCGCCTGCCCGCCGAGCAGTTCATGGACGCGGCGTTCCATCTCCCGCGCGGCCTTGTTGGTGAACGTGACTGCCAGCATCTGCCAGGGACGCACGCCTTCGCTAGCGATGAGATACGCCACGCGCTGGGTCAGAACGCGCGTCTTCCCGGAACCGGGCCCGGCAAGGACGAGGACAGGGCCAGCGCCCGCCGTCACGGCCTGGCGCTGCTGGGGGTTGAGTTTATCGAGGAAATCCATGAAAGGGTGGTCGAGAACAGATGATGAGAGAGTAGAGAGCAGTGATGGGAATTGTTCTCTACTCTCTTCTTCTCTCTAGAGTTGGGATGTGCAGTGCGGGCAGCGGGTGGCCTTGATGGGAATGGCGGTGAAACAATACGGGCATTCCTTGGTGGTCGGCTCGGCCTCAACAGGCTCCGGTTTCTTCTTCAGGCTGTTCAGCCCTTTGATCAGCAGGAAGATGACCAGGGCGATGATGAGGAAGTCCACGATGGCCTGGATGAACAGGCCGTAGTTGATGGCCGCCTCACCGACGGTAATGGACAGGCTGCTAAAACTGATTCCTCCCAGCAGGAGGCCGATCAGCGGCATGATGATGTCGTTGACCAGCGAGGCCACGATCTTGCCGAATGCCCCTCCTATGATGACTGCTACAGCCAGGTCCATGACGTTGCCGCGCATTACGAATGCTTTGAACTCTTTCCACATAATACCTTTCTCCTTGGGTGAATGGTGTTTTGATTGTACCGTTACGGGAAGGGGATGTCAACGCGAGGCGCCTCAGAATGTCGTATAATCTGCCTCACCCCCAAAGAACGCGAGGTGCCTGTGACCCGATCCCGCCTCTTCGCCGCCAGCCTCTCCCTGTTGATACTCCTCTCTGCCTGCACGGCCGGCGGAACGACCACCCCTGTCCCCGAATCGCCTACCACTACGCCCACCGAGCCGCCGCCTCCGCCCACCGAGTTGACCGTCTGCCTGGGGCAGGAACCGGTCAGCCTCTACCCGATCGGCAACCCCTCCTCGGCAGCGCGCTCCATCCTGGCGGCTATCTACGACGGGCCGATAGATGCCCTCTCCTACGAATATTATCCCGTCATCCTCGAGCAGATTCCCAGCCTGGAAAATGGCGATGCCCAATTGTTCCAGGTCTCCGTCTATGTGGGTGACGAGGTGGTGGACGCCGATGGAACTCCCATCACCCTGAAAGCCGGAGACCTCATCCGCCCGGCGGGCTGCCGCAGCGGAGACTGCGCCATCGAATACGATGGCAGGTCCGAGGTCCAGATGGACCAACTGGTGGTCACCTTCCGCCTGCTCCCCGGCCTGCTCTGGTCGGATGGGAAGCCGTTGACGGCCGCCGATTCGGTCTACTCGTACCAGGTGGCCGAGACGGTCGGGACCTCGTACCTGGTTGCCCGCACTCAGTCCTATGAGGCCGCTGACGACACGACCGTGCAGTGGTGGGGCAAGCCGGGTTTCGTTGACCCGAACTTTGCCGCCAACTTCTTCCTGCCTCTCCCCGCCCATGCCTGGAGCGACATACCGGCCAGCGAATTGGCGGATTCTGAAGAAGCCTCCCTCCGGCCGCTTGGTTGGGGCGCCTACGTGCTGGCGGAATGGGAAACCGGCGACCACATTACTCTGACGAAGAACCCGTACTACTTCCGCAGCGGGGAAGGGCTGCCCAAGATAGATGTCCTCACCTTCCGCTTCCTCCCGGACCCGGAGACTGCCATCTCCAAACTGCTGGCGGGCGGCTGCGACGTGCTTGATCCCAGTATCCCCCTCGACGGGCAGGTGGCCCTGCTCCAGTCGCTCGAAGAGCAGGGGCAGTTGGAGGCGTTCTTCCCGGTCTCTCCTGTCATGGAACAACTGGCCTTTGGCATTGCCCCGGCGGACTATGACAACGGCTACAACCCCGAATTCGACCGTCCCGATTATTTCAGCGACGTGCGTGTGCGCCAGGCCGTGGCGATGTGCATAGACCGGCAGAAGATTGTCAACGAGGTGTTGTATGGTCTCTCGACGGTGCCGGCTTCGTACGTATCTCCCGCTCATCCGCTGTATGCTGCCAGCCTCCCCGCTTACGCCTTCGACGTTGCGGCGGCCAACACCCTGCTGGAAGAATCCGGCTGGCGCGATGTGGACAACGACCCCGCCACTCCCCGCCAGGCCTGGGGAATTCCCAAGATTGCCAACGGGACTCCATTCCACATCACATATATCACCACGGGCGCGGCCCAGCGCGTCCAGGTTAGCGCGATCGTAGCCGAGTCGCTGGCGCAGTGCGGCATCCAGGTTGACTTGCAGTACTTCGACCCGGAGGAATTCTATGCGCCTGGTCCCAATGGCCTGTTCTTTGGGCGTTCCTTCGACCTGGCGGAGTTTGCCATGGGGAGCACCGGGATCGAGCCGCCCTGTGAGTGGTACACCGGTGCCGAGGTTCCGGACGCGGCGAATCTGTGGGTCGGCACCAACGTCAGCGGGTACGGCAACCCGGCTTTCGACGCGGCCTGTTCCACGGCGCGCCAGTCCCTGCCCGGAGAGGCGGCTTATTCTGCTAGTTACCTGCAAGCGCAATCCGTCTTTGCCCAGGAATTGCCGGTCATTCCGCTGTACTGGCGCATCAAGGTGGCCGCGGCGCGCCCGGAAGTGTGCGGCTTCAGCGTTGATCCCACCGCCGGAAGCAGTCTGTGGAATATCGAAATGATGGCTATTGACGCAGATTGCGCCCCATAACTCCCCTTGGGAGCATGATTCTCACGAGCCAATTTTTGGCCGGTTTCGCTTGACTTTTTATTATTCTTGTGTTAATCTACCTCTGCCAAACTGGTAATATCGCCAGATGCGGCAAATTCCAAGCAAAGGAGGTGATTCTCGGGAAAAACCTCACCTTGTTTCTTTAAGTGTCTCACCCTATTCACCCTTTTTCACCTAATTTCTCTGGAGGAGAAAGACAATGTCACGTAACCGCTTTATGCTGGTTCTTGGTGTGCTGGTTGTTGCCAGCATGATTTTGTCCGCCTGTGGCGGTGGCGAGACCCCGGTCGCCACGCCGGTTGCCACGGAAGAACCCACCCCGCCGCCCGTCACCCGCAACGGCGCCTGGGTTGACCGGATCGTCTTCACCGGCATTGACCAGGCCGAGGCTGCTGTGACCCAACTGCAGGCCGGCGAGATTGATATCTACGCCTATGGTGTTACCGATGCCGACGTGTTTGCGACTGTCAAGGCTGACCCGAACCTGGCCTACACCACGGCTTTTGGCTCCTACACCGAGATGACCCTGAACCAGGCTGGCCCCGAATTCCAGGATGGCCGCCTCAACCCATTCTACTCGGCCAAGATTCGCGAAGCCATGAACTGGCTCATGGACCGCGACTACATTGCACAGGAAATCTACGGCGGCCTCGCCATCCCGAAATACACCTCGCTCAACAGCAACTTCGCTGATTACGCCCGCTATGTGGATACCTGCCGCGCCCTCGAGGCCAAATACGCCTATGACCCGGCCAAGGCCAACGAGATCATCACCGCCGAAATGACCGCCCTGGGCGCCGAACTGGTGGACGGCAAGTGGAATTACAAAGGCGCGCCGGTCACCCTCACCGGCATCATCCGCGTTGAAGACGAGCGCAGCGAGATTGGTGAGTACATGGCCGCCCAGTTGGAATCCGTCGGCTTCACCGTTGACCGCCAACTCAAGACCATGTCAGAGGCCTCCCCCATCTGGGTGCGCTCTGATCCGACCGAAGGCCAGTGGAACTTCTACACCGGCGGCTGGATCACCACCGCCGTCAGCCGCGACGATGCCACCAACTTCGGCTTCTTCTACACCAACCTGGGCTCCGGCGCCCCCCTGTGGCAATCCTATGTGAATGATCCTGCCTTCCATAACGAGGAAGGGACTGGCGTTGCCGACAGACTGTGGGTCAACGATTTCACTTCGATGGAAGAGCGCGGCGAATTGTTTGCCCAGGCCCTGGAATTGGCCAACATGGAAAGCCAGCGCGTCTGGTTGGTTGACCAGATTTCCTTCTCGCCCCAATCTGCCAACCTGGAAGTCACCTATGATTTGGCCGGCGGCGTAGCTGCTGCGCAGATCTACCCCTACACCATCCGCTTCAAGGGACAGGAAGGCGGCACGATCCGCTGGGCGCAGCCCGCTGTGCTGGGTGACCCCTGGAACCCGATTGGCGGTTCCAACTGGGTCTATGACACCTCCGTCTATCGCGCTACCACTGACTACGCGGCCATCGCGGATCCTTACACGGGTCTTGCCTGGCCGCAGCGCATCGAAAGCGCCACCATCACTGCCCAGACCGGCCTGCCGATCGCCAAGACCCTCGACTGGGTCAACCTGGAATTCGCCGATGAGATCGCTGTCCCGGCCGATGCCTGGGCTGACTGGGATGCCACCACGCAGACCTTCATCCCGGCTGGCGATGGCGTCACCGCTCTGCTGAAATCCACCGTTGTCTACGAAGCCGACCTGTTCGACAAGATGACCTGGCACGACGGCTCCCCGCTCTCCATCGGCGACTTCGTCATGGCCATGATTATGAACTTCGACCCGGCCAAGCCCGAGAGCGCCATCTACGACGAGGCACAGGTGCCGTCGCTGGAGGCCTTCATGTCCTACTTCAAGGGCGTCAAGATCGTCTCCACCGACCCGCTGACCATCGAGACCTATGTTGACTTCTACTATCTGGACGCTGAAGCGAATGTCTGGGCTTGGTACCCGAACTATTCCTACGGCACCGCTTCCTGGCACGCCCTGACCCTGGGCATCCAAGCCGAGGCTGATGGCACACTGGCCTTCACTGCCGACAAAGCGGAGGCCAACAGCGTCGAGTGGATGTCCTACATCAGCGGCCCGAGCCTGGAGATCCTCGAGGGCTACCTGGCTGCCGACGTGGCCGCCCCGATTATCCCCTACGCCCCCACCCTCGGCCAGTACGTTACGGCTGAGGAGGCCGCCGCCCGCTTCGCCAACCTGCAGGCCTGGTATGATGCCCACCATCACCTGTGGGTGGGCACCGGCCCGTTCTATCTCGAATCCGTCTTCCCGATTGAAGGCTCGGTCACCCTGGCTCGCAACGAGAACTTCCCCGACCCGGCCGATAAGTGGGCGCGCTTTGCTGCTCCGAAGCTCGCTGTCGTGGACGTTACCGGCCCCGCCAGTGTCACCATTGGCACCGATGCCACCTTCGACATCTTCGTGACCTACGAAGATGCTCCGTACCCGCAGGCTGAGATTAGCAGCGTGGCGTTCCTGCTCTTCGATGCCACCGGCAATCTGGTTGCCAAGGGCGAAGCCACGGCCATTGCCGATGGGCAGTACCAAGTTGTCCTGCCCACCACCGGCCTGGCCGCCGGCTCGAACAAGTTGGAAGTTGCGGTAACCTCTGTTGTCGTGAGTATCCCGTCCTTCGGGGCTTACGAGTTCGTTACGACTGCTCCGTAAGCAGATTGCAGTAAACAATTTGGCAGGGGAGGTTTCTCCCCTGCCAAATTTATTAACTTCTTTCGGAAGGCACACTATGAGCGAAGAACCCGAGGTCCTGCAGCCCAAAGCAGGACCTGCTTTAAAGAAGAAGCCCCAAAGCACGTTCAGCCGGGTGGCGCGCTATACGTTCGTGCGCGCCCTGACCTTGTTATTGACCGTCATAGTGGGGGTTTTCCTCACCATTTTGATCGCCAATATGGGCGGTTATCTGGATGAGATACGGCGCGGTACCATTCAGGAAACATATACACAGGCCGCGATTCTGAATCCTGCTATCAAGAACCTTTCTCCTGAGGAGCGCCAGGCGTGGATAGACGAAAATGTCCAACTAGCCTACAAACGTTACGGCCTGGATAAGCCGTTCATGGTGCGTACCTTGAGGTTCCTGACAGATGCCCTGACCCTCAATCTTGGCCGTTCCCAGAACATGTCGAGCGACACCGGTTCGCGCCAGGTGCGGCTAATCATCCTCGAGCGCATCCCACCGACACTGATTCTCTTCGGAACGGTTGGATTTATTCTTTTCTTTGTCGAGTTGTTCTTTGCCTTGTTCCTGTCGCGGCGTTATGGCAGTGTTCTGGACAAGGTTATTGTTACGCTGGCCCCTATGAGCGCCGCGCCGGGCTGGTTCTATGGCATCTTCCTGATCCTGATCTTTGCCGCCCTGCTCAAGGTCCTGCCCTTCGGCGGCATGGTGGATGCGCCGCCGCCGCCGCGCTGGTCGCTTGAGTATTTTCTCAGCCTGCTCGAACATATGATTCTCCCGACCATAGCAATTGCGGCCAACCAAGTGATTATCAGCACCTATTCCTGGCGTACGTTCTTCATGATCTATTCCAGCGAAGATTATGTCGAGATGGCCAAAGCAAAAGGACTGACTTCCCGCAACATCGAGCGGCGTTACGTCCTGCGCCCGACCTTGCCGACCATTGTAACCACCTTTGCTTTCTTCATCATCGGGGTGTGGACCGGCGCGCCGATCTTCGAAACCGTCTTCAACTGGCCCGGCCTGGGCCGCCAGATCTTCCAGGCAGTTGGGCTGTTCGATATTCCGGTCATTGTTGGCGAAACGGTTATCTTCTCATATTTGTTGGCAATCACCCTCTTCTTGCTGGATTTTATCTATGCCCTGGTTGACCCGCGCGTCAAGGTCGGAGGGCAGGGAGGCGCGCAGGCATGAAAGCATTGCAGAAAAATTTACGGGAACTTCTCCGCTACCCATCGGCCATCTTCGGGCTTTCCATTGTTACAATCCTCATTCTGATTGCAATCTATGCCCTGATTGCCATTCCCTATGACGAGGCGGTACGGCTGTGGCGGGGTGGCGAAGACGTCTGGTACATGAATCCGAAGAACGTTCCGCCGGAATGGATCAATGTTTTCCGCTCCAGCAAATTGCCTGGCTCATTTACATTAAACAGCACGGATGGGACTGCCGAGAAAGTGGTCGAGGAAGGTTCCTCTCAAACGCAAATTACCCTGACCTATGTGTTTGATTACGAGTATGATGAATTCCCCCAGGAGATGATCTTCTACTTTACTTCCACGTATATTGAAAAACAACCCTACATTTCCATCTCCTGGTTCACTCCTGATGGGCGAGAGATCCGGGTGGCCGACTATGGCATCTCGCACTCGGACACGTTCCGTTTTTCGCAGAACGAAAAATTGAAACGCCGATTGGGGGGAGACTCCCCTCAGATTGGCCTGTTGGCAGATCCAAACTCTGATCCGGAAAACCCAAAAGCCTTACGGGGAACCTATAAGATCGTGGTCACCGCTTTCGCTTTTGAAGAGGGGTCGGATGTTGACGCCGAATTTGTGCTGCACGGCCAGGTGGACGGCTGGGCTGGCACCGATCACCTGCGCCGCGACCTGGGCGTGGCGATTTTATGGGGCACACCGATTGCATTGATGTTCGGCCTGCTCGCCGCCATGGGCACCAGCGTGCTGACGATGCTCATCTCAGCCATTGGCACCTGGTATGGCGGCTGGGTGGACGAATTGATCCAGCGCATTACCGGCGTGAACCTTGTTATCCCCTTCCTGCCTATCCTAATCATGATAGGCACCTTTTATTCGCGCAGCATCTGGATTATTCTCGGCGCAACCATTGCCCTGAGCATTTTCGGCTCCGGAATTGTCACTTTCCGCTCCGTCTTCCTGCAAATCAAGGAATCCCCTTACATCGAAGCAGCGCGATCTTATGGGGCGGGGAGTGGTCGCATCATTGTTATGTACCTGATGCCGCGTATCGTCCCGATGCTCATCCCCGGCCTGGTCACGGCCATCCCAGGCTATGTCTTCCTGGAGGCCTCCCTGGCGGTGCTGGGATTGGGCGATCCTGTCCTGCCCACATGGGGCAAGATCATCAATGACGCCCAGGCGAATGGCGCACTCTACCAGGGCTTGTATTATTGGGTGCTTGAGCCGGCGGTTCTTCTTATGCTGACGGGTTTGGCTTTTGCGATGCTGGGATTTTCATTGGATCGCATCTTCAATCCGCGATTGCGAGGTCAGTGATGGTGACGAACAACGAAAAACTCTTAAAAGTAGAGAAACTGGTGCTGCACTTCCGCACAACGGTGGGGGCGGTGCAGGCGGTGGACGGGGTGGACTTCAGCCTGACCAGCAACCGCGCGGTGGTGATCCTTGGAGAGAGCGGCTGTGGGAAGACCTCCCTGGCGAAGGCGATCCTGCGGCTGCTGCCGAGGAACGTTGGAGAATACAGCGGAAAAGTGTACCTGAACGGGACGGACGTCATGGCGTTCAACGACGAGGAATTCCGCCAGAACGTGCGCTGGGTGGGAATGTCGCTGGTGCCGCAGGCGGCGATGAACTCGCTGAACCCTGTGATCCGTGTTGGCGACCAAGTGGCGGAACCGGCGATGATCCATTTGGGAGTGAAGAAGGAAGAGGCGCTGAACCTGGCGAAGCAAATGTTCCAGCACGTGGGCGTGCCGGTGGACTTCCTAGTGCGCTACCCGTTCGAATTGTCGGGCGGGATGCGCCAGCGGGTGGCAATCGCCATGGCTTTGGTGACCTCGCCAAGCCTGATCGTTCTGGACGAGCCGACGAGTGCGCTGGACCTGCTGACGCAGGCGAACATCTTCAACGTCCTGAAGCGCATCAAGAAGGAACTGGGCACCAGTTTCATCCTGATCACGCACGACATCGCCACGTCGAGCGAACTGGCGGACGAGGTGGCCATCATGTACGCGGGTCAGATCGTGGAGACGGGAAATGCGAAGCAATTCTTCCCGGCGCCGCTGCACCCGTATGCGCAGATGCTGATGGCGAGCGTGCCGCGTCTGCGCGCCGACCAGGACCCGGAGTTCATCACCGGCCAGCCGCCGAGTTTGATCAACCTGCCGACCTCCTGTCGGTTTGCGCCGAGGTGCCCGAAGCGGTTCGAGAAATGCGAACAAGACCCGCCTGTGATTGAGAAGGAAGGGCGCAAAGTGAAGTGCTGGCTGTACGCATAGGAGAGAAAACATGGCAGAGACACAGGTAGTGCAAACGAGCGAAGCGAAGAGAGACATGCGCAAGGTCTTGCTCTCGATCCAGAACCTGCGGGTCTGGTTCGAGTTGAGGCGGTTTGGTTTTGGGGTGGCAGGGTACGTGCGCGCAGTGGACGACGTAAGTTTTGACCTGCACGAGGGGGAAGCAATTGCGGTGGTGGGGGAGAGCGGGTGCGGGAAGTCGAGCCTGATGAAGACCATCCTTGGGCTGTATCGGCCGCGTGAAGGGAAGGTGGTGTTCGACGGGCAGGTAATCGGCGAGATGGGCAGGAGGGGGCTGAACTGGTATCGTGCGCAGGTGGGCTACATCCAGCAGGACCCGTATGGGGCCTTGCCGCCGTTCATGAGCCTACAGCGCATCTTGGACGAACCGCTGTTGATTGGCGGGCTGCGGAACAAAAAAGAGCGCATAAGGCGCATCCACAAGGTGCTTGGGGAGGTGAAGATGCACCCGGTGGAGGACTTTCTGCCGAAGTTCCCGCACATGTTGTCTGGGGGGCAGCAGCAGCGGACGGTGATTGCGCGAGCGATGATCCGCGAACCGAAATTGATCGTCGCCGACGAACCGGTCTCGATGCTGGATGCGAGCGTGCGGGTGGAGATCCTGAAGTTGTTGCGAGGTTTGCAGGAGAGCCACGACCTGTCGTTTATCTACATCACGCACGACTTGTCCACGGTGAAATACTTCTCAGAGCGCATCTTTGTGATGTACGCCGGGAAACTGGTGGAGAAGGGGCCAATCGGGCAGATTCTGAGGAACCCGCTGCACCCCTACACATTTGCGCTGATGGCGGCCACCTCAGATCCAGATGCCAAGAATGCCGACACTTACAAGGAAGTCCCGCCCGGCGAACCACCCAGCCTGGTGAAACCGCCGGCTGGCTGCCGCTTCCACCCGAGGTGCGCAAGGGCCATTGCGGGCTTGTGCGACCAGCAGGAGCCGCCGGAGTTCGAACCGGAGGCCAACCACCAGGTGCAGTGCTGGTTGTACCAATGAAACTCGATGACGAGAAGAAACCCTTCGTGATGATCCTGGTCGGCTTCCTGCTGGTCACGGCCGGCATGGTGCTGCCGTTCCTGATGTTCCTGCAGATCATCCCTTCCACATTCTTCATGAACTTCTTCTCCTACGCCGCCTCCGTCTCAGGGCTCTTCCTTGGCCTTATTGGCGGGGCCTCGTATGTGAAAATCCATCGTAAAAAATAGCACAGCATCTCCAACTTGCCCTGCCATATCAGGCAGGGCAAATTTTAATCTGCTAACTTGTGCTACAATCTACAAAACAGGCCAAAATGTGGCCTAAAACGTCACATATAGCGGTTTTCTTGAAAACAGGGTAGGTAGTTACGCACTGGCTGAATAGTTACGAATTGAGTATAATTTCGGCTACTGTTTTGTAGGCCTTGGTATCACATTTCAATGCAGTATGGCAAAGGAATACGCGGATGCCTGATATGTTACTTGACGTTCAAGGGTTGGAGACTACCTTCAAGACCCCGGATGGGGTGGTTCACGCCGTCAACGGTGTTTCCTTCGGCCTGAAAGAAGGGGAAACGCTTGGCGTGGTAGGCGAGAGCGGTTGCGGCAAGACTGTGACCATGCACTCGGTCTTGCGGCTGATTCCAGCTCCGCCCGGAAAAATTGTCGCGGGGAAAGCCTTCTTTTTCGGGCAGGATCTCCTCCAAATGTCCAATGAAGAGATTCGCCATGTGCGCGGCGCGCGAATCAGTATGATCTTCCAGGACCCGATGACGTCGCTCAACCCAGTGTTGTCCATCGGCAAGCAACTGGCAGAACCGCTCATGCTCCACCTGGGCATGTCCAAGAAAGAGGCGGAGAACCGCTCCACCGAATTGCTCGCCATGGTGGGCATCCCGAACGCGCATGAACGCCTGAAAGATTACCCCCACCAGTATTCGGGCGGCATGCGCCAGCGCGTGATGATCGCCATGGCGTTGTCCTGCTCTCCGCAGATTTTGATCGCCGATGAACCGACCACAGCCCTGGATGTGACCATTCAGGCGCAGATCATGGATCTGGTCAAGCACCTGCGCAATGAATTGGGGATGTCCATTATATGGATTACTCACGATCTCGGTGTGGTGGCCGGCCTTGCCCAGCGGGTGATGGTCATGTATGGCGGGTTCATCATCGAGGAAGCGGACGTCAAGGATTTGTACGCCAACCCCTCGCATCCCTACACAATTGGCCTGTTGGGAAGCCTGCCGCGCGTGGATGAAAAGGAACGCCACCGCCTGTATTCCATCGAAGGCGCGCCGCCTGTGTTATACAATAAGCCCACTGCCTGTCCGTTTGCACCGCGTTGCAAATGGGCCATGGAACGCTGTTGGAATGAGAACCCGCCCCTCGAGCCGGTGGCTTCTAGGCATAATGTCGCCTGTTGGATGGATATCAAGACCGGGAGACCTCGCTCATGAGCAACAACAACGCTGATGTCATCCTCAAAGTCGAGGAGCTCAAGATGTATTTCCCCATCTATCGTGGCGTGTTCCAGCGCCAGGTGGGCGCGGTCCGCGCAGTGGACGGGGTCAGTTTCAATGTTTATCGCGGCGAGACTCTCGGGCTGGTCGGCGAATCAGGCTGTGGAAAATCCACCGTTGCCCGTACCATCCTCCAGTTATATAAGGCCACGGACGGCAATGTCTATTTTGAAAATGTGGAATTGATGAAACTGCGCGGCGAAGAATTGCGCCAGATGCGCCGCAAGATGCAGATGATCTTCCAAGACCCATACGCCAGTTTGAATCCCCGCATGACCGTAGAACAGATCGTCGGCGAGCCGCTCATCGTCCACAGCGCCGCGACAGGCAAGGAAGTTCAGGAACGCGTCGAACACCTGCTGGAATTGGTGGGGTTGAACCCGGCCTTCGCCACCCGTTATCCCCACGAATTTTCCGGCGGACAGCGCCAGCGCATCGGCGTGGCGCGCGCACTCGCCCTCCAGCCTTCCTTCATCGTTTGTGATGAGCCCATCTCCGCGCTGGATGTTTCCATTCAGGCGCAGGTGGTAAACCTGCTCGAAGAATTGCAGGAACAATTCAACCTGACCTACCTCTTCATCGCCCACGACCTTTCGATGGTGCGCCATATCAGCAGGCACGTGGCGGTGATGTACCTGGGCGTGATTGTGGAATTGACCACGCGCGATGAACTCTATCTGAATCCCCTGCATCCCTACACCCAGGCCCTGCTCTCGGCGGTTCCTGTCCCGGACCCGGAGGTGGACGTGCAGCACAAACGCGTCATCCTCGAAGGCGACGTGCCCTCGCCGGCCAACCCGCCATCGGGCTGCCGTTTCCGCACGCGCTGTCCCATTGCCGAATCGATCTGTGCCGAGTCCCGTCCCGAATTCCGCGAGGTAAAACCAGGTCACTTTGTGGCCTGCCACTTGGTGAAGTAGTGTTCCACCTTGAAAGGAGGTGATGCCTGGTTAGGTACTCTCGTCCCCTGACACTGTGCAAGTTGTTCGTACTGTCCAATCCTATTTGTAATACGCGAGGAGAAGAAAATGCGTAAACTGTTTGTTGTTCTAAGCCTGTTGGTCATCGCCAGCATGGTGCTTGCGGCCTGCGGAACTCCCGCCCCGACCGCTGCTCCTGTTGAACCCGGCGTCGAGCCCACCGCGGCCCCTGTCGAGCCCGCGGACTTCCATGCCGCGGACACCACCACCCTCGTCATCGCTGAGTCCGAAGTTGGTATTGACACTCTCGACCCGGCGCTTGCCTATGATACCGCTTCCGGTGAGATCATCCAGAACGTGTACAACACGCTGGTCTTCTATGATGGCGAAGCCACCGACAAATTTGTCCCGATGCTGGCCGAATCCTGGGAAACATCTGCTGACGGCACCGTCTGGACCTTCCACATTCGCTCCGGCGTGAAGTTCCACCAAGGTGGCGACCTGACCCCGTCGGATGTCGCTTACTCCTTCCAGCGCGGTCTGTTGCAGGGTGGTTATTCCTCCCCGCAATGGCTGTTGGCGGAACCGTTCTTCGGCGTCGGCAACGATGACATCACCGTCCTCG
>DYKZ01000189.1 GCA_020722345.1 Anaerolinea thermophila | reverse complement strand
AGCGTTGTCATCCCCCACGCCAGCTTCTGCTTCTGCCCGCCGCTCAACATCCCGGCCGGCGTATCCGCCGCGATGTCGTGCGCCCATTCCGGGAAGCGCCCGGCGAAGCGCTCGTAGCCGTCCGGTCCGAGCGCAAGCTTGAGGTTCTCGCGCACGGTGAGTGACGGAAACACGTTGTCGCGTTGGCGCATGTAGGCGATGCCGCGATTGGCGCGTTCGTGGATCGGCAAGCTCGATATATCCTCACCCTTGAAGACGATCCGGCCCGTGGCAAGGGGCAAAATCCCGGTGATGGCATTAAGCAGAGTGCTTTTGCCGGCGCCGTTGGGGCCGGTGACGCGCACCTGTTCGCCCTCGTAGACTTCGAGACTGACATCATCCAGCACCAGCCGCTGGCCGAGGCGCACGCTCACGCCCTCGACCGCGAGCAAAGGTGCCGCACCGGCGGGGCGTTTTTGGCCGCCAACCCATTCGAAGTTCAGCAGGCCCATTGGCGTACCCCCTCTCCCCGGCCCTCTCCCCCTTGCAGGGGGAGAGAGGAATTCTGTTTTACGTTTCCCCCTTGCAGGAAGGAAGGGGATTCAATTAGCAGGCCCATTGTTTGCCCTCCAGTTCCTCGCGGTGCAAGCGGCCGTCTTCGAGCGTGAGGCGGATGTCACACACGGAGGTGATGGCGTCGTGGTTGTGTTCGACGATAAGCATGGCCTTGTGGGTGGTGTCGGCGAGGCGGTTGAGGTCGTGCACGAGTTTCTCGGCCGACTCGCGGTCGAGGCCGGCGAGCGGCTCGTCGAGCAGCAGCACCTGCGCGCCGGTCTGGAGCAGGCGGGCGATGGCGACGCGCTTGGACTGGCCGACGGAAAGTTTGTCGCCGGAGGAAGCGGCGCGGTCGGCCATGCCGAGCAGGTCGAGCCAGCGCAGGGCCTGTTCGCGAAACGCGCGTTCCTGGCGCTTCACGCGGCCGAGGGCGAACAGGGCGACGGCCGGGTTGATGCCGAGGACGTGCGGCGAGGCGGCGAGCACGTTTTCCAGCACGGTCATGGTGGGGAACAGGCGGATGTCCTGCCAGAGGCGCGCGATGCCGAGGCGCGCGAGGCGGTTGGGGGTTTCGCGCAGGACGTTCACCCGCGTGCCGTTGAAGGCGAGGGTCGCGGTACCGGCGTCGGGCTTGAGAAAACCCGAGAGGATATTAAGCAGGGTGGTCTTGCCGCAGCCGTTAGGGCCGCGCAGCAGGGCGATCTGGCCGCCGGTGAGGTCGAGGTCCACGCCACGCAGGACGTGCTGGCCGCCGAAAGCGATGGCGAGGCCCTCGGCGCGCAGGTGCGCCTTCGCGGGCACCGCTTCGGTCTGATCAACCGCCGCACCCCTTGGTGCGACCGGTTCGGTTTGCGACATCACGGCATAGTTGCTCATCGAATTGTCGCCCTCACCCGCCGCTGCGCGTCGGCCTCTCCCGGAGGGAGAGGCGACATAGTGTAGTAAGCATGTTCATTGGTAGCGGTACGTTCCTGCCAAGCCTTGGGGTCGCAGGTGCATCATAAGAACCAACAGCAATCCGTATGCCAGAAGCCGCACATTGGCCGCGACGGCGTCCGGCAGGTACAGAAAGCGCAGGGCTTCGGGGAGCAGGATCAGCACCGCCGCGCCCGTGAGCGGGCCACGCACGTTGCCCGTACCGCCGATGATGACCATGCTCAGCATTAAGATCGACTCGTTGAGCGAGAAGGAAGTGGGGTCTATATAGCTGACATAGGCCGCATACAGCCCACCGGCAATGCCGACCATGGCCGAGGCCAGCGCAAAAGCCTGAAGCTTCAACAAATCCACGGGCAGGCCGACTGAGCGCGCGGCGAGATCGTCGTCGCGCATGGCCTGCAAAGCCCGGCCAAAAGGGGACCATTTAAGGAACGCCATGACCAACCCCAACCCCACGGCCAGCACCCCATAGAGCACAACAACGGAACTTGTAGTTACAAAAGTGTAACCTCCAATACCCGGCCGGGAAATGCCCGAAATCCCGAACGGCCCGTTTGTCAGCTCGGTCCAGTTGTACAGAACAGCATAAATCAACGTCTGGACCGCGATACTGATCATCACGAAGTAGTCGCCCTTGAACCGCCACGCGGGCAGCGAAACCAGGAGACTCAGCACGCCCGCCGCGAGCGCCCCGACTGCGAGCCCTGGGAAGAACCCCCAGCCAAGCTTGGTCCAAAGCAACGCAGCGGTATAAGCGCCAATACCATAATACGCAGCATGCGCCACCTGCAGCAGCCCGCCGTAGCCGATCAACAGGTTGAGCGACAACGCTACGATGGCGTAGATCTCGAAGTAGATCAGTAGGTGGAAAACGTAGTTCACACCCCCTCCTCCAGTCTTGCCCTGCGCGCAAAAATTCCCTGCGGCCGGAAGAATAGGAACGCACCCAGCAGCGTGAAGGTCACCGCCTCTTCCCAGCGAGCGGAACCGAACCATACGACCTCGGCGCGCAGCACACCGAGCAGGATACCGCCCACGAACGGCCCGACGAAGCTGCCGGCACCGCCGATGATCATCGAGACCATGCCGTGCAGCACCGCCTTGAGACCCACGTGCGGATCGAAACCCACGTCCCAGGCTTGGGCGGTAGCAGCTATCGCTGCCAGTGCAGCGCTCAGGCCAAATACCCAACGCCGCAGTGCGCGCACATTGCGCCCGAGCAGGGCCACCAGCACCGGGTTGTCCGCCAAGGCGCGCAACTCCAACCCGCGTTCCGCTCGCGCGAGCAAACCAAACAAGATTACCACGGCTGTCGCGGCCATGGCAGGACCCAGAACCTGCGCTTGCGAGAGCGTAACTCCGAATGCGCTCCAGGTCTTGTCAATTCCCTCACGGAGTACCCTCGTTTCATTGCCCCATACCACGGCGACAATTTGCACTAACACAAGGTAGGCGCCCAGCGAGCCGATTAAGTGGACTGCTGCCGGGGACCGCTTGCGCTCGAATGGCCAATGAACAGTCTCCTCGATGAGAACTCCCAATCCTGCCGCGGCTAAAATCACAAACAGCGCACTCAGTATGAGCGGCGCGCCGCTTTGCATAGCGGTCAACAAGACAAAAGGGGCAGCCGCGTAGATTCCACCCAGTGCGATATGAAATACCTTGGTCGTTCGGTACACCAGCGAGAACGCCACGCCTAATGCGCCTAACAGGACACCTTGCAGAAGACCATTGATTAATATCTGCATGACTTCGTGGCTCCTTTATCCGTCTACCTGGCGACAATCCTGATTTACAAGTTCCACATTGTGAGTAGCGTGGCATTCCGAGGACGGCTGCGATACCCGCGCTGGATAAATACGCATGTCCGGACGGTCTCTCTCGTGATATTGTATCTCCTTGCGAGTTCCCTTTCGGGGAGGGTAGCCTCACGGATCTCCTTTCGGATGGCCGGGGTGGTTCGCGCCATCTTGTGAAGCTGGATCATGCCCATTTTCCGCCCTCCTTCACCTCCTCCATGAACTTTGCACCGATACGGAACAACGGATCAGGCCCGCCAGGAACTTTTCCCGAAGACAAGTCCGCGTTCCCGGCAG
>DYKZ01000188.1 GCA_020722345.1 Anaerolinea thermophila | reverse complement strand
ATCGTGCACCACGGACGTGTGGTTCGACTGAGCCTCGCTGAGCTCTTCCCGAGGCTGGCATACAGCGCGGTACAGCAGGTCGAGCCGGAGCATTTTGCCGGGCTGTTTCATGCCCACCAGACCGAATTGCAGTCCGCGCGTGGCGAGAACGAGTCCAAGTACTTCATTCTCGAGCACGTCTACCAACTGACGCCGAGATCCATTCGCAACCCGGTCGACTTCTGGCGTGAGCTGCTGCGCATGCACTTCGCCAACCGCTCGTTGCCACTCCTGTTCGCCCAGCACGCGGCAAGCATCATCCAGGGCAAGGGACTGTTCCCGGACCTTCCCGTCGCCACATGGCTGGCATCAAAGAGCGCGCTGCTGCGCGTGGTACAGGATGCGTGGTATCGCTACCTGACGACCCTGGGGCTTGATAGCACGCGTACAGGGGAGCCGCCACCACCAGACTACGTCGCCAAGATCGAGATTCCGTTCGATCACTCCGATGTGCAGGTGCTGGTCGACTCCATGTTCCTCGACGGCAGCTTGCGTCCGCTCGCGGTGCACAGTGTTCCGGCGGGGATGCCGAGTTGGATCAAGGCCGGCATCGTCCAGGACCCGGCGGCATTGCAGGCTTTGGTACTCAAAGGCATTGATGGCCTGATCGAGGCAACGCCGACGGCAGCCTCTTCGCACAAGGACTGGAGCGAGTTCGCCAAACGCTACAGTGAGATCCTGGCCCGCACGCATGGTCTGCCAGGCACTGAAGGCAGCGAACACCTGCCGGTGATTCGGGAACGGATCAAGACCTTGCAGGCGCAATCAGACGAGGGTCTGCGAGCCTGGGTCGCAGCCAAGCATTACGCCGACCTGATCCTGCAGCCTGTGACCAAAGGCCCGGTGATGGTGCATCACGTGCCGCGCTTTTTGCGCCATCGGCGGTCCGCAGGGGAAACCAAGGTGGCTCTGCTGGTATTCGACGGGCTGGCCTTCGACCAGTGGGTGCAGATCCGCGAGCGTCTGATCGCCACCACGAAACGCTTCGCGTTTGACGAGGGAACCGCGTTCGCGTGGCTGCCGACTGTGACATCGGTGTCGCGCCAGGCGCTGTTCTCCGGCCTGAAGCCGCGTGAGTTCGACGACTCCATCGACCGAACGGACAAGGAGGAATCCTTGTGGAAGACGTTCTGGCAGAACGAAGGCGTCAATTCGAATGAGGTGATGTATCGACGCGCGCTGCGTCAGACCCATCAGCTCGACGCACTGGAAGCGGATTTGATCGACCGGCGCCCGAAGGTGGTGGGCCTGGTCATCGATGAGGTGGACGATCGGCTCCACAAGGAGCAGTCCAAGAAAGACGTGGCGATGTGGATCGGGAACTGGTTAACGACTGGTTTCGTCGACCGGCTGTTCTCGCTGCTGCTGGACAAGGGATACCACATCTATCTCACGGCGGACCACGGCAACATGGAGTCCACCGGCGTCGGCAGGCCCAGCCAGGGCGTGATTGCCGAGACGCGCGGGGAGCGCGTTCGGGTCTACCGGAGTGAGCCACTGCTGGCCGATTCTGCTGCGGCCTATCCCACCACAGTCAGGTTGGACATCGCTGGACTGCCCGCGAACTTCATGCCCCTATTCGCAGGCGGACGAACCGCCTTTGTGCCGGAGGGCGAGCAGGTGGTGGTCCACGGCGGGGTGTCGGTCGAAGAGTTGATCGTGCCCTTTGTGAAAGTCAGTTATGTGATTGGTACCGAATGAATTCATCAGCCCCAAAAATAGGCTTTGATCGGTTTATTCAGCTTGATTGGGCGGCTGCGGCACTGAATGTTCGTGCAGGCGTGGCTGGGCTAGATGATCTGAATGCACTGCTCGATGCAGCCGAGCTTGGCGTGGAAGCCAAGAAGAAAACACGCACCGTACTGAATCGGTTGTGGCTGGAGCCACGCGCTGAACTGGCTGACTTCGCGGATCGCGGCGTGGCCATCCACAAGACGCAGCCGGACATTCCCGTCTCAGCGCTGTGCTGGGGCATGTCCGTGGCGACGTACCCGTTCTTTGGCAAGGTGGCCGAGCTGGTGGGCCGCCTGTCCGCCATTCAGGGCGACTGTGCGTCCGCCGAGGTGCACCGGCGCATGAGTGAAACCTACGGGGAGCGCGAAGGCACCCGTCGTATGACCAACATGGTCATCCAGAGCCAGGCGAGCTGGGGCGCCGTGGAGCGGGTCGAGAAAGGCAAGCGCGTCATTCGCTTGCCCCAGACGAGCATCGACAACGATGCGCTCACTGCCTGGCTGATCGAAGCTGCTGTCCGCTACGCCGGCAAGCCCGTTTCAGTGCCCAGTCTGCAGTCGCTGCCCGTGCTGTTCCCGTTCAACTTGACGCGGCCCCTGGCCTACGTGGTGTCGAACAGCCCGAACCTCGACCTCCGGTCGGAAGGCCCGAGTAACCAGTTCGTCGCTTTTCGCTCCGCGATTTGAAGAAGAAGGAAGAATATGGCCCGCATCGAAAACCACAAGTACAGCATCGAGGAGGCATTCAGGGAGTGCTTCTACATCGTTCCGGACTACCAGCGCGAGTACGTCTGGACGGACAAGGAAGTGCATCAGCTGCTTGAGGACATCGGCGAGCAGATAGATGCAGGCACGACGCGGGAATACTTCATCGGCACTGTGCTTGTGTCGCCGACCGAGCAGAAAAATCACTACGAGGTGATTGACGGCCAGCAGCGCCTGACCACATTCTTCCTACTGCTGTGCGCCCTCAAGCATCTGTTCCAGGGCGAACCGCAGCGGCAGATGCTTTCCGGGCTGATCTCGACCAGCTACGTGGACAGCGACGGCGAGGTGTGCACCACCCTGAAGTTGGAGCCTCGCTACGAGAGCGCGGGCGAAGTGATGGCCAAGCTGGTAGAGATGGACGCCGAGCCACAGGCCGTGCGAGCTGGCATCCAGGCTGCTGGCATCACGAGCTTCGGGTCGCTGGAAAATTTGGTCAACGCCTACAGCACGCTGTATCGCTATCTGAAGGACAACTACGACGACACGGCCAAGCTGAAGAAATATTGGGGCTATCTGGCCAACAACGTGGTGTTCATCCAGATTTCCACCGACGTCAGCAGCGCGCTGAAGATTTTCGAGACCATCAACGAGCGCGGCGTGGGCCTGAACCCGATGGACTTGCTCAAGAACCTGCTGTTCACGCAGGTCAAGCAAGCGCAGTTCACCCAGCTCAAGGACGAGTGGAAGAAGATCACCAAGCCGCTGGAAAAGGAGAAGGAAAAGCCACTGCGTTTCCTGCGCTACTTCCTGATGGCCAACTACGTGATCAAGAACGAACGTGGCGACGCAGTGGTGCGCGAGGACGAGATCTACGACTGGTTCATCGCCAAGGGCAACGCGGCGCTGTGCGACTACGAAGCCAAGCCGTTTGAGTTCGTCCGGAAGGTGATCCGTAACGTCGACCACTACCTCGCCTTCGCCAATGGCCTCGGCAACGATGGCAAGCCGAGTCTGGCGATGGACAGCCTCAAGCGGTTGGCCGGGGGTTAGTCAATGCAGCCATTTTCTATTACTCTTTTCGCAACATCCGGAGACCC
>DYKZ01000034.1:21707-23019 GCA_020722345.1 Anaerolinea thermophila | reverse complement strand
CCTTCGTTGCCTTTGTGTCCTTCGTGTTTAAAAAGGTTTTTGCAGTGGACTCATAGTTTCAATGTCGTATCTAGAAACCCGTATGCTCCGCATGCTCCGAATGAGGTTAAAATAGCATCATGAATCCAGAAAAGATCGGTCGCTACGAAATCAGGGCTGAATTGGGACGGGGCGGCATGGCAACAGTCTACCGCGCCTACGACCCGCGCTTCGAGCGCGAGGTGGCCATCAAGGTCTTGCCGCGCGAGATGCTCCACGATCTGCAATTCCGCACCCGCTTCGAGCGTGAGGCCAAGACGATCGCCATGCTCGAACACCCGGTCATTGTGCCTGTCTATGACTTCGGCGAGGAGGATGGCCAGCCGTACTTCGTGATGCGTTTCATGACCGGCGGCTCGCTGGCCGACCGCCTCAAGCAGGGGCCGCTTTCTATCCAAGAAACGGCGCGCATCTTTGCCCGCCTGGCCCCCGCCCTCGATACCGCCCATGCCAAAGGCATCATCCACCGCGACCTAAAGCCTGCCAACATCCTCTTCGACCAGTATAACGAGCCTTATATCTCGGACTTCGGCATCGCCAAACTGACCGAGTCGCAGGCCAACGTGACCGGTTCGGGGATTGTCGGCACGCCGGCGTACATGTCGCCGGAACAGGCGCAGGGGGAGGGCATTGACGGGCGCTCTGACATCTACGGCTTGGGCGTCATCCTGTTCGAGATGTTGACCGGCCGGCAGCCCTTCCAGGGCGATACGCCCATGAGCGTGGTGGTCAAGCATATTACCGAGCCGGTGCCGCACATTCTGGATGTCAAGCCCGATCTGCCGGTGAACGTTGAAAAGATCGTGGAAAAGGCCCTCGCCAAGGACCGCGCCGAGCGCTTCTCCACCTCCCAGCAATTGTCCGAGGCCCTCCAGGCGGTGGCACGCGGCGAAATGCCGGATATCGGTCCCAGCCCCACAGCCAGCCGCATGGCCATGCCGAAGACGATGCTGGCGCATAAGCCGGCGGCCGAGGCGCAGACAGCGACCGTAAAACGGGAGCAGGCGGCAGGTCCGAAGCCGCCGCGCAAACGCACCGGCCTGTGGATCGGTATCGGCTTGGCCGGACTGCTGTTTCTGGGCGCGGCAGCGGGCGGCATTTCCCTGATCCTGAAACAGTTCCCGCTTGTTCCTGCCCAGGCAACCCCCACGTGGACGCGGGTCGGGATTGCCAATACCGCTGTCCCGACGAATCCTCCGGACTCCTCCCCCACTTCCCGGCCGCCGGCCGATACCGCTGTTCCAACGGCCGCAGAAACTTCGCAGCCGCGCAC